>JAFAPI010000232.1 GCA_019247195.1 Gammaproteobacteria bacterium
CCAGTCGCCTTCTCGAACAGCGCACCGTGCGCGGTACAGAGTATGAGCGCCCCGTCCGCGGTCAGAAAGCGGTGCGGCAACAGGTTCAGCGGATGCCCGGCATGCGGACAGCGGTTCACGTAACCGCACACCCCGCCCGGCGCCCGCACCACGAACCCCCGCAGCGGCCATGGCCCGCCGCCGAGGGTGAAGCCGCGCGCGCCCGCGGCCTCCAGTTCCTCCAGTCGGCAGATTACCCGCTCGAGGTCGATCGTTGCCGCCTCACCGCTCACACCGCGCCGCCCCGCGCATGATCGAGCGCCTCGATCTCGCGGCGTTTCCACCACACCAGGCCGAGCCCCGGCAACGCGACGGCGAAGCTGGTCACGAAGTAGGTGTACCACCCGAGGTCGGCCACCCAGCCGGCGGGATAGCCCAGGCTGTAGCGCGGCAGCAGGGCGAGTGCCGACAGCAGCGCGTACTGGAAAGCGCTGTAGCGCACGTCGCACAGCGCCATGATGAGCGCCACCAGCGCGATGCCGCCCATGGCGCCGGCGACGTGCTCGAGGATCACCGCGGCAGCCATCACGGCGTAGTTCTTGCCGCTGAGGACCAGCAGGCAGTACAGAAGGTTCGAGAGCGCCTGCAGGATGCCGAAGACGAGCATCGAGCGCAGGAGCCCGAGGCGCACCATGAGCACCCCGCCCAGTACCGAGCCGGCGATGGTGCTGGCGGTGAACAGGCTCTTCACGGCCAGGGCGATCTCGACCTTGCTGAAGCCCACGTCCATCATGAAGGGCGTGAACAGCTTGTTGGCGAAGGCATCGCCGAGCTTGAAGATCAAGACCACCAGCAGCAGCGCCAGCGCATTGGGGGTCGCGAGCAGCTCGCGCAGCGGCTCGACCACCGATTCGCGCAGCGAGCGGGGCCGATACTGGTTATGCGAGCTCGGCGCGAGCAGCGTCACGAGCGTAAAGCCGGCCATGATCACTGCCAGCACGAGAAAGGCGGCGCGCCAGCTGACCTCCTGGGCGAGGATCAGCGCCAGCCCGGTGGCGATCCACGCGCACGCACGGTAGCCGAGGTTGGTCGCGGCGGCCGCCAGGCCGCGCTCTGCCGGCAGCGCCACGTCGGTGCGGTAGGCATCAATGGCGATGTCCTGGGTGGCGCTGCAGAACACGATCAGCACCGCGCAGCCGGCGAGAGCGAGCAGGGACGCGTGCGGATCCTGCAGCGCCAGCAGACCGATGCTCGCGACCAGGCCGAGCTGCATGGCGAGGATCCAGCCGCGGCGCCGTCCGAGCAGCGGCAGCGGGTAACGATCAATGAGCGGCGCCCACAAGGGCTTGAGCAGATAGGGCCACGCGACGTAGCTCATGAGCCCGATGGTGCGGTTGCTCGCGCCGCTGTCCTTGAGCCAGGCCTGCAGCGCGCTCTCGCTGATCTGGTTGGGAAATCCCGAGGCGGCCCCCAGGGCGAGTATGGCGAGCATCTTGGGACTGGCGAGGACCGCGCGCCACGGCGCCCTCGCGCCGCCGCTCACAGCGCGTAATCCATAACGAGCGGTGCGTGATCCGAGAAGCGCTGCGCGCGGTAGATACGCGCCGCGCGCGCCCTGCCGGCGAGCCCGGCGCTCACCACCTGGTAGTCGATGCGCCATCCCACGTTGTTCTCGCGGGCACGGCCGCGGTTGGACCACCAGGTGTACTGGTCCGGTTGCGGCCGCACCTCGCGGAAGGCGTCGACGTAGCCGGCGGTACCGAACAGGCGGTCCATCCACGCCCGCTCCTCGGGCAGGAAACCCGAGTTGCGCCGGTTGCTGCGCCAGTTGCGCAGGTCGATCTCGCGGTGCGCGATGTTCCAGTCGCCGGAGAGGATGTAGTGACGGCGGCTGCGCCGCAGCCGCTCGAGGTGCGGCATGAACGCCTCGAGAAAGCGGAACTTCGCCGCCTGGCGCAGCTCCCCGGCCGAGCCCGAGGGCAGGTAGAGCGACACCACCGACAGCTCCCCGCAGCGCGCTTCGAGGTAACGGCCCTCGCGGTCGAACTCATCGACGCCGAAGCCGCGCAGCACGCGTTGCGGCCGCTGCGCGCAGTAGAGGGCGACCCCGGCATAGCCGGGACGCTCGGCGTCGCAGTAGAAGCCGTGATACCCCGGCAGGTGCACGTCGTGCCCGGCGAGCTGGTGCTCCTGGCTCTTGGTCTCCTGCAGGCAGATGAAGTCGGCGCGCTGACGGCGCAGCCAGCGAAACAAGCCCTTCGCCGCCGCGGAACGGATGCCGCAGACGTTGACGGTGATGACTCGCATGCCACAATCATAAGTCATGCTGCCGTACCAGTCGGCCTTCATCGAGCTCGCACTGCGCCGCGCGGCGCTGCGTTTTGGCAGCTTCACGCTGAAGTCCGGCCGCGTCAGCCCTTACTTCTTCAACGCCGGTCTGTTCGCGGACGGTGAGGCCGCCCTGACACTCGGCCGCTGCTACGCGGCGGCGATCGTGCGCGCCGCGCCCGGCTTCGACATGCTGTTCGGGCCGGCTTACAAGGGCATCCCGCTCGCCACCGCCACCGCGGTGGCGCTGGCCGCCGAGCACGGGCGCAGCGTTCCGTATGCCTTCAACCGCAAGGAGGCCAAGACGCACGGCGAAGGCGGACGCCTGGTCGGCGCGCCGCTGCGCGGCCGGGTGCTGCTGGTCGATGACGTCATCACCGCCGGCACCGCCGTGCGCGAGTCGCTCGAGCTGATCCGGGGTGCAGGCGCCGAGCCCGTGGGCGTCGCCCTCGCGCTCGATCGTCAGGAGCGTGGCGAGGGCGCGCTGAGCGCGGTCCAGGAGCTCGAGCAGCAGGGCCTGAGGTGTGTGAGCATCGTCACACTGGGCGAACTGATCGAGGCGCTCGCTGGCGCCGCCCCCGGCCAGGCGCGCGCTTCTGCCGAGCAGCTGGCGGCACTCGAGGCGTATCGGGCGCGCTACGGGGCGCGCTGAACTTGCGCGCGGGCGCGCCCCCGCCGGACAATCTGTCCGTGCCGCCCCGTCTCGCCCCGCTCCTGCTGGCCTGCCTCGCCGCCGCGCTGCTGTGCGCCGGACCGGGACTCGCGCAGACCGCGGGCAAGGACAAGAAGGGCCCGGTCGCCTACCGCTGGGTCGATGAGCACGGGGTGGTGCACTACGGCGATGCCATTCCGCCGCAGTACGCGCAGCAGGCCCGCTCCGAACTCAACCGCGAGGGCATCGAGGTCGGACACGCCGATGCGCAAAAGAGCGCCGAGCAGCTCAGCGCCGATCAGCATGCCAAGGCCGACGCCCTGCGCCAGCGCCAGCACGACAGCTTCCTCGTCTCGACCTATACCTCGGTGAAGGACATCGAGGCGTTGCGCGACTCGCGGCTGACGCAGCTGCAGGGCCAGCGGACCGCCGCGGAGCAGTACGTGGAGAGCCTGCGGGCGCGCCTGGGTACGCTGCAGACGCGGGCCCTGAGTTTCGCGCCCTACAGCGGGCGTGCGGACTCGCGCCGCATGCCCGATGACCTGGCCGAGAACCTGGTGCGCACCGCCAACGAGATGCGCACGCAGAGCGCCGCGCTGGCGGCGCAGAACGACCAGGAGAAGACGCTACGCGAGCAGTTCGAGGCGGATATCCAGCGCTACAAGGAACTGCACACCATCCACGCGCAGTGATCAATGCTGGCCTGAATGGCCGAACCCTCCGGCGCCACGCGCGCTGGCGCTGAAGTCCTCCACGACTTGCAGCTGGACCTGCACCACCGGTACGACGAGCAGCTGTGCGATGCGCTCCCCGGGCACGATCGTGAAGGCGACGCCGCTGCGGTTCCAGCACGACACCATCAGCTGCCCCTGATAGTCCGAATCGATGAGCCCCACCAGGTTGCCGAGCACGATGCCGTGCTTCGCGCCCAGGCCCGAGCGGGGCAGGATGAGCGCGGCGAGCTGCGGATCCTCGAGGTGGATGGCGAGCCCGGTCGGCACCAGCTGCGCGGCACCGGGGACCAGCTCGAGCGGCGTGTCCAGGCAGGCCCGCAGGTCCAGCCCCGCGGAGCCGGCGGTGGCGTAGGCCGGCAGGGGGAACTCGCCCCCCAGCCGCGGATCGAGGATGCGTACCTTGAGCGCGCGGCGCGGCGCCGACGGTTCGCTCACGCGCGTGCGGGTCCGCGCTTGCGGAGCTGGCCGCGCGCGGCGAGCTCGGCGGCGATGAGCTCGACCAGCCCGCGCGCGAGGGTGAGCTTGTCGGCGCGCGGCAGCTCGTGCCGCCCGTTGCGGGTGAGCACCAGCAGCTGGTTGTCGTCGCTGTCGAAGGCTTTGTCGTGGCCCACCTCGTTGGCGGCGATCAGATCCAGATTCTTCTTCAGCAGCTTGGCGCGCGCATTGCCCTCCACGGCCTCGGTCTCGGCGGCGAAGCCGACGACGAGCGGGCGGTCGGCGCGGGCCGCTACCGTGCCGAGCACGTCGGCAGTGCGCTCCATGCTGAGCTCGAGGGTCGCGCTGGTCTTCTTTATCTTATGCGGTGCCGCCTGCGCCGGGCGGTAGTCCGCCACCGCGGCGGTCGCGATGAACACGTCCGTGCCCGGCAACTCGCGCAGCACCGCCTGCAGCATGTCCGCTGCGCTCTCCACGTCGATCCGGTCGACGCCGCCGGGAGTGCTCAAGGTCACCGGGCCCGCGACCAGGACTACCTGGGCGCCGGCCTCGCGCGCCGCCTGCGCCACCGCGAACCCCATCTTGCCGGAGCTGCGGTTGCTGATGAAGCGCACCGGGTCGATCCGCTCGCGCGTGGGTCCTGCGCTCACCAGTACGCGGCGCCCGGCCAGGGCGCCACCGCCAAACTGCGTCGCTGCCTGCTCGGCGAGCTCGAGCGGCTCGAGCATGCGGCCGGGACCGGTCTCGCCACAGGCCTGATCGCCGGCCGCCGGACCGAGCAGCCTGACACCGCGCGCGCTGAGAAGGGCGACGTTGGCGCGCGTCGCGGCGTTGGTCCACATGAGCTGGTTCATCGCCGGGGCGATCGCGAGGGGTGCGGCGCTCGCCAGGCACAGCGTCGCCAGCAGGTCGTCGGCGTGGCCGTGCGCGAGGCGCGCGATGAAGTCTGCGCTCGCGGGGGCGATGAGGATCAGGTCCGCCCAGCGGGCGAGCTCTATATGGCCCATCGCGGCCTCGGCAGCCGCATCCCACAGCTCGCAGCGCACCGCGCGGCCCGAGACGGCCTGGAAAGTGGTCGGCGTCACGAACTCCCGCGCCGCGGCGGTCATCACCACCTGCACCTCGGCGCCCCGTTCCCTCAGGCGCCGCACCAGGTCCGGGCTCTTGTAGGCGGCGATGCCACCGGTCACGCCGAGCAGGATGTGTTTGCCTTGCATGGATGGTGCGTTCCTGAGGCGATTATGGCACCGCGACCGGCGCCCGCGTGTGCGCCTGGCCACGGGCCGCGTGCAAATCCCTCGATTCCCGCAGCATTTCACGCGGCGCAGCCGGCCGTGCGGTCCTTAGACTCGCGGAATCGCCCTCTTAGAACTGCCCGGAATGAGCGTATGCAGGAGCCATCGGAAGCGCGTCCGCGCGAGAAGCTGCTGAGCCAGGGCGCCGCGGCACTGCGCGACGAGGAGCTGCTCGCCCTGCTCTTCGGCACCGGGGTGCGGGGCGTGCCGGCGGTCGAGCTCGCGCGCGCGCTGCTGGCCGACTTCGGCTCGCTGCGCGCGCTGCTGAACGCCGAGCGGACGCGCTGCCTGGCGCGCGCCGGCATCGGCCCGGCCCGCTACGCACTGCTGCAGGCAGCCGTCGAGCTGGCGCGCCGACACTTTCACGCCGCGCTGCGCAGCGTACCGGCGCTGAGCGCACCGGAGACGACGCGCAGCTTTCTCCTCGGGCAGTTGCGCGACCGCCCCTACGAGGTGTTCTGTTGCCTGTACCTCGACAATCGCCACCGGCTGATCCACTTCGAGGAGCTGTTCCGCGGCACGATCGACCGCGCCGGCGTGCATCCGCGCGAGGTGCTGCGCCAGACGCTCCTGCATAACGCCGCCGCGGTCATCTTCGCCCACAACCACCCTTCCGGGGTCCTCGAGCCGAGCCAGGCGGATGAGCTCATCACGCGCCGCCTGCGCGATGCCCTGGCACTGGTGGACGTGCGCGTGCTCGATCATTTCATCGTCGGCGAGGGCGTGTGCTACTCCTTCGCCGAGCACGGATTGCTCTAGCCGGCCCGATGCTGCAAGGTGGCCGTCACTCCCGCCGCGCAGAATGCGGCGGTGCCAGGCCCGCCGACCCGGATAGCCACTGCCTCGATGTCGCCTCCCCCGCCCCGCGGCGAGCTGCCGCGCCGCACTGCTGCGCTCGTTGCACTGCTGCTCGCCCTGCCGCAGGCGCGCGCCGCCGATCCCCCGCCCGGGCAGCCGCTGGAGTCGATCACCGTGCTCGGCACGCGCATCGAGGTGGAGAACCTCATCGACCGCAAGGTGTATCACATCGAGGCGGACCTGCAGAGCAGCTTCGGCAGTCTCACCGACGTGCTGAGCAACCTGCCTTCGGTGGACGTCGACCCGGACGGCAACGTCGCGCTGCGCGGCGACACCAACGTGCTCATCCTCATCGACGGCAAGCCGGCACCGCAGTTCACCGGCGCTGCCGCCGGGGATGCGCTGCAGGCGTTTCCGGCGAGCGAGATCGAGCGCATCGAGGTGATCACCAACCCGCCGCCCGAGTTCAAGGCCGAGGGCACCGCCGGCATCCTCAACATCATCACCCGCAAGCATCGCCCCCACGGCTTCGCCGGCACGCTGCAGGGGAGCCTGGGCAGCGGTGGCCGCTCGCTGCTCGGCACCAGTGCGAGCTATGCCGCCGGCGCCTGGACGCTCGCGCTCACCGCCGCGTACCGCGCAGACTTCCGCCGCCGCTCCCTGATGTCCGTGGTCACCGCGGCACCCTCGAGCGCCGAGGCGGTGACCACGACCAACACCATCGAGGAGCGCTACAACCGCAACATCGTGCCGCTCACCCTCTCCGCCGGGTACGCCTTCAACTCGCGCCAACGGCTCAGCATCGACCTGGCCCGCAATGCCCGGCACGGCCTGCGCGATTACATCGAGTTCACCGACAGCCGCGGCGTCCCTGGTGGGCTGCTGGCGGCGGCCGAGCGCCTGAGCGCGGGCCACGACAGCGAAACCGACGGCGACGCCAAGCTCGCCTTCCGGCAGCAGCTGGCGCGCGAGGGCGAGGCGCTCGACCTCACCGTGCACCGCGCCGTCTCGCACGAGCACGAGCGTTACGACTACAGCAACTTCCCCCTCACCCCGCCGGCCGCCCCTTTCGAGGACAACCTCGCCTTTCACGAGGACCACGGTACGAGCGAGGCGAGCGCCGATTACGTGCGGCCCCTGCCGGGCCGGCGCACGCTGAAGCTCGGCTATGACCTGGAGCGGCAGGATTTCCAGTATGGCGCGGGCGGCGCGAATCTAGATGCCGCGAGCGGGCTCGAGCTGACGAACCCGCTGCTCAGCGACGATTTCCGCTTCACGCGCCGCACGCACGCCGCGTATGCGAGCTACCAGCTCGATAGTGGCCGCTGGACCTGGCTGCTCGGCGGGCGCGGCGAGCTCACGCGCACCGACGGGCGCCAGCTGACGACCGGAATGCGCACCCACCAGCGCTACCGGCAGTTCTTCCCGAGCCTGCACCTGACGCGTGCGCTGGCGGATGCCTGCACACTCTCCCTCGCTGCGACGCGCCGCGTGACGTATCCGGATCCGAGCCAGCTCAACCCGTACATCGACTACGAGTACACCCCGAACCTGTCGGCCGGCAACGCCGCGCTGCGCCCTCAGTACACCCAGTCGTACGAGCTCGGCTACGGCTACGAGGGCCCGCGTGCCCGCAGCTACTCGCTCACCGCTTATCTTCGCCGCAACGCCGACAGCTTCACGCAGCTCGTAGCTGAGCTTGGCAACGGCGTGACCCTCAGCACTCAAACCAACCTGCCGCGCAACGACGCGGCCGGGGCCGAGTTCAGCGCCGCGGGCCACGTCCTGCCACGTCTCACCTACGTGCTGAGCGGTAATCTTTTTCACAGCCAGATCGATGCCACGGCGCTCGGCACGCCCGGGCTGCGGACCACCACGGGGCTGAACCTCAAGGCCAAGCTTGATTACCGCAGCGGCCCCGACTCCGCGCAGCTGACCCTCTCGCGCACGGCGCGCCGCCTCACCCCGCAGGGGGAGATCGCGCCCATCACCGTGGTCAACGTCGGCTACCGGCGCCGGCTCAGCGACTCGCTCAACGCGGTCGCGACCGCCGCGGATCTCTTCAGCGGCCAGCGCTACGAGCGCACGCTTCTCACCCCCGCCCTGAGCGGGTTCTACCGCCGCTCGGTGCACGGCGGGGTGGTCTGGGTGGGCCTCATCTACCGTCTCGGCGGGTCCGCGAAAGAGAAGGACAAAGGCCCCGCGTTCGAGTACGACGAAGCGCCGTGACCGCCCGTGGTCCCAGGGCGTGCCTTGAGAAGGATGCGGCGGGCTGGTATAAAGCCCGGCCCGGGGCCCGCCCCGCGTTTCCCAAGTCCCTGAATCGCCTAAGGTTGTCTTATGTCCCGAGTCTGTGACATCACCGGCAAGAAGCCAGCCGTCGGTAACCGCGTCTCGCACGCCAATAACAAGAAGCGCCGGCGCTTCCTGCCGAATCTGCACACGCAGCGTTTCTGGGTCGAGACCGAGCGCCGCTGGGTGACCCTGCGCCTCACCACGAGCGGCATGCGCACGGTTGAGAAGAAGGGGATCGACAAGGTGGTCGGCGAGCTGCGCGCCAAGGGCATGAAGATCTAGGGCAAGGAGAGCGACATGCGCGAGAAGGTCAAGCTGCTGTCCTCGGCCGGTACCGGCCACTTCTACGTGACCACCAAGAACAAGCGCCTCCACCCGGACAAGATGGAAGTGCGCAAGTTCGACCCGGTGGCGCGCAAGCACGTCGCTTACAAAGAGTCCAAGATCAAGTAAGCACCGCCGCGCGGTGCCCGAACTCCCCGAAGTCGAAACGACCCGCCGCGGCCTGGCTCCGCTCGCGCGCGGGCGACGCATCCGCGCGCTGCGCATCTCCGAACGCCGCCTGCGCTGGCCGGTCCCGGCCGGCCTGCCGCGCCGCGTCGCCGGGCAGCGTATCCGCGGGGTAGGGCGCCGCGCCAAGTACCTGCTGCTGCACCTGGAGGCCGGCACGCTCCTCATCCACCTCGGCATGTCCGGCAACCTGCGGGCGGTGCGGTCGGGCACGCCCAGGCGCAAGCATGACCACTTCGACCTCGAGCTCGACTCGGGTGTGGTGCTGCGTTTCAACGACCCGCGCCGCTTCGGCAGCCTCCTCTACACCGCCGCGGCGCCCGCCGCGCATCCGCTGCTGAAGGACCTGGCCCCCGAGCCCCTGGCGCGCGCCTTCGATGCCGACTACCTGCTGGCGGCCAGCCGCGGCAAGCGCCTGGCCCTCAAGCTGTTCCTGATGAACAGCCGCGCGGTGGTCGGCGTCGGCAACATCTACGCGAGTGAGGCGTTGTTTCGCGCGCGTCTCAGGCCGCAGCGCCGCGCCGGTACCCTGAGTGCCGCCGAGGCCCGGCGCCTGGTGCGTGCCGTGCGCACCGTGCTGCGCGCGGCGATCCGCGCCGGGGGCACGACGCTGCGGGATTACCTGGGCGCGGATGGGTCTCCCGGATACTTCCGGCAGCGCCTCTTCGTGTACGAGCGGGCCGGTGCGCCGTGCCGGCGCTGCCGCACGCCGATCCTGGGGATCACCCAGGGGCAGCGCTCGACCTATTACTGTCCGAGCTGCCAGCGCTGAGGCCGAGCATGAGCCGGGCGATCACCGAGCATCTGAGCCGCAGCGACCCGGTGATGGGGGCCCTGATCCGTACCGTCGGCGCGTACCGGCCGGATCTGGAGGCCGACTGCCCGCCCTTCCAGGCCCTGGCACAGGCCATCGCCCACCAGCAGCTCAATGGCACCGCGGCCAACACCATCCTGCGGCGGCTGGTGGCGAGCTGCGGGCGCGGCGGCTTCCCGACCCCCGAGCGGGTGCTGGCCGAGCCGGTCGAGAGTCTGCGCGCCGCGGGCTTCTCCTTCGCCAAGGTCGCCGCGCTGAAGGACCTCGCCGCCAAGACCCTCGCGGGCGTGGTGCCCTCGGGCGAGGCGCTCGCCGCCCTCGCCGACGAGGAGATCATCGAGCGCCTGACGCAGGTGCGTGGCATCGGGCGCTGGACGGTGGAGATGCTGCTGATGTTCCGCCTGACGCGCCCGGACGTGCTGCCGGTCGATGACTTCGGGGTGCGGGCCGGGTTTCGTGCCGCCTACGGGTTGCGCAAGCTCCCCCACCCACGGGCCCTGAGCGCGTGGGGCGAGCGCTGGCGTCCCTATCGCAGCGCGGCCGCGTGGTATCTGTGGCGGGCGCTCGAGCTCGAGCGCGCGGGCACGCTGCCGGCCCCGCCGCAGCGCATTCGCCTGCCGCGCCTGCCGAAGCGGCGCCGCCGCGCCGCATCCCGGCCCCCCCGGCCCCCCCGGCCCGCCGCCCGCGCGGTGCGCGCGAAGCGCCCGGGCGCGCGTCCGCGTCGCTGACCAGGAGCCGCCGCGGGGTCAGGGGCGGCGGTGCTTCTTCAGCTCTGCCTCCACCAGGGGGTGGACGAACTCGCGCACATCCCCACCGAGCACCGCGATCTCGCGCACCAGGGTGGAGGAGATGAAGGTGAACTGCTCCTGCGGCGTGAGGAACACGGTCTCGAACTCGCGGTCGAGGTGGCGCGACATGTTGGCCAGCTGAAACTCGAACTCGAAGTCCGACACCGCCCGCAGCCCGCGCACGATCACCGCCGAGTAGCGGCGCGCGAAATCCACCGTCAGCCCGTCATAGCCCTGCACCTCCACGTTCGGCAGGTCGGCGAGCACCCCGCGCGCGAGCTCGACCCGCTTGGCGAGCGGGAACAGGGGGGTCTTGTAGGGGTTGGCGGCGATGGCGACGATCACCCGGTCGAAGATGCCCGCGGCGCGGCGCACCAGGTCCTGGTGTCCGTTGGTGATGGGATCGAAGGTGCCGGGATAGACGGCGTTGCGTTTCATGGGGCGGCGCTGCCTGCTGCCTGGAAGAGATGATAACCGACCTCGCCGGCGCGCCTGGCGCGCAGCATCCGCCAGGTCGGCGGCAGGGGCGGCAGCGGCATACGCGATGGATGCTCCACGTACAGCAGCGCGCCGGGGGCGAGCCAGCCTCCCTCGAGCCGCTCGGCCGCCGGCGCGAGCAGCGCCGCATCGAAGGGCGGATCGAGGAACACGAGCTCGACCGGGCGGGCTGCGAGCGCGAGGTGCCGCAGCACATCCGCGCGCACGACTTCCGCGCCCGCGGCGCCCCAGGCGGTGAGGCGCTCGCGCAGCGCCTGCACGGCCACGGCGTCCTGCTCCACG
Source organism: Gammaproteobacteria bacterium (assembly GCA_019247195.1). GTDB lineage: Bacteria > Pseudomonadota > Gammaproteobacteria > Steroidobacterales > Steroidobacteraceae > 13-2-20CM-66-19. The sequence goes on from JAFAPI010000232.1 coordinate 11,409, forward strand.
AAGGTCACCGCGGCCGCCCCGCGCGAGAGCGCCTCGAGGCCGAGGGCTCCGCTGCCGGCGAAGAGGTCGAGGGCCCGCGCACCGACAACGCGCGGGCCGAGCCAGTTGAAGAGGGTCTCGCGCACGCGGTCGGGTGTCGGGCGGATGGGCGCCCCGGCCGGAAAGCGCAGCTTCCTGCCGCGCCAGGCGCCACCGATGATGCGCAGCTCGCGCGCCTGCGCACCGCGCGTAGGCGTGGCGGCTGCGCGGCGGCGCTTGGGGTCCTTGGCGATGGGGCACCTTGCCTCGGTTCTGACGCTGAGCGTACCCTAGCTCCGCGCTGCAAGATGCGCGCACCCGGCACCGCGAGGGAATCCGCGGACGCCACCTGCGAACACCCGCGGCCCGACGCACCGGGGGCATTCTTGATCGAGGACCGCGCACGCGCCAACGCGACGAGACGGTCCGGGAGCTTGGGGATATGAAGAGACTTTTTGCCGCCACCACCGGCGCGGCGTGCCTGCTGCTCGGCGCCTGCTCGACCGGTGGCTATGGCACCGTCGGCAGCCCGAACCTCACCGGCTTCAACGGCAATCCCGGCAGCACGCCGCCGACCCAGAAAAGCAGTAACACCGCGCTCTTCCAGCCCCTGAGCGGCATCCTGCCCTACCCGACGGATCTGTATTTCGCCGGCTCGACCGACGGCACGATCAACATCCAGCCGGCCAACGCGGCGATGCCGAACCAGGCGGCGATCAACGCGCTCGACGGCTTCTCCACCACGGCCGTGATCCGCGAGAATTTCGGCGGCCCGCTCGATGCGAACTCCTTCACCCCGGCCTCGGTGATCGTCATACCGGTCACCACCGACAACCACACCAAGGCCACCACCGGGGTGCTGGGTCCGCCGCTCACGCAGGGCGTGGACTACTCCGTCGGGCTGGCACCCGATGCGGGGGTGGGCAGCTCGATCCTGGAGATCAAGCCCCTGCACCCGCTCATGCCGAGCACCTGCCTGAGCAACGGCGCCTTCCTCGGCGCGAACTGCACCACCGGCACCGGCTATCTCGTCATCCTCACCAACGGCATCAAGGATGCGGGCGGCCACCCCGCGGTGCCGGACACCGATTACGCCACCATCGAGGCAGCGCTCGCCGGCGGGGCCACCTGCCCGAGCATCACCAACCCGCAGCTGAACGGCATCTGCCGCCTCACCGGCGCGCAGCTGCAGATTGCGCAGGCGCTCGGCATCAACCCGGCGAGCATCGTGCTCACCTTCAGCTTCACCACCGAGTCCACGGTGGACACGCTGGCGCTGCTCTCGGCCACCGCCACGGCGCAGACCCTCACGGTGCACCCGACCGGTCTCACCACCGCCAACATCCCCGGCCTCGGCCTGCCGGGCCTGGCGGACATCTATGTCGGCACGCTGACCGTGCCCTACTATCTGAGCAAGAGCGCGCCGCTCACCGGCTACTGGCACGCCCCGCCCTTCCCGCTCGACCCGAGCAGTACCTCCGTCACGCGCTTCAACCCGCTGCCGGTGCCGACCCAGATGCTGCAGGTGCCGGTGCTGCTCACCGCGCCGCACGGCCAGAGCGCCCCGGCCGGTGGCTGGCCGGTGCTCATCTTCCAGCACGGCATCACGCGCAACCGCGAGGACGTCTTCGGTCTTGCCGACACCTTCGCCGCTTCCGGGGTGGTGGTGGTCGCCATCGACCTGCCGCTGCACGGCATCACCAACCCGCTCGACCCGCTCTACGCCAGCGGCGCCAACCCGCTCTACGCCGGACTCAACCTGCCGGCGACCGGCTCGATCGAGCGGACCTTCGACCTCTCGACCGGGGGCAACGGGCAGATCGATGCCTCGGGCATCCACTTCATCAACCTGCAGAGCCTGCTCACCTCCCGCGACAACCTGCGCGAGGGCGCGGCGGACCTCATCACCCTCGCGCACTCGCTGCCGGGCCTGAACCTCGGCGCGGCGGGCACGCTGACTGCAGGTCCGGTGCACTACCTCGGTCACTCCCTCGGCGGCATCGTCGGCGGCACCTTCCTCGGCGTCGTCCCGCCGCAGCTGGTCCTGACCGGCACGCTCGCCATGCCCGGCGGCGAGGTGGCGCAGCTGCTGCGCGACTCGCCCACCTTCTCGGGGCAGATCAACCAGGGCCTGGCGCAGCAGGGCGTCGCGCCCGGTACCACGCTCTACGAGCAGTTCTTCCGCGACGCGCAGACGGTCGTGGACGCTGGCGACCCGATCAACTTCATCGCGCTGGCCACCACCAACCACCCGATCCATATGCTCGAGGTGGTAGGCACCAGCCCCGCAACCGCCGACCAGGTCGTGCCCAACTCCGCGACCCAGCGCCTCGTCGTCGCCTCCCAGTACGGCGCCTCGCCCCTGGTGCGCATCCCGGCGCCGCCGGCTCCGGGCCCGCTGGTGAACAACACCGGAACGCCACCCGGCTGGCGCGCCTACGTGCAGTTCACACAGGGCAGCCACGGCTCGATCATCGATCCGACCAGCAGCCTCGCCGTCACCCAGGAGATGCAGGCGGAGTCGGTGACCTTCATGGGCGCGCCCTTCCCGGCGGCGGCCTTCCCGGCTACCCCGCCCGGCACGACCATTCTCGTGATCGACCCGCTGGTCATCGCACCCTAGAGCGTTGCGGGGCGGCCGGCGCCCGCCGCTGCCGCCCCGCTACAATCGCCGGCATGTTCCGCCGCACCGACGCCACCGCGGGCGCCGCCAGGCCCGGCTTCCTGCGCCGCCTGCGCGATCGCCTCAACCGCGGCGACTCCTGGCTTACCTACGACCTCGCCGACCTGTGGCGCGGCCGGCGGATCGACGAGTCGGTGCTGGAGGAGCTCGAGACGCGCCTGCTCAGCGCCGACGTGGGCGTGGAGGCCACCGAGCGCATCCTCGCGACGCTGCGCGCCCAGGTGGCGCGCGCCGAGCTCGACGACGTCGCGGCGCTGCTCGCGGCGCTGCGCGAGAGCATCGCCGCGATCCTGCGGCCCGTGGCGCGGCCCCTCGAGCCCGATCCGGCCGTCCGGCCCTACGTCGTGCTGGTGGTGGGCGTCAACGGCTCGGGCAAGACCACCACGCTCGGCAAGCTGGCGCGGCGCTGGCGCGAGGAGGGCCGCGGCGTACTGCTCGCCGCGGGCGACACCTTCCGCGCCGCGGCGGTCGAGCAGCTGCAGGTGTGGGCCGAGCGCAGCGGCGCCGCCTTCCTCGCCCAGGCGCCCGGCGCCGACCCCGGGGCAGTGATCTTCGATGCGCTGCAGGCGGCGCGCGCGCGCACGATCGACGTGGTGCTCGCCGACACCGCGGGCCGACTGCACAGCCAGTCGCACCTCATGGAGGAGCTGAAGAAGGTCAAACGAGTGATGCAGCGCTTCGATCCGGGCGCGCCGCACGAGGTGCTGCTGGTGCTCGATGCCAACCAGGGGCAGAACGCGCTCGCCCAGGCGCGCCAGTTCCACGCCGCGGTGGGTGTCACCGGCCTGGTCCTCACCAAGCTCGACGGCACTGCCAAGGGCGGCATCGTGCTGGCGATCGCCCAGCAGCTCGGCCTGCCCATCCGCTTCGTCGGCGTCGGCGAGGGGAGCGAAGACTTCGGTGAGTTCGACGCCGACGCCTTCGCCGCGGCCCTGGTAGCCTCCCCGGCCAGCGCGGCACGCGCCTCATGATCAGCTTCGACCGGGTGAGCAAGCGCTACGCCAATGGCCGGGAGGCGCTGGCCAACGTCACCTTCAACATCCATCGCGGCGAGATGGTGCTGCTCACCGGCCGCTCGGGGGCCGGCAAGAGCACGGTGCTGAAGCTCATCGCGCTCCTCGAGCGCCCCACCCGCGGCGCGGTGCTGATCGAGGGGCGCAACACCCACACGCTGCGCTCGCGCCACATCCCCGCCTTCCGCCGCCGCATCGGCGTGGTCTTCCAGGATCACCGCCTGCTGGCCGATCGTCCGGTGTACGACAACGTCGCGCTGCCGCTCGCCGTGGCGGCCACGCCGCTGAAGGAGATCGACAAGCGGGTGCGCGCGGCGCTCGATCAGGTCGGCCTGCTCGGCAAGGAGCGCATGCTGCCCACCGAGCTGTCCGTGGGGGAGCAGCAGCGCGTCGGCATCGCGCGCGCGGTGGTGAGCAAGCCGCCGCTGCTCATCGCCGATGAGCCCACCGGCAACCTCGACCCGGACCTGTCGCTGGAAGTCATGCGGCTGTTCCGCCGCTTCCAGGACGTCGGCGTGACGGTGGTGGTGGCCACGCACGACGTGCACATCGTGCGCGAGTTCGGCGAGCGGGTCATCACGCTCGAGGACGGGCATGTGCAGGGCGGCGAGGCGCCCGACCCCCTGCCCTCGGTGGTGGCGACGCGATGAGTCTGGGTGTGCTCGGCGGCCGCCACCTGCAGGCCTGCCTCGGCTCCGCCGGGCGCCTGGCGCGCAGCCCGCTCGCGAGCGCCATGACGCTCCTGGTCATCGCGCTGTCGCTGTCGCTGCCGGCGGGACTGAAGCTGCTGGTCAACAACGCGCAGGCGGCGAGCGGCAATTTCGCCAATGCCGTCGACCTGTCGGTCTACTTCCGCACCGAGGTGCCGCTCGCGAAGGCGCAGCAGCTCGCGCAGGCCGCCCGGCAGCGCGCCGACGTCGCCGCGGTGACCCTGATCCCGGCCGACCAGGGGCTCGAGGACTTCCGCCGCTACTCCGGGTTCGGCGACGCCCTCACCGCGCTCAAGGGCAATCCACTGCCGCACGTGCTGCACGTGCGGCCGCGCCCGGAGGCGGGCTCGCCCGCGGGGCTCGAGACCCTGCGGCGCTACTTCGTCGCCTGGCCGGAGGTGGAACTGGTGCAGATGGACACCGAGTGGGTGCAGCGCTTCCACGCGCTGCTCGAGCTATTGCGCCGGCTGCTGCTGCTCGCCGCGGCGCTGCTGGGCCTCGGGGTGCTGGCGGTGATCGGCAACACGATCCGCCTGGAGATCCTGGCGCGGCGCGCGGAGATCGAGGTCACCAAGCTGGTCGGGGGCTCCAACGCCTACGTGCGCCGGCCTTTCCTCTATTCGGGCGCGCTCTACGGACTGCTCGGCGCGGCGCTGGCCTACGGCATCGTGTGCGGGGCGGTGCAGCTGCTGGCGCCGCCGGTCGCGACCCTGGCGCGCCTCTACGGCAGCGGCTTCGCGCTCGCCGGGCTTACCTTGGGGGACGTCGGGGTGCTGCTCGCCGCGGGGCTGGTACTGGGCTGGCTGGGCGCCTGGCTCGCGGCGACGCGCCACCTGGCGGCGATCGAGCCGCGCGGCTGAGGGTCGCTCAGGTAGCCTCGAGGCTGCCGTGCGCGTGCAGGGTCGCCTCCATCCACTTGCGGATGCGGCGGGCGTCCGCCACGCGGGTGCGCTTGCCGAAGGAGTTGAGCAGCACGATCACGACCGAGCGGTCTTCGATGACGGTCTGCATGACCAGGCAGCGCCCGGCCTCGTGGATGTAGCCGGTCTTCTGCACCACGATGTTCCAGTCCGCCTTGTTCACCAGCGAGTCGGTATTGCGGAAGGTGACGAGGCGACGGCCCACCCGCACCTCGTAATCGCTGTCGGTCGAATAGGCGCGGATCTGCGGCACCTGCGCCGCCGCCATGACCAGCTTGGAGAGATCCTCCGGACTGGCCACGTTGCCCTCGGACAGGCCGGTCGGCTCGACGAAGCGCGCACTCGTCATGCCCAGCTCGCGCGCCTTGGCGTTCATGGCGCGCACGCAGGCCTCGAGGCCGCCGGGGTAGGTGCGGCCCAGGGCGTGCGCGGCGCGGTTCTCGGAAGCCATGAGCGCGAGGTGCATGAGCTCGCCGCGGGTCAGACGGGTGCCGGGGGCGAGGCGCGACACGGCGCCGCGATGGAAGGTGCGGTCCTCGTCGGTGAGTGCGATCGGCTCGTCGAGACTGACGCCGGACTCCATGACCACGAGCGCCGTCATCAGCTTGGTGATCGAGGCGATCGGCATGGCCTGCGAGGCGTGGCGCGAGTAGAGCACCGAGGCGTGGGTGGTATCCAGGACCAGCGCGGCGCTCGAGCGCAGCACTGGCTCGGCGAGTGCGGGACGTGCCGAGTATTTGAGGTGGGTGCGCAGCGCGCCGGCCGGCGCGGCCTGCGCGAGCGAGCCGCCCAAGGCCAGACAGACCCCGGCCGCAGCCGTCAGCCAGCGAAAGTGATGCATCGACCCCCGGCGCCTCTTGTTAGCTCTGCGAGGAGTCTATCAGAGCAGTTCTTATGTCAGGCAGACGTGACGGACTTTTTAGTTTCGGGCGCGTGCGCGCGCCGCCACGCGTCATAACGCCGTGGCGGCGTGACGGCGCGCACGTGCCGCGCTCAGCGGGGCCAGAGCCAGCCGAAGGTGCCGGCGGTCAGCGCCGCGTAGATCAGCCCGTCGACGCAGCCCTTGAGAGTCACCGCCCAGGTGCGGTGCTTCCAGATCGAGTTCTGCAGCAGCGCGAGCGCATAGCCCATGAAGGCGGTGGCGCCGACGATCTGGAAAACCCGCCGGTAGGGGGTGCCCGGCGGCAGGGTCCGGCTGGCGAGGTAGGCGGCGAAGATGCCGATCAGCACGCAGTACAGGAACCACAGGGTGAGGGGCCGGCCCATGCCGAAGGGGCCGTTGCGCTGCACGCTGATCATCGCCACCGGCCCCTGACGCAGCTTTTCCTGGAACTCCTGCGTCTTCATCTGCTTCATGTCCGGGCAATACGGCAGGAAGTAGTCCCCGGGCGGCAGGGCGAGCGGGCGCAGCGCGGCCAGCACCTCGGCCTCGCGCGGCACGGCGGCAAAATCGTTGCGGTGCCAGAGCGGCGCCATGTGGATCACGGAGCTGACGAGGAACACGATGACGGCGGCGAGCAGTATCGCCGGCCACAGCGATGCAATGCTGATCATGCTGACCTCCCGTGCAAGCGTTCTTGTTTGGATCGCGCGGCGACCCCGACCGTGAGGCGCTGCGCGCGCTCAATGATACGCCTGTCCGGGATCCACCTTGCCGCGGAAGGTGCGATAGACGAAAACGGTGTAGCCGAGGATCACCGGGATCATGATCGCGAGGCCGACGAACATGAACGCCTGGGAGCGCGGCGCCGCGGCCGCCTGCCACAGGGTGATGCCGGGCGGCACGAGGTAGGGGACGCTCGAGAGCAGCAGTCCCACGTAGGCCAGGACGAAGAGTCCGACCGCGCTGTAGAAAGCGCGGCTCACGCGCCGGCTGCGCAGCCCCTGCCAGCAGCTCAAGGCCAGCGCGCCGGTGGCGAGCGGCACCGGGGACAGGTAGAGGAGGTTGGGCCAGCTGAACCAGCGCTGCGCCACGCGCGGCAGCGCGAGTGGCGTCCACACGCTCACCACGACGATGCAGGCGAGCAGCGCGCCGAGCAGCGGCAGCGCCAGGCGCCGCGCCCGCTCCTCGAGGTCGCCGCGGGTCTTCATCACCAGCCAGCAGGCTCCGAGCAGGGCGTAGCCGATGACGAGCGCCACGGCGCACATGAGGCCGAAGGCCGTCAGCCAGTGCCAGGGTCCGCCGGCGAATTCCCCGTCGCGTACCGGGATGCCGTTCAGGATGCCGCCGAGGATCAGTCCCTGCGACAGCGCCGCGGTCACCGAGCCGGCCGCAAAGGCGATGTCCCAGCGGCGGTGATAGGGCTTGGCGACGCCGCGGAACTCGAAGGACACGCCCCGAAACACCAGCCCGAGCAGCATGAGGATCACGGGCAGGTAGTGCGCCGGCATGATGATGGCGTACGCCGTCGGGAAAGCGACGAAGAGGCCCGCCCCGCCCATGACGAGCCAGGTCTCGTTGCCGTCCCAGAACGGCGCCACGGAGGCCATCATCTGGTCGCGGGCGGACTCCTCGGGGAAGAAGGGAAAGAGAATGCCGATGCCCAGATCGAAGCCGTCGAGGATCACGTAGAGCGCGACCGCGAGGGCGATGACCCCGGCGCACAGCAGCGGCAGCCAGTAGGCCGCGCCACTGAATCCCGCCGGGCTCACGGCGGCGGCTCCCCGGTCGGGTGGCCGAGCGAGAGCGGCCGGTTCGGCAGGCCCTCCGCGCCGGCGGGCGGGGCGATGACGGCCGGCTCGGGTCCGCGCTCGATGAGGCGGTGGATGTAGCGGATGCCGATCGAGAACACCGCCAGGTACACCACCGCGAACAGCCCGAGCGAGACGGCGACCTGCGCCGCGTTCACCGGCGCGAGCGCCGCGGCGGTACGCATGACGCCGTACACGATCCACGGCTGGCGCCCGCTCTCGGTGGTCAGCCAGCCCGCGAGGATCGCGATGAAGCCGAGCGGCCAGCTGAGCGAGGCGAGGCGCAGGTAGCGACGCGAGCAGAACAGCCGGCCCCGCCACCACAGCCAGGCGCCGCAAAGCCCGAGGGCGATCAGCGTCAGCCCGATACCGACCATCACCCGGAAGGCGAAGAAGACCGAGCTCACCGGCGGGCGCTCGCCCGCTGGCAGGTCCTTGAGCCCGAGTACCCGCCCGTCCCAGGAGTGCGTGAGGATGAGGCTGCCGAGGTGCGGCAGCGCGAGGGCGGCGCGGTTGCGCTCACCGTGCTCGTCGGGGAGCGCGAAGAGAACGAGCGGGGCGGCGCCGCGGCCCTCCCAGTGCGCCTCGATCGCGGCGATCTTGGCGGGCTGATACCTGAGGGCGGTGAGGCCACTGTGATCGCCGAGCAGGAGTTGCAGCGGAGCGAGCAGCGCCACCATGCCGAGCCCCATGCGCAGCATGGTGCGCGACTCGGCCGCGAAGCGCTCCTGCAGGCAATAGCGGGCGCCGACGGCGAGCACGACGACCGAGGTGGTGAGATAGGCCGCGGTCATCATGTGGGCGAAGCGGTCCGGGAAGCTCGGATTGAAGATGATCCGCCACCAGTCGAGCGGGTAGGCGATGCCGTCCTTGAGCGCATAGCCGGCAGGGGTATGCATCCAGCTGTTCGCCGCCAGAATCCAGAAGCCGGAGATGGCGGTGCCGAGGGCCACCAGCACCGCGGCGGTCACGTGCAGCCACGGCGGCACGCGCCGCCAGCCGAAGAGCATCACGCCGAGGAAGGTGGCCTCGAGGAAGAAGGCGGTGAGGACCTCGTAGCCCATGAGCGGTCCGAGCACATTGCCGGCGGCGCGCGCGAAGCGGCTCCAGTTGGTGCCGAACTCGTACGACATGGGGATCCCGGACACCACCCCCATCGCGAAGGCGACCGCGAAGATCTTGGTCCAGAAGCGCGCCAGGCGGTGCAGGTGCTCGGCGCCGCTGCGGCGCCAGCGCAGCAACAGCGTTGCGATGAAGGCCGACAGCCCGATGCTGAAGGCGGGGAAGATGATGTGGAAGCTGACCGTAAAGGCGAACTGCAGCCGGGCGAGGAGCAGCGCGTTACCCTGCACGGGGCCTCCTGGGGGCATGCGGCGGACCGGGATTCTCGCACCCCCCGGACGCCCGCGGCGACCCCGCCCGAACGGGGGATGCGCCCGCACTGGCGTCCGTATTAGGCTTTTACAGTCAATGACTTAGGTTCGCTACGCGGGGGAACTCAGGGCCCCTTTAGCACTCTAATCGCTCGACTGCTAAAATCTGACCCAACCACGGGAGAATCCATGACCGCAGGCACCGCATTGGCCGCCCGCCCGGGGGACCTGGCGCTCGCCGGCCCGCTCGGCAGTCTCGATGCCTACCTTGAGCGCGTCGGCCGCATTCCAGTCCTGAGCCGCGAGGAAGAGCGGCGGCTCGCCGAACGCTTCCGCCACGAGGGAGACCTCGAGGCGGCGCGGTCGCTCGTGCTCTCGCACCTGCGCTTCGTCGTGCACATCGCGCGCGGCTACAGCGGCTATGGCCTGCCGGTCGGTGATCTCATCCAGGAAGGCAACGTGGGCCTCATGAAGGCGGTCAAGCGCTTCGACCCGGCGCTGAACGTGCGTCTGGTCTCCTTCGCGGTGCATTGGATCCGCGCCGAGATCCACGAGTACGTGCTGCGCAACTGGCGGCTGGTCAAGATCGCCACCACCAAGGCGCAGCGCAAGCTCTTCTTCAACCTGCGCCGCCTGAAAAAGAACCTCGCCTGGCTCTCTGCCGAGGAGACCGCTGCGGTCGCGCGCGACCTCGGGGTGAGCACCGCCGAGGTGACGGAGATGGAGAAGCGCCTCGCCGCGCGGGACCTGTCCTTCGATCCGGCCCCGGAAGCGGAAGACGAGGAAGCCTACACTCCGGCCGCCTACCTGCCGGCCCCGGATGCCGACCCGGCCGCCCAGGTGGAGAGCGCCGAGACGAGCGAGGACGATTCGGACCGCCTTAGGGGCGCTCTGGGCCGACTCGATGCGCGCAGCCGCGACATCGTGCAGCGGCGCTGGATGAGCGAGGACAAGGCGACGCTGCACCAGCTGGCCGACAAGTACGGCGTCTCGGCCGAGCGCATCCGCCAGATCGAGGCGAGCGCAATCGGCAAGCTGCGCGGGTTGATGGCCGCCGCCTGAGGTTTGCCGGCGCACCGGCGCGGGCGTAGCGTTGGCGTGATGCGCCCCGCCGCGGCGTGGCTCGCCGAGTACGGGCTGAGCCACCAGCACCCGAGCAACAAGCTCCTGCACTGGATCTGCGTGCCGGGGATCGTGCTCGCCCTCCTCGGCCTGCTCCTGGCGCTGCCGGTCCCGGCGGCCTGGCGTGCCTACCCCGCATTGAACTGGGCGGGCCTCGCCTGCCTCGCGGCATGGCTCTACTACCTCGTCCTCTCGCCCGCTCTGGCGGCCGGCATGCTGCTCGCGCTGCTGCTGCTCCTCGCGCTGGCGCACGCGCTCGCGCAGCTGCCCTTCCCGCTCTGGGCCAGCTCGCTCACGATCTTCGTGCTCGCCTGGGCGGGCCAGTTCGCCGGTCACGCGCTCGAGGGTCGCCGGCCCTCCTTTTTCAAGGATCTGCAGTTCCTGCTGATCGGGCCGCTGTGGCTGCTGGCCAGCGCGTATCGCGGCCTGGGGCTGCGCTGCGGGAGGTGACGTCCAGAGCTATGGGCCGCTCAAGGCCGGAGGGGGAGCGGATCGTCCGCGCCGTTTACCGAGCGGCGGCGAGGGTGGTCCGGCCGACCTCGACAACGGCATCGATTTGTCGGCTGCAGCGTTGGAGTTGGTGAGCTGAGAAAACGGCGCGCTGGCAGCCAGCGCGCCGTTACTCTTCACCGCTCAAACGCGGCTTATACCCGAAGATTCTCAGTGGGGGACCACGACGGGCGTCGCACAATCGGAGTGGACCGAAACCGCGGGTGTCGGCAGTACGGTCGCATCGGGATAGCTGTACGCGTGGTCGACCGCCGAAGACGGCTGCTGTCCCGCGAACCACTCCAGGAGCGCCTCATTCTGTGGGTGATAGGTGAACCCATTCAACGTGATCGGGATCGTGGCGTTGGGCAGTCCCTCGATGACATCCCCGGTCTCCAGGTTGTTCTGGCAGTTGCCGTTGGGCGCGACCCAGATTGGAGTGGCATTGTTCACGAACGGATCATTGAAGGCCTCCGAAAGCTCGTGGCTCAATGCGGTCACATCGGTGAACGCCGGCCCGAAGAGTCCGGGCGAGATCCAGGAAGAGTAGTCCATCACGTAGCGCCGCTCGCGGAAGCCGTTGTCGGAACCACCCGGCTCGACGTCGTAAGTGTGGTAGCCGAGGATGCAGCAGTCGGCGGGGTTGCCATTCTGATACAGGAAAGTATTCGCAAAGAGGAAGGTGCTGAGGTCCTTGGTGCGGATATCGCCGGCGTTCTCCGCGGCGCCCATGACACTGCTCGTATCATCCGGCGTAGGCGGAAACAGTTCGGCAGCGAAAGTGTTGTCATCAACGAGCACATAGATCACGTGCCCGGTCGAGTCGACCGCGAAGCGGTACGTGCCGCGGACCAGCACCATGGTGCGGGTGGGTGCGATGACCGGTCGCAGCAATGTGTGCCAGCCCGGCCCGGCATCGCTGAAGAACTCCGCACGCATAATCGCGTCGGTGAACTGAGTCGGGGCGAAACTGGAATCGTAGTGAGTCGGCTCGAAAATGGGCGACTTCAGCACCGGCTGAATGTACTGGGTGGGGTCGAGGATCATGCGGACCGGCCCATTAGGCCCGGGGTAGTACCGCGGGCTGCCGTCGTAGTTACGCAGGTCGATGATCACCGGCACGATCGGCGACCGAACGACGGTGCGAACGGAGTCGTCCCCTTCTTCCCGGTCGTGCGTGCCGACCGGCGAACGACCCACCATCGTGTATTGCCAAGTAAATTGCAGAAAATCGCCCCCCGGGGAGGGGACCACGCCGGGGTCGTAGAAATAGCCACTGAAGTTGGTCAGCGTGTCCAGGCCCAGCGATGCGCCGTAGAACCGGTTTCCGAGTACCCCACCGCCTCCTGCCCCCAGGGGCTGATGAGCCGTATGGGGCTTCATGCTTAAGAGGGCGCTTGGATCAAGTTGGTCGGTGTCCAGGGCGTACGCGCGCGCGCTGATGAGTGCGACCGTGGCGAGCGCGAGCACGGCACGCAGACGAAAGATCTGCTTCGGCATGGGTTGTTTGCTCCCCGGGCAAAATGGATTGATTGTTCTACGGAGCCCGCAACTCCCTCGTTCGACCGCAGGACGGTCAGCTCAAGTTTGCTGCGATGGCTCGAGTTTGCTGCGATGCAATTAAGTACAGGAAAACCGCACCGTGCGCAATCAGCCGGGAATGACGGCTGGGAGCGTAGGACTTTGAGGGGCGGCATTAGCTGTGAGACCCAGTCGGTTGACTGAGCTAGCTTTACTGGAAAACAGCACCTGACGAGTCCATCCAGAGGTCATGGCGCTCGTAGGGTAAGCCCTCCAATAACACCTCGCGGAGCGGTTTACGGTAACTAGGCGGCCACCGCGGCGCGCACGGCCGCCGTCACCTGCTCGTGCAGCGTCTTATCGAGGGGGTCGGGCACCAGTTCATCGCCGCGCGCGGACGCGGCGATGGTGTGCGCCGCAGCCATGAGCATCGCATCGGAGAAGTGCGCGGCGTTGGCCTCCAGTGCGCCGCGGAACAATCCCGGGTAGGCGAGCAGGTTGTTGATCCCCTTGCCGTCGGCCGCGAAAGCGGCACCGCGTTCACGCGCCACCAGCGGCTCGATCTCCGGGTCCGGGTTGGACAGGGCGAGGATCACCTGCCCGCGGCGCACCGACTCCGGCGCGATGAGTCCCTTCACCCCGGTGGTGGCGATGACCACGTCCGCACGCTGCATCAGTGCGGCGAGCGTGGTGGGCTCGCCGCCGTAGCCCTCAAGGCGCGCGAGCGCCTCGGGGTTGCGGTCGGTGCCGAGCACGTGCGCCACCCCATAGGCGCGCAGCAGCCGCACGATGCCGCTGCCGGCGGCGCCGAGCCCGATCTGGCCGACCGTGCTGGCCCGCAGGTCGTGACCGGAGCGCTGCGCGGCGTTGAGCAGCGCGGCCAGCGCCACCACCGCCGTGCCGTGCTGATCATCGTGCAGCACGGGCTTGGCGAGCCGGCGGCGCAGCTCGCTCTCGATCGCGAAGCACTCCGGCGCGGCGAAATCCTCGAGCTGGATGGCGCCGAAGCCCGCCTCGATGGCCAGCACGCTCTCGATCACCCGCTCGGGCCGGCGCTCCTTGAGCAGGATGGGCACCCCGTTGATCCCTACCAGCTCGGCAAACAGCGCCGCCTTGCCCTCCATCACCGGCAGCCCGGCGAGGGCGCCGATGTCGCCGAGTCCGAGCACCGCCGTGCCGTTGGTGACGATCGCCACGGTGTGCCCTAGCGCGGTGAACTCGCGCGCGGCCGCCGGATCCTTCTGGATGGCGAGGCAGACGCGGGCGACCCCGGGGGTATACACGTCGCGCAGCACCTGACGGCTGCTGATCGCCAGACTCGGCACGGTGTGGATCTTGCCGCCGCGGTGGCGGTTGAAGACGCGGTCGGACTTGCCGAGGAAGCGCGCGGTCGGCAGCGCACCGATGCGCTCATAGAGCGAGCGGTCCGCCTCCTCGTCCATCTCGAGGGTGATCTCCCACACCGTGCGCCCCTGGTCGCGCCGCAGCGCGGTGAGGTGCTCGATGGTGAGGCCCGCATCGGCGATCACCTGCAGCACGCGCGCCAGGCTGCCGGGCTGATGCACGGTCTCGATGACGAGAATCTCGGGAATTTTCATGGCGGCAGCGTGCCCCAAGGTGCGCTCCCGCGCCACGGTGCGCGGTGCAGGCGTTATCGCTATCATGCGCGCCCGCTCGCCGCAGGGCCCGCCCGAGGAGCTTAACGCCGTGGCCGACCCCACCCCCGCCCCCGCCGAGGAGCATCCCCCGATCGACCCGCTCGATCTGTACGGGGTGCGCGGCGCGCTCAGCGAAGAGGAGCGGCAGGTGCAGGACGCGGTGGCGCGCCTCGTGGACGCCGAGGTGCTGCCGCTCATCCAGTCCGCCTTTGAGGCGCACCGCTTTCCGCGCGAGCTGGTGCCGCAGCTGGCGCAGCTCGGTCTGCTCGGCTCCTCGATCAGCGGCTACGACTGCGCCGGCCTCAATGCGGTGAGCTACGGACTGATCTGCCAGGAGCTCGAACGCGGCGACTCGGGCATCCGCAGCTTCGTCTCGGTGCAGTCCTCGCTGTGCATGTTCCCCATCTTCGCCTTCGGCTCGGAGGAGCAGCGGCGCACCTACCTGCCGCGCATGGCCCGCGGCGAGGTGATCGGCTGTTTCGGGCTGACCGAGCCGCACGGCGGCTCGGACCCGGCCAACATGAAGACCCACGCCCGCCGGCGCGGCGGGGACTGGGTGTTGAGCGGATCCAAGATGTGGATCACCAACGGCTCGATCGCCGACCTCGCGGTGGTGTGGGCGATGACGCCCGAGGGGATACGCGGCTTCCTCGTCGAGCGGGGTACGCCTGGCTTCTCCGCGCCGGAGATCGAGCACAAGTTCTCCCTGCGCGCCTCGGTGACCTCCGCGCTGTTCTTCGACAACGTGGTCGTGCCCGACGCGCGCGTGCTGCCGGGGGTGAGCGGCCTCAAGGGGCC
>JAFAPI010000145.1 GCA_019247195.1 Gammaproteobacteria bacterium
GGGTGCCTCGTCATCGTTTGCCGGCTCCTCCACCGCGGGGGGCGTACTCGCGGCGGCCGCGGGCGGCAGGTTCGCGCTGCTGAGGGCGGGGCCGTTCACCGCGGGCGCGCTGAGCGCGGGCCCCGCGGCGGAGCCGGCGGAAGGTGCCGCGACGGGCGCGTTCGGCGCCGCCAGCAGCGCGGCATCCGGATGCGGGGTGGTCGGCCGCCGCAGCAGCATCCAGGCGACGATGGCGAGGTTCAGCGCGAGCAGCGCCCCGAGGGCGAAGGCCCACAGCGGCAGCCCGCGGCGCCGCGGCGCGACTTTCACCTCGAAGAGTGCCGGGCCGCTCTGGCGCTGGCGGTCGCTCTCGGACTTCTTCAGGGCATCGAGGATGAAGGACATCTCAACCGCCGTGGTGCGTGTCGGCCGCTGACAGCAGCGGCACGTTGGGACCGGCGACCGCGCCGGCGAGGGCGATCTGTGTCTGCACTCCGGCGATGCCGTCGACCGTCAGCTGGCGCTGGCGCTGGAACTCGCGCACCTGCGCGCTCAGCTCGGCGTCGAACACATCACTCACCGGTTCCGTACTCGTCTCCCCGCGCAGTCGCAGCAGGCTCTCGCGCAGCCAGCGCACCGGCTCGCCGCGCATGCCGACCGACAGCGGCAGCACCGGGGATTTTGCCGGGCGCCACAGCATCACGAAATCTCCCAGCCAGTAGCGCGACAGCTCGCCGATGCCGACCGAGCGCGTGCCGTCGAGCTCGAGCTGCGCCTGCTCCTGGCCGAGTGAACGCAGCACGACCTGGTGACTGGCGCCCTGCCCGTCGTTGAGCAGCAGGATGGCGGGATGATTGTAGAGGCGCAGCTGGCCGAAGGAGCCGCGCTCGCTCACACACTCGAGACCCTGCTGCGACGCCTGCGTGCACGGGTCGACCGTGCTCGGCTGGTATTTGGCGCCCCAAAGGTCAAAGAGCGTGCGGAAGGCGCTGTCGGTGTCGGTCTGGGCCGCGTGCGCGCGCAGCAGCGCCCCGAGCGCCGCGGGCGGCGTCGCCGGGTGGCTGGCGGGCGTGAGCGGGGCCGTGGCCGCCGTGCTGGGAGGCGCGGCGCGGCTGACGGGGGCCACCGCCCCGCGGTGCGTCCAGGGATGGGTCTGCCACAGCGCCAGGGTGCCGCCGCAGAGCACGACGGCGAGCCCGGCGATGGCGGCCCACGGGAGCCAGGCCGGGGTGAAGCGCCGGCCGAACACCTCGGTGGCGGCCTGCCGCACCAGGGCGGCCGAGACGCGGTGCTGGTCGAGCGTGTAGGCGGCGAGCAGGGCGCGGTCGCAGATGACGTTGATGACGCGCGGCACGCCCTGCGAGAGGCGGAACACCTCGCGCAGCGCGCCGGCCCCGAACAGGTCGCTGGTCGCGCCGGCCACGCGCAGCCGGTGGCGCACGTACGCGGCCGCCTCCTCGCGCGACAGCGGGCTCAGGTGATAGCGGCCGGTGATGCGCTGGGCGAGCTGGCGCAGCTCGTTGCGCGACAGCAGCTCGCGCAGCTCCGGCTGGCCGATGAGGATGATCTGCAGCAGCTTCTGCGTGTTGGTCTCGAGGTTGGTGAGCAGGCGCACCTGCTCGAGCACGTCCGGCGAGAGGTTCTGCGCCTCATCCACCACCAGCACCGCGCGGCGCCCGGCACCATAGGCGCGCAGCAGGTACTGGTTGAGGATGTCGACCAGGTCCTTGCGGCTCTCGAGCGCCGAGTCTGGCACGCCGATGCCGAGCTCCTCGCAGATCGTCAGCAGGAACTCCGGGGCGGTCATCTTCGGGTTGAGGATCAGCGCGATCTCGGCATTCTTCGGGGTCTGCGCCAGCAGCGAGCGCACGATCGTGGTCTTGCCGGTGCCGACTTCGCCGGTCAGCTGCATGAACCCGCCCGCCTCGGTGATGCCGTACAGGAGGTGCGCGAGCGCCTCGGCGTGGCGCTCGCTCAGGTAGAGATAGCGCGGGTCGGGCGTGATCGCGAACGGCTTCTCGCTCAGCCCGAAGAACGACAGGTACATGGAAGCGATGCTACTCGATGGTGTTGCCGCGCCGCAGCGCCCGGCTGCCAAAGCGGGCCCGGGCCGCATCCAGCGTGGCATCGATGCGCCCGCCCTGGGGCAGCGGCTCGAACAGGCCCAGCTGCGCGGCCGGGGTCAGCTCTGTGAGGACCACCCCCAGCAGGCGAAGTTTCGCCTGTGGCTGGGTCTCGAGCCAGCGCCCGAGCAGCCGGGCGGCGACCGAGGCCACGATCCGTCCGTCGCAGGTCGGTGGCGCGACCGCGCGCTGGCGCGTGAAGGTCGAGAAGTCGGCGCGGCGGATCTTGACCCCGATGCAGCCGGCCATGAGGCCGCGCCCGCGCAGCCGCGTGACGGCGAGATCGCTGAGGCGGGCGAGGTGCTGCTGCAGCTGCCGCGGCTCGCCGATGTCGGTCTCGAAGGTGTCCTCCGCCGAGAGCGACTTCTCCTCGAGGTCCGGCTCGACCGGGCGGTCGTCGACGCCCGCCGCCCGCTCGCGCACCCAGGGGGCGTAGCGTCCGAACAGCGGCCACAGCACCGCATCGGGTGCGCTGCGCAGCTCGCCCAGGGTGCGGATGCCGGCGCGCTCGACGCGCTCGCCGGTCTTGCGGCCGAGCCCGGGCAGGCGCCGCACCGAGAGCGGATCGAGCAGCGCGTGCACCCCTGCCGCCGGGACCACCGTGAGGCCGTCGGGCTTGTCCAGATCGGAGGCGATCTTGGCGACGAGCTTGTTGGGGGCGACGCCCACCGAGGCGCTGAGCCCGGTGCGTTCGCGGATGCGCGCCTTGATGAGGCGCGCGATCGTCACCGCGTCCCCAAGCGCCGCCTGGCTGGCGGTCACATCGAGAAAGGCTTCATCGAGTGACAGCCCCTCCACCAGGGGCGTGATCTCGCGGAACACGCCGAACACGAGTTGCGAGACCTCCTGGTAGCGTCCCATGCGCGGCCGCACGCAAATCGCCTGCGGGCAGCGCCCGAGCGCGGCGCGCATCGGCATCGCCGAGCGCACCCCGTAGCGGCGCACCTCGTAGCTCGCCGCCGCCACCACTCCGCGGCCGCCCTCCCAGCCGACGATCACCGGCTGGCCGACGAGGCGCGGGTCATCGTGCTGCTCCACGGACGCGTAGAAGGCGTCCATGTCGACGTGCAGGACCGCCCGCGCCATGCGCCTACTTGAGCACCGTGATGGTGATCTTCTTCGACAGCACCGGTGGATCGTGCGGCACGTGGTTCTGATCGCCGAGCAGCAGCTGCAGGGTGTGCTTGCCGGGGGAGAGCGTGCTGAGGGTGGTCTCGGTCTGCCCCTTGCCGAAGTGCACGATCTTGTCGGTGGCGGGCAGCGGCGCGGCGAGGTCCGCCGGCGGATCGGTGTCGATGAGCAGGTGGTGATGGCCGGTGTTGTCGAACTTCACGCCCGCCGGGGCGATGCCCATGCCGCGCAGCCCGAACTGCACCAGCACCGGTCCACGCACGCGCGCGCCGTCTTTGGGACTGATGAGGTAGGCGGCTGCGCCGGCGGGGGCAGGGGTGCGGTCCGCGGCGCAGAGGAGCGGGCAGACGAGCGCGAGGAGCGCGGCGGCGATGAGGGTGCGCATGGAGATCTCCTTCACAGTGTCAGTGCGCTGTAGGCGGCGGTCAGGCCGAGCATGAGCACCCCCGCCACCAGGTAGAAGAAACCGAGGACGACGAACTTGACGAGGGTGAGCGCGCGCCCCTGGCGGTAGACGACGCGCATCGAGCGGAACAGGTACCAGGTCAGGTAGAAGAACACCAGCAGGTTCAGCCAGTCGGCCCCGCGCGGCAGCAGCCGGCCGCACAGCCAGCCCAGCATCAGCACCAGGAAGACGCAGGCGTGGTCGTGCACCAGCAGCAGCAGGTGCTGCACGTAGTAGCGGCGTGGCCGCAGGTACAGAAGCATCATGAGCGCCGCCATCAGCGGCAGAAACAGGAACATGGCGCGCGGCAGGTTGTGCAGGAACAGCGCGCTGAGCCCGCTCGGGTTGGTCGCCGCCTTGCGGCACACCGCAAGCAGCAGCGGCCGCATCGCCTCCTGCCAGGGCCCGTCGTAGTCCGTCTGGCAGCGCCGGTCCGTGGGCCGCCTCGGATCCTGACCGGCCACCGTCGCGGCGGCCTGCTGCGCTACCTCGCTCGGCGCCTCGAGCGCCACGGTGCTCGTATGGTTGGTCGCCGCGGCCCAGAGGAAGAAGGCGAGCGACAGCACCAGATAGAGCCGCACCGGGGGCAGGTAGCGCGCCCGCCGCCCGGCGAGGTACTCCGCGGTCAGGTAACCCGGCCGCCACAGCAGCGCCGACAGCGTGCGCCACAGGCGCGAGTCGGCATGGGTCAGGTCCTCGGTGCTGTGGCGCAGAAAATGCCCGAGCGAGTGCACCGTTGGCTCGGCGCGCTGGCCGCAGGCACCGCAGTAGCGCTGCGCGATGGGGCTGTCACAGTTGGCGCAGCGCTCCGTGCCGGCGCCGGCCTGCGCGGCGAGCGGCGCCGTCGGCGCACTCATGCCACGTGCGCGCTGCTCAACGGCGCCGGCTGCGCCAGCGTGCCGAGGGCCTGCGGCTCGAAGTCATCGACGTGGATGAGCTCCATCACCTTGCGGTCGTAGTCGCGCAGCGCCGCCGCCTCGGTCTCCGAGATCAGCCCGAGCGCGAGCGCCTGCTGGATGCGCCCGGGCGGGTCGAGCGCGCTGACGCGGCCGCTCTTGACCCCCTCGACCCGCAGCCGCTTCTCCAGCGGCTCGAGCTGCACGGCGAGCTCGAGCGCCTCCTGCAGCAGGCCGAGGGGGTTGCCGGGCTCGAGGGTGGTGTAGACGTATTGGCAGAGCCGCGCGCGCGCGGCGCTCGGCTGCGTGACGAGCTCGGCGACTTGCCGGCCGAGCCGGTCATCCGGGGCCGAGTAGGCGCGGCCGCGCGGGAAGATGAGCACGCGCATCAGGGCGGCCAGCGGGCGGTTGGGAAAGTTGCGCAGGAACCCGTGCAGCTGTTCCTGCGCGTGGTAGAGCTGGTTGCGGCAGGCCCACTCGACGATCGGCACGTCAGCGGCCGGCCGCCCCTGGTTCTCGTGGTGCTTGAGCACCATGGAGGCGAGGTAGAGGCTGGAGAGCACGTCCCCCAGCCGCGCCGAGAGACTCTCCTTCTTCTTCAGGTAGCCACCGAGGGTGAGCATCGCCACGTCCACCGCGAAGGCGAACGCGGCGGAGAAGCGCATCACGTGCTGGTAGTAGCGGCCCGTCGGGCCCTGCACGGGTGCGCGGGTGAAACGCGCGTGCGTCAGGCCCATGACGAAGGCGCGCACCGCGTTCGAGAGCGTGAAGCCGACGTGTCCGAACAGGGCGCGGTCGAAGGCGTCGATGCCGGCGCGACGGTCGGGGTTGCGTGCCGCCCGCATCTCCTGCAGCACGAACGGATGGCAGCGGATCGCGCCCTGGCCGAAGATGATGAGGTTGCGCGTCAGCAGGTTCGCGCCCTCGACGGTGATGGCGACCGGCACCACCTCGTAGCCGCGGGCGAGGTAGTTGCGCGGGCCGAGGCAGATGCCCTTGCCGCCATGGATGTCCATCGCGTCGTTCGCCACCATGCGGCCCATCTCGGTGACGTGGTACTTGAGCATCGCCGAGGGCACCGAGGGTTTCTCGCCGCCATCGATGGCGCCGGCGGTGACCGAGCGCGCGGCATCCATCGTGTAGGTGAGAGCGACCATGCGCGCCAGTACCGCCTCGACACCCTCGAAGCGGCTGACCGGGGTGTTGAACTGGGAGCGGATGCGCGCGTAGGCGCCGCTCGCCCACACCGCCGCCTTGGCGCCGCCGGTGGCGTTGGAGGGCAGGCTGATGCAGCGTCCGACCGAGAGCTGCTCCACCAGCATCCGCCAGCCGTTGCCGGCCATCTTCGGCCCGCCGATGATGCAGTCGAGCGGCACGAACACGTCCTTGCCCTGGATCGGTCCGTTCTGGAAGGGAACGTTGAGCGGGAAGTGCCGCCGGCCGATGGCGATACCCGGCGTGTGGCGCGGAATGAGCGCGCAGGTGATGCCGAGGTCGACCTTGTCGCCGAGCAGCCGGTCGGGATCGAACATGCGGAAGGCGAGCCCGATGACGGTCGCGATCGGCGCGAGGGTGATGTAGCGCTTGGAGAAGTTGAGCCGCAGCCCGAGGGCCTCGCGCCCCTGGTAGCTGCCGCGGCAGACGATGCCGGTGTCGGGGATCGAGGCGGCGTCCGAGCCCGCGCGCGGCCCGGTGAGCGCGAAGCACGGCACCTCCTCACCGCGCGCCAGCCGCGGCAGGTAATAGCTCTTCTGCTCCTCGGTGCCGTAGTGGTGGAGCAGCTCGGCGGGGCCGAGCGAGTTGGGGACCGCCACGGTGGAGGAGGCGGTCGCGCTGCGGCTCGAGATCTTGGCCAGCACGCAGGAGTGCGCGTAGGCGGAGAACTCGAGCCCGCCGTAGCGCTTCGGGATGATCATGGCGAAGAAGCCGCGGCCCTTGAGGAACTCCCACACCTGCGGCGGCAGGTCGCCGCGCTCGTGGGTGATGTTCCAGTCATCGAGCATGCGGCACAGCTCCTCGCACGGCCCGTCGATGAAGGCCTGCTCCTCGGCCGACAGCGCCGGTGCGCGCGCCGCCAGCAACTTCTCCCAGCGCGGAGCGCCGCTGAAGAGCTCCCCGTCCCACCACACCGTGCCCGCCTCGAGCGCCTCCTTCTCGGTCTGCGACATGCTCGGCAGCAGGCGCAGGTAGGTCTTCATGAACGGGCGCGTGATGAGCGCCTTGCGCAGCGGGCGCAGGTTCAAGAGCCACAGCGCCGCCAGCGCCAGCCACAGCAGCCCCTTCCACCATCCGGCGGGCGCGCCGAAGACGGTGTAGGCGGCGAGCAGCGCGCTGAAGGTGAGGGTGAAGGCGAGCAGCGGCAGGCGGCGATAGGCGAGCAGCAGCACCGCGCCGATGAAGCCGAGCGTGATGAGTCCGCCAATGCGCGTGACGGCGAAGGCCGCCGCCACCACCAGCGTCAGGGTGAGGATCGCTCCCAACATGCAACTGCCCTTCGCGCGCCCGTTCCGACTATAGCGGAGCGCACGCCCCGCGGCGCTAGCCGAGGAGGTGCTGCACCCCGGCCCGCTCCTCGAGCAGCTCGGCGTGGGTCGCGGCCAGGCGCGCGCGGCTGAACTCATCGATGGTGAGGCCCGGCACGATGCGGTAGTCCCCGCCCTGCACGGTGACCGGGTAGGAGTAGATGACTCCCGCCGGGATCCCGTAGCTGCCATCGGCCGGCACGGCCATGCTGACCCAGTCCCCGGCCGGCGTGCCGTGCAGCCAGCTGTGAACGTGATCGATGGCGGCCGAGGCGGCGGAGGCGGCGGAGGAGGAGCCGCGCGCCTTGATGACCGCGGCGCCACGCTGCTGCACCGTCGGCATGAACGTCTCGCGCACCCACTGCTCGCTCACGAGCGAGGTGGCGGGCCGCCCCGCGACCTCGGCGTGGCTGAGATCCGGATACTGCGTCGCCGAATGGTTGCCCCAGATGGTGACCCGGCGGATATCGCGCACGTGCGTGCCGGTCTGCGCGCCGAGCTGCGCGAGCGCCCGATTGTGATCCAGGCGCGTCATGGCGGTGAAGTTGCGCGCGGCGAGTGCGGGCGCGTTGGCCTGGGCGATGAGTGCGTTGGTGTTGGCCGGGTTGCCGACCACGAGCACCTTCACCGTGCGCCTCGCCGTCTCGTTCAGCGCGCGGCCCTGCGCGGAGAAGATCTGCGCGTTGGCGAGCAGCAGGTCCTTGCGCTCCATGCCCGGGCCGCGCGGCCGCGCCCCCACCAGCAGCGCCACGTCGCAGTCGCGGAAGGCGATCGCGGCATCCGCGGTCGCCACCACCGCATTCAGCGTCGCGAACGCGCAGTCACTGAGCTCCATCACCACGCCCTGCAGTGCCGGCAGCGCGGCGCGGATCTCCAGCAGGTGCAGGTTGACCGGCGTGTCAGGTCCGTAGAGCGCGCCCGCAGCCACGCGGAAGGCGAGGGCATAGCCGATCTGCCCGGCCGCGCCGGTGATCGCGACGTTCACGGGGGTCTTCATGCGATGCCTCGCGCCGCGGCTCTAGGTGGGGCCGGGATTTTAGGGCGGCGCGCTCAAAGCTGCCCGATCGGCTCAAACCCCCGGACGCTTTCGGTGCTCCAATGGGCGAGCCGTGAAGTCCTCGTTCCACTGATTTGAGTTATCGATTTGAAACATAAGGACTTATTTCGGGCTCAGGTGTTTACTGAAATAGCTTGACACTCAGGTAGTGTTCTACTAAAGTACAACACCAAGGAAGGTAGCTGCCTCCCAGGCAGTCACCCCCGAGACAGACGAACCGCCACACCGCTAGAGGAGACGTTTATGAGCAGCTTCGTGACCACCGTGACCCGTGATGTGACCTGTGCGGCCGCCGCCGCCGCGATCAGCCTGGTGCTCGCCGCCGGCTTCGTGCAGTCGACCGCCGCCGCGCCTGGCGCGCACGCTGCGGCGCCGCGCGTCGCCCTGCAGGCCGAGCACGCCTGGTTCGGGCAGCCCGAGCCGGCCGTTTTGGTAGATTAGTCCGCTAACCTTCCGCAACAGGCACCGTGGCGAGCAGCATGGATCCGCAGTGGGATGACAGCCTGCCGATCTATCGGCAACTGCGCGACCGGGTGGTAGCGATGATCCTGGAAGGGATCCTCAAGGAAGGTGACCCGCTACCCTCGGTCCGCAGCGTCGCCGCGGACTTCAGGCTGAACCCGCTGACCGTGCTCAAGGGCTACCAGCAGCTGGTCGATGAGCAGCTGGTCGAGAAGCGTCGCGGCCGCGGCATGTACGTGAGCGTCGGCGCGCGCAAGGCCCTCATGAAGGATGAGCGGCAACGCTTCCTCGAGGACGAGTGGCCGAAGGTCTACGCGACCATCCAGCGCCTCGGCCTCACGCAAGAGGAGCTCGCGCGGGTCGGCGCGGCCGCGCCGCAGACGCCGTGGCCCGCCGCCGGTGCCGCGGCAGGGGACAAAGATGACGACCATCATTGAGGCGCAGGGCCTGACCAAGCGCTACGGCGCGAAGACCGCGCTGGCCGGCGTCAATTTCCAGGTCGAGGCGGGCCGCATCGTCGGCCTGATCGGCCCCAACGGCGCGGGCAAGACCACCGCCCTCAAGGCGATCCTCGGCCTCACCACCTATGAGGGCCAGCTGCGCGTGCTGGGGCGCGATCCGCACGCCGAGCGCGACGCCCTGATGCGCGAGGTGTGCTTCATGGCCGACGTCGCGGTGCTGCCGCGCTGGCTGCGCGTCTCGCAGGCGCTCGATTACTGCGCCGGGGTCCATCCGCGCTTCGAGCGCGAGCGGGCCCAGGATTTCCTGCGCAAGACCGACATCCGTCCGCACAGCCGGGTGCGCGAGCTCTCCAAGGGCATGGTGACGCAGCTGCACCTGGCGCTGATCCTCGCCATCGATGCGCGGCTGCTGGTGCTCGATGAGCCCACCTTGGGGCTGGACCTGCTGTACCGCCGCGCCTTCTACGACACGCTGCTCAATGACTACTTCGACAAGGAGCGCACCATCCTCCTCACCACCCACCAGGTGGAGGAGGTGGAGAACCTGTTCACCGACGTCCTCTTCATCCGCCAGGGCCAGATCGCGCTCGCGAGCCCGGTGGAGTCCCTCGGCGCCCGCTACCTGCAGCTCACCGTGAGCAGCGACGCCGCCGCCGCGGCGCGCGCGCTGCGCCCCTTCTACGAGCGCGAGGTGTTCGGTCGGGTTGCGCTGTTCTTCGACGGCCGCAGCGCGGCCGAGCTGGCGCCGCTCGGGGAGCTGCGCACGCCCTCGATCGCCGACCTGTTCGTCGCCAAGATGCAGGGGAGTGCCCCATGAACGCACCGCTCGCCGCCACCGCCGCCGGCGCACTGCCGCAGGCGACACTCCGCGCCGGCACCACGCCCGCGCGCGCCTTCCTCACCCTGGTACGCCGCGAGTTCTGGGAGCATCGCTCGCTGTGGATGGCGCCCACCGTCGCGGCCGCCCTGATCGCGCTCTCGGCGCTCTTCGGGCAGGTGCATCTCGAGGCGAGCGACATCGACGCCATGCGCGCCCAGCAACCGGAGCTGGTGCGGGTGGCGTTTTTCACCATCGGACAGTGGCTGCTCGCGATGCCGATCTACCTCGTCATGGCTACCGTCGTGACCTTCTACCTGCTCGACTGCCTGTACGCTGAGCGCAAGGACCGCAGCATCCTCTTCTGGAAGTCCCTGCCCGTGTCGGATGCCCAGACGGTTCTCGCCAAGCTCGTGACCGGGCTGGTGGTGGTCCCGCTCGGCAGCTGGCTGCTGGCGCTGGTGAGCTTCCTCGTCTTCTTCGGCATCTGGAGCGTGCGGGTCAGCCTCGGCTACGCCCCCGACCTGGCGCACTGGGGGACCCTCGCCTGGGTGCGCATGGAGTGGGCGACGCTGCTCGCGGTGCTGCTCGCCATCCTCTGGTATGCCCCGCTCGCCGCCCTCCTGCAGCTGGTGTCGGTGCTGGTACGGCGGGCGCCGATGATGTGGCTGACACTCGCGCTCATCGGCGGGGTCATCGCCGAGCGCATCCTGCTCGGTACCCACTATTTGTGGGGGTTGATCGTGTACCGCTCCGATGGCATCTGGGGCCTACTGGCCGGCGGGCCGGCGGGGATGCACATCGACAAGCACAACCTGATACCGCTCGACGCCTGGCTGCTGAAGCTGAACTTCGCGGGTGCCTTCGCCGCGCCGGCGCTGTGGCTCGGGGTGCTGGCGGCGGCGGGCCTGGTCGCGCTCACCGTGCGCATTCGCCGCTACCGCGACGACACCTGAAGCCGCGTGCGCGGCGAGGCGGTCGCGCCGTAAGACCCACCGCCACCCCGCGCCCTCCCCCGTACCGATTGGTCGGCACGCCGCCGGGTGCTTAAATGCGCGCAGCCGGACGGGAGATCGCCGATGCCCCCGATGTCTCACACCCGCAATGACCACGCACTCTGCGGCAGCGGCTCGCGGGCCTCGCGCGGGATCGCTCCGTGGTGCCTCCTCGGGGCGCAGCGGTACGCCCGGCGCTGAGCGCGCACCCCGCCGATGGCCGCCGAACTGCACCGCACCGCGCAGGGCCTCACCCTCGCGCTGACGGGCGAGTGGGGCGCGCGCGAGTTCGGCGCGCTCGAGGGCGAGCTCGCCGCCCTGACCCCGAGCCGCGGCGAACGCCTGCGCATCGATGCGCGGGGCGTCACGCGACTCGAGCTGTCCGGCGCGTGGGCGCTGCAGCGCTTCGTCGAGCGTGCGCGCGCCGCCGGCGCTGAGGTGGAGTTCGAGGGTGGCACCCCCGGGCCGCTGCAGGTGCTCGGCGAGACGCGCCACGCGCTGCAGGATCCCCCGCCCCCCGCCCCCGCCGCCCCGCCCGCGCCGACCGGGCCCGCGCCGCGGCGCATGCTGGTCGCGGTCGGCCGCCGCACCTTCCTCGCCGGTGAGCACTACCGGGAGGGACTCGCCTTCCTCGGCCGCACCGTGCTGGTGGGCATGCGCGCCCTGGCCCGCCCGCGCCGGCTGCGCCCGGTGTCGATCGCGCGCCACCTGCACGACACCGGCGTCACCGCGCTGCCGATCGTCGCCCTCATCGCTTTCCTCATCAGCGTCATCATCGCCTACATGAGTGCCCGGCAGCTGCAGGGGCTCGGGGCCGACATCTACGTCGTCGACCTGGTGACCATCGGCGTGCTGCGCGAGCTCGGGGTACTCCTGACCTCCATCATCGTCGCGGGGCGCTCCGGCAGCGCCTTCGCCGCCGAGCTCGGCTCGATGAAGCTCAACGAAGAGGTCGACGCCCTGATCGCCACCGGTGTCGACCCGTTCGAGGTGCTGGTCGTGCCGCGCGTGCTTGGCCTGACGGTGGCGCTCCCGCTCCTGACCGTGGTGGCGGACCTGATCGGTCTGAGCGGCGGGGCGATCCTGTGCCGCTTCCTGCTCGACATGCCCTTCAGCCAGTACCTGGGGCGGGTCAACGAGGCCATCTCCCCCAGCACCTTCTGGGTCGGCGTGGTCAAGGCGCCCGTGTTCGCGCTGCTCATCGCCAGCGCCGGCTGCTTCCGCGGGCTGCAGGTGCGCGAGTCGGCGCGGGAGCTGGGGCGGCTCGTCACCGTGGCGGTCGTGCAGGCGATCTTCTTCGTCATCCTGGCCGATGCGCTCTTCGCCGTGCTGTTCATGGAGATGAACGTGTGATGTACCCGGTGGTGGAAGTGCGCGGTCTGGTGAACCGCTTCGGCACGCAGCTGGTGCACGACGGCCTCGACCTGGAGGTGCGGGCCGATGAGGTGTTCGGCATCGTCGGCGGCTCGGGGACCGGCAAGTCGGTGTTGCTGCGCACCATCCTCGGCCTGCAGCGCCCGGAAGCCGGCACCGTGCGCCTGAACGGCGTCGACATCACGCGCATGAGCGAGTCGCAGCTGCACGCGGTGAAGGCGCAGTACGGGGTCGCCTTCCAGTCGGGCGCGCTGTATTCGGGGCTCACCGTGCGCGAGAACGTACAGCTGCCGATGCTCGAGCACCTGCAGCTGCCGCCCGCGGCGCTCGAGGAGCTCGCCCTGCTCAAGATCCGCCTGGTCGGGCTGGCGGAGGATGCGGCCGGCAAGTATCCGGCGCAGCTCTCCGGCGGCATGGTGAAGCGCGCTGCGCTCGCGCGCGCCCTGGCGCTCGATCCGCGGCTGCTGTTCCTCGACGAGCCCACCTCCGGCCTCGACCCGGTGAGCGCGGCGGCCTTCGATGAGCTGGTGCTCTACCTGCAGCGCCAGCTCAGACTCACCATCGTCATGATCACCCACGATCTGGACAGCATCTTCCGTACCTGCAATCGTGTCGGGGTGATCGTGGACCGGCGCATGATTTCGGACACTCTGCAACGCATCACCGAGGTCCCGCACCCGTGGATCCAGGCGTATTTCCACGGCGAGCGCGCACAGGCGCGGCGCGGGTCGGCGCATGGAGCGTGAGGCCAACTACGCGGCGGTGGGCGCCTTCGTGCTGCTGGTCGGCCTCGCCGCGGCCATATTCGTCTACTGGTACTCGGACAGCCGCGAGCACCGCGACTACCACCGCTACGAGATCTATTTCACCGGCAGCGTCAGCGGCCTCGACAAGGGCTCGGCGGTGCGCTACCTCGGCGTCGGCGTCGGGCGGGTCTATGACCTGCGCATCGACCCGCGCGACTCGGCGCGCGTCGAGGTGATCGTCGACATCGACACGTCCACCCCCATCTCGCAGCACACCGTGGCGGAGCTGCAGCTGCAGGGCGTGACCGGTCTGCTGTACATCGATCTCATGGACGATCGGGACAACCTGCGCGCCGCCGCCCCGGCGGTGGAGGGGCTGAAGTACCCGGTCATCCGCTCCGCCCCCTCGCGCTTCGACGTCTTCCTCTCCAGCCTGCCGGAGCTGGTGGCGGACGCCAACCAGGTCGTGCAGCGCGCCAACCGGCTGTTGAGCGACGGCAACCTGGCGGCGGTGAGCGGCGCGCTGGCCAACGTGCAGAATGCCACGCGCGGGCTGCCGCAGACCCTGCACGACATCAGCTCGCTGGTCGGCGAGCTGCGCGGGGCCACCGCGGAGCTGTCGGCCTCGGCGCGCAGCGCGCACCATACCCTCGAGGCCGTCGGGCCGGACGTGCAGGCGGCGACGCAGCGCCTGCACCAGGTCGCCGACCACCTCGCCACCGCGAGCGCGCAGCTCGACAGCATCGTGGCCGAGAACCGCCAGGA
Source organism: Gammaproteobacteria bacterium (assembly GCA_019247195.1). Classification (GTDB taxonomy): domain Bacteria; phylum Pseudomonadota; class Gammaproteobacteria; order Steroidobacterales; family Steroidobacteraceae; genus 13-2-20CM-66-19. Next base: position 13,774 of record JAFAPI010000145.1, read on the forward strand.
CATCCGCTCCTTCACCCGCGACGGACTGCCGGAGCTCGAGCGTTTCGTGCGCGAGGGGCGCGCGGCCGCCGAGGACATCCGCGCACTCTCGGAGAGCCTGCGCGAGAACCCGGCCCAGCTTCTCTATCAGGCGCCGGAGCGCGGCGTGGGCATTCCCCGGTGAGGGCGCGGACGCTGCTGCTGCTGGCCGCGGCCCTGCTCGGGGCCTGCTCGAGCCTGCTCACCAGCCGCGCGGCGCCCGAGCAGACCTACTACCTGCGCGCACCGGCGGTCGCCGGCGGTGGTGAGGCGCTCGGCGCCTCGCTGCGCGTCGGTCACCCGCAGACCGACCCCGGCCTGGACTCCCCCCGCATCACGCTGCGCCAGCCCGACCACCGCATGAGTTTCTACACCGGGGCGCGCTGGCCGGGTCCGGTGCCCGACCTCATCGAGTCACTCGCGGTGCAGACGCTGCGCGCCGGCGGTGGCTGGTCCTCGGTCGAGGACTCGACGAGCCCCTTCCCCTCCGACTATCTGCTGCAGACGACCGTGCGTCGCTTCGACGCGGACTACTCCGCCGCGGGCGCCGCCCCCGAGGTGCACGTCGCGCTCGACTGCATTCTCGGCCGGCGCGAGGGCCGCGACGTGGTCGCGAGCTTCACGGCCGAGGGCAGCGCCACGGCCGGGGCCAACCGCCAGGGCGCGGTGGTGGAGGCCTTCGAGCAGGCGCTCGGCAACGCGCTGCAGCAGCTCGCGCAGCGCTCGCTCGAGGCGGGCCGCGCGGATGCGCCGCACCGCGAGCAGGAGGGGCCTCAGAACGGCGTGACCCCCGCACCCTCCAGCAGCCGGCCCACCCAGTAGTCCGCCTGGGAAGGATCGGCGTACGCGGCGTAATCCGCCGTGTACTCGATGCCAAGGCCGGCGCGGTTGCCCCAGAGCGCGTCGAAGTAGCCGAGCGCCTGCTGCGCCAGCGGCTCGGCGCGCGTCAGGCGCAGCGCGACGTCCGCCTCCAGGTTGTAGTCATCGAGCCCGCGGCGCGTGAAGTTCGCCGAGCCGAGCGCGAGCCACAGGCGCGAGGCGCCGTAGACGAGGGCCAGCGAGCCGTGGAAGTGCTCGCCGTGCGTGCGGTACCAGCGCACCTGGATGGCCCCGCCGCTGCGCGCCACCAGTGCGCTCGCCACGGGCTGGTTGGGCAGGCCGCCGGGGGCGGCGCTGCGCGCATCCTCCTGCGGATCGAGAATCAGGCGCACGTGTACGCCACGCCGCGCGGCGGCGAGCAGCGCCTCGATCACGCCCCGCTCGGCGAGCGCGTAGCTGGCGAGGTCGATGGCCTCCCCGGGGGCGGCGGCCTCGAGCGCGCGCCGCAGCGCCACGCCGATCGCCCCCTCGGTGAGCACCTGCACCGTGGGCGTGCCCTCGGCACACTCCGCGTCGGCCGGTGGCACGAAGGGCGCGACGGGACCGCGCCAGCCCGAGCGCTGCGCGAGGGTGAGCTCGGCCTCGAGGAGCGAGGCGAGCACCGGGCCGCGCACCCGCAGGGCGAGGTTCGACCAGGCACTCTCGGCGTCGGCGGGCTCGGCGGAGCCGATGATGCCGACCAGACCCTCACGCCCGTCATCGGCGATGAGGAGCTTGCGGTGATCGGCCGTGAGTCGCAGGCGCTGCGCAACCGCGGCACCGCCGCCCGGCCAGGCGCGCAGCCCGAGGCGCCACAGCGGGCCGGACAGCAGGTTGGCGTCGCGCAGGCCGCCGAGCTCCACCGGCACGACCGCCACGCCGCTGGCACGCAGCAGCTCCAGTGGCGCGGCGCCCAGCTCGTTGGCCGGATCGAGCAGCACCAGCACGGCGAGCTGCGGCATCAGGCGGCGCTGCTCGAGGAGCGCGGCGACCAGCTCACCGCTCAGGCGCCGCTGCGGCGCCGCCTGCGCCGGCGCGGCCGCGAAGCGCGCGTAGTCGAGCACGATGAAGCGGCGCGCCGCGTGCACCGCCTTGAGCAGCTCATCGAAGATCGCCTGGCTCAGCACCGGCCGGCCGTAGGCATCCGCGCTGCTCACGTCGGCGATGAAACTGACCGCTTCCGGGGGCACCGCGCACGCGGCGGCATCGAGGTGCGTACCGGGCGGCAGGGGCTTGTGGGAGTGCCAGAAGGCCAGGGCCGCCCAGACGAGGAAGAGGATCAGCAGCGCCAGGCGCGGCAGCCGCCGGCGCGCACGCCCCGGCGCGCGCTGTCCTTGCGCGCGCAACGGCGTGTCAGGCCGAGCGCGACGCCGCCTCGTCGGTGCGGCGCAGCAGGTGGGCGAAGGGCGCCGCGCCGTCGGCCTGGCGGCCCAGCAGCGCCAGCAGGTCCTGCGCGGTGCAGGGCTCCCCGAACAGCCGCCCCTGGCCGTAGTTGCAGCCGTTGTCGCGCAGGAACTCGAGCTGCGCCTGCGACTCGACGCCCTCGGCGATCACCTCGATGCCGAGGCTGCGTCCCATCTCGATGATGGTGCGCACGATGGTGGCATCGTTGGCGTCCTCGGTCGCATCACGCACGAAGGACTGGTCGATCTTCAGCGTGCCGATCGGGAACTGCTGCAGGGCCGAGAGCGAGGAGTAGCCGGTGCCGAAGTCATCGATGGAGAGGTGCAGCCCCATGGCGTAGAGCTCATCGAGCAGCCGCACGGTGCGCTGCGGGTCGGCCATGAGGGTGGTCTCGGTGATCTCCAGCTCGAAGGCGGTCGGGGACACCTCGTGACGGCGGAACACCGAGCGGCAGCGCAGGATGAAACTCGCCTGGCGCAGCTGCTTCAGCGACAGGTTGAGCGAGATGCGTCCGGGGTCGCCGCCCTCGCGCTGCATCTGCCGGTAGTCGAGGCAGACCCGGTTCAGCACCCACTCGCCGATGTCGAGGATCAGGTTGGTCTCCTCCGCCAGCGGTATGAACTGCGAGGGCGGGATGTCGCCGTGCCCGGGCAGCCGCCAGCGCAGCAGCGCCTCGGCGCCGATGATGCGCCCGTTGCGCACGTCGACCTTGGGCTGGTAGCGGATCTCGAGCTCATCGCGCTCCAGCGCCCGGCGCAACTTGCTCTTGAGCATCAGCCGCTCGACCGCCGCGGCGTTCATCTCCGGGGAGTAGAAGGCGAAGGTGTTGCCGCCGTTCTGCTTGGAGTAATACATGGCGGCATCGGCGTTGCGCAGCAGGTCGATGACGTTTTCCGCATCGCGCGGGCAGAAGGCGATGCCGATGCTGGCGGTGAGGAACACCTCCTGCTGGTTGAGCTGGTACGGCCGGCTCACCTCGGTCAGCAGCACCCGGGCCAGATGCGCGATCGGGCCGCGGTTGTCGGCATCGGCGGGCAGGTGCTCGACGAACAGCGCGAACTCATCGCCCGCCAGGCGGCCGACGGTGGTGCCCGCCGGTACCGCGCGCGTCAGCCGTTCGGCGAGCACCTCCAGCACCCGATCGCCCGCGCCGTGGCCGAAGGTGTCGTTGACCTCCTTGAAGCGGTCCATGTCCAGGTACAGCGCCGCGATCACCTGTCCCGAGCGCAGCGCGCGCGATGGTCTGCTGCAGCACGTGGTGGAACTGCATGCGGTTCGGGACCTTGGTGAGCGCATCGTAGCGCGCCAGGTAGCGGATGCGCCGCTCGGCGCGCTTGCGGTCGGTGAGGTTGCGCGCGACGAAGATGTTGCCCTGGAACTGCGGGTCATCGCTGTCGATGCGCGAGCCGGTGAAGGAGACCGGTATCGTCTGGCCGGCGCGGGTGCGCACCACCAGCTCGCGGGTCTCCTGCGCGGCGCGCAGCAGGTCGAAGTCGGCGCGGTCGCGCTCATCGAGCACCGCCAGGATGGAGCGGTTGATCAGCTCCTCCTCGGCGTAGCCGAGCAGCTTGCAGGCCGCCGTGTTGGCGATGCGCACCACCCCGTCGGGCGAGGTGACGAACACCGCATCGGTCATGCTGTTGAGGACGCTGTGCAGGTAGCCCTTGTTGATCGTCGACTGGCGCAGCCGGCCGCGCATCCTCTCCAGCGCCTGCTCGAGGTCGCCGAGCCCGCCGCGCGGGCCCACCTCCACGGGCCGCGTGTAGTCGCCCTGGCCGATGCGCTCGGCACTGCGGATCAGCGCGCCCACCGGGCGCTGCAGCGCGGCGATGGCACGCCAGGCGAGGAAGCCGGCGAAGAGCGCCACCGCCCCGGCGAGCATCAGCCCCAGCAGCGCGGTGATCCCGATGCGCTGCGCGCCGGCGGCCTCGAGCCGCCCGCCCACCGAGCCGAGCGGCGTCGGCTGCTCGAGATCGAGCGCGAGCGTCGCCAGCGTGCTCGGCGTGACCGCGCCCGGGATGCTCTCCATGTAGGTGCGCACCGGTGCGCTCGCGTGCGCATGCAGCACGCCCGGGTCCGGAGCGCCGGCGCGCTGCCAGCGGAACAGCTCCCGTCCCGCGAGGCCGCTGATGGTGAGCTCACTGACGGTGGGGTCGTCGAGGAAGGGTTGCAGCCGGCGCACCATGCCGCTCGAGTCCCCGGCGCGCACCGCCCCGGCGATGGAGTCCGCCGCGCGCGCGGCGAGGCTGTCCGCGCGGCTCGCCAGCTCGCTCTGCGCACTCGCGTGCGTGGCCTGCTCGGCGAGGGCGCCGAGCTGGTGGTTGGCCGCCTGCTGGCGCAGCAGGATCAGCGCGCCGACGGCGGCGGCGGCGAACAGCACCACCGCGAAGGCGGCGAGGGCGTAGCGCAACTTGAAGCTGGCGGCGGTCACTGGAGGCGCGCCCGTGGGGCACGCAGGCTGGTGCGCGACCCGGCGGCGGCCGATCCCCTTGGAATGGTTTGAGGGATCGATCTTAACCGCCGCGCCGCGGCCAAGGCTACCGGCTCAGGCGTTGGCCCAGATCCGCTTGATATGCCCGAGCATCAGGCCGCGCATGGTCGACTCGACGTCGTCGGTGGCGGCGAACACCGGCGGCCGGCGCCGCAGCAGCTGCCAGCTCTCGCTGCGCAGGATCTGCCGCAGGTACTCCATGTTGCGGTCGATGGCCTCGAGGTAGGGATTGCGGCCGCCGTACAGCACTTCCAGATAGCGATAGGCGCCGCGGAAGTCTCCGTCCAGGCGCTTGGCGCGCACCTCGCTCACGAAGTCGGGCGTCTGGCGCAGCAGGTCGAGCCCGGAGGCGTACTTCACCTGCGGGTTTCCACCCGCGAACGGCAGCGCCACCCCGCCCAGCACGAACTCGGCGTACAGCCGGTCACGGCACTTCTCCAGGTAACAGCGGTCGGCCATCTGCGCAATCATGTCGGCGGTGCCGAGCAGGTGCCCCACGGTTATGTCACGTGGCTCCGGCACGCACTGCGCGATGTGTGCGAAGGGGACCTCATA
>JAFAPI010000158.1 GCA_019247195.1 Gammaproteobacteria bacterium
GGGGTGGAGATGGTGATGCCCGGGGACAACATCAAGATGACGGTCGAGCTGATCAGCCCGATCGCGATGGAGGAGGGACTGCGCTTTGCGATCCGCGAGGGCGGCAAGACCGTCGGCGCCGGCGTCGTGGCGAAGATCCTCAAGTAAGGAACACAGGCCAGTAGCTCAATTGGCAGAGCGGCGGTCTCCAAAACCGCAGGTTGGGGGTTCGATTCCCTCCTGGCCTGCCATCGGTTGCACATGACAGACGAGATCAAGACAGCGGACGCGGGCACCGCGGACCAGGTGAAACTCACGATCGCGATCCTGCTCGCGCTCGCGGGGGTCGCCGGCTACTACGTGCTCGGCAACGAGAGCGTGTGGCTGCGCTGGGGCTGCGTGGTGGCGGGGCTGGCGCTCGCGGCGCTGCTGCTCGCTTTCGCCGACTACGGCCGCCGCTTCAAGGTCTTCGTCGAGACCTCGCGCATCGAGCTGCGCAAGGTGGTGTGGCCGACGCGCGATGAGGCGGGCAAGACGACCCTCGCGGTGTTCATTTTCGTGGCGGTGGCGAGCGTGTTCTTCTGGGGGCTCGACTTCTTTCTCGCCTGGGCCACGCGCTATCTGACCGGGCAGGGGGGCTGAAGCTGTGGCGTTGAGATGGTACGTGGTGCACGCCTACTCGAATTTCGAGCACCGCGTGGCGGAGTCGCTCAAGGAGCGCATCCAGCGCGCCGGTCTGGCCGAGCAGTTCGGCGAGATCCTGGTGCCGACCGAGGAAGTGGTCGAGATGCGCGACGGGCAGAAGCGCAAGAGCGAGCGCAAGTTCTACCCCGGCTACGTGCTGGTGCAGATGGAGATGAACGAGGAGACCTGGCACCTGGTGCGCGACGTGCCCAAGGTGCTCGGCTTCATCGGCGGTACCCCGGAGAAGCCGGCGGCGATCACCGACAAGGAAGCGAACCAGATCCTGCGCCGCGTGGAAGAGGGCGTGGACAAGCCGCGGCCGAAGGTGCTGTTCAAGCCCGGCGAGGTGGTGCGCGTGGTCGACGGGCCGTTCAACGACTTCAACGGCGTGGTCGAGAGCGTCAACTACGAGAAGAACCGCATGCAGGTGGCGGTACAGATTCTCGGGCGCTCGACGCCGGTGGAGCTGGACTTCTCGCAGGTCGAGAAGGCCTGAGTTTTTGCAGGCGCGGCCGACGGGGCCACGCCGCACAGGGGCAGCGCGGGCTGCGTGTTTCAACCGACGTCCTTTGTAAGGGAGCCGAGAAGGCGCTGGAACCTTAAGGAGAGGTAGCGATGGCCAAGAAAGTACAGGGTTACATCAAGCTGCAGGTGCCGGCAGGCTCTGCCAATCCCTCGCCGCCCATCGGGCCGGCGCTGGGCCAGCAGGGCGTGAACATCATGGAGTTCTGCAAGCAGTTCAATGCGCAGACCCAGAAGACGGAGAAGGGGCTGCCGATCCCGGTGGTGATCACCGTGTACTCGGACCGCAGCTTCACCTTCGTCATGAAGACCCCGCCGGCCGCGGTGCTGATCCGCAAGGCCATCGGTATTGAAAAGGGCTCCGGGACCCCCAATACGGCGAAGGTCGGCAAGATCTCGCGCAAGCAGCTCGAAGAGATTGCCAAGCTCAAGCAGCCTGACCTCACCGCCGCGGACCTCGACGCCGCCGTGCGCACCATCGCCGGCAGCGCCCGCAGCATGGGCGTCGATGTGGAGGGGGTCTAGCCATGGCCGTCGCGAAGCGAATCAAGGCCTGGAAGGCCAGGCTGGTCCCGGGCAAGCCCTATCCGGTCGAGGAGGCGCTGAAGCTGATCAAGGAGTTCGCGACCGCGAAGTTCGCCGAGACCGTCGATGCGGCGGTGAACCTCGGCATCGACGCGAGCAAGTCCGACCAGCAGGTGCGCGGCTCGACGGTGATGCCGCACGGCACCGGCAAGACGGTGCGCGTGGCGGTGTTCACCTCGGGCAAGAACCAGGAGGCCGCCAAGGCCGCCGGTGCGGACATCGTCGGCCTCGAGGACCTGGCCGCGCAGGTGAAGGCGGGCAACATCAATTTCGACCGCGTCATCGCTTCCCCGGATGCGATGCGCGTGGTGGGCCAGCTGGGCCAGATCCTGGGCCCGCGCGGGCTGATGCCGAACCCGAAGGTCGGCACGGTGACCCCGGATGTGGCGACGGCGGTGAAGAATGCCAAGTCCGGCCAGGTCACCTACCGCGTCGACAAGGCGGGCATCGTGCACTGCACGATTGGCAAGGCGAACTTCGAGGTGCAGGCGCTGAAGGAGAACCTGCACGCCCTCATCGCGGACCTGCACAAGCACAAACCGCCGAGCTCCAAGGGCGTGTACCTGAAGCGCGTGACGCTCTCCTCGACCATGGGGCCGGGGGTGCGGGTCGACCACGGCTCGCTGTAACGAATTGAGGCGGCCGCGCCCGCAGGGCGCGGCCAGGGTTTGATGCGGGCCGGCGCGTAACGCCGGCCATCATCGAAGACCGCAGGCGGGAGTGATGCTCCCTTAATGGTCGAGCCTGCGCAGATGGTGAAGGCTCTGAAGCAGCGAGGATGACTCCTCGGGCCGGAGGTCACCGTCGACGAAGGTGGAGCGCTCAGGGATGGGAGCTCCGATGAAAGTGATCTTCGCAGAGGAGAGAGGAATGGCACTCAACCTGGAAGACAAGAAGGCGCTCGTGGCGGAAGTGGCCGACGTGGCGGCGAAAGCCCAGTCGGTCGTGGCCGCCCAGTACCGCGGACTGACGGTCGGTCAGATGACCGAGCTGCGTGGCAAGGCGCGCAAGTCGGGCGTGTACATGCGTGTGGTCAAGAACACGCTGGCACGCAAGGCCCTCGCCGGCACGTCGTTCGAGTCGGTGGGACCGAAGCTGAAGGGTCCACTGGTGCTCGCCTTCGCGAAGGACGATCCGGGCGCGGCGGCGCGCGTGGTGAAGGACTTCGC
>JAFAPI010000040.1 GCA_019247195.1 Gammaproteobacteria bacterium
TCGCCGTAGATCTGGTCGGTGAACAGCGTGTCCAGCATGTAGCCGAAGATCTCCCCGGGGCTCGGCATCAGCGTCTGCATGCGGTTCACGGCGACGCCCGCAGCGCGCCGCGCGCGCACCCCGACGATGAGCAGCCGGTCGGCGCCGAGGTGTATCGCCGGGCTGAGCGGATGCAGCTGGCGCATCGCACCGTCGCCGAAATAATCCTCGTCGATCCTCATCGGCGGGAATAGCAGCGGAATCGCCACGCTCGCCATCAGGTGGTCGAGCGTCAACTGCGTGCGCCGTCCGATGCGTTGCACCCGCGACCAGTCGCCGATGGAATCGATGCCGTCGTAGAAGGCCACCGACTGGCCGGTGCTGTAGCTGGTCGAGCAGAGCGCGAATGCCCGCAGATGCCCGCGGGCGATGCTGCGGCGGATCCCGGGGCAGTCGACATGCTTGCCGAGCAGCTCGCGCAGCGGCGTGTTGTCGAGCACCGATTTCGGCGGCGCCAGCACCATGCCGCCGGAGATCAGCGCCAGTACCCAGTGGGCACCGGCGCGCAGCATGTTCGGGGCATCGACGTGGAAGACCTGACCGGAGCGGAAATTGGCCCACACGCGCTCGAGACCGGCAACCGCGCGCCGCCAGTGATGCGCCTCGGCGGCCAGAACGCTGGCGGCCACTGCCCCTGCCGAGGTACCCACGATGATCTGGAAAGGATTGCGCGCCCGGGGCAGTAACTCTGCCAGGGCGAGCAGAACCCCGATCTGATACGCCGAGCGGCTGCCCCCGCCGGTGAGCACCAGCGCCACCGTCGGCCGCGGGCCGATGCGGGAGGTGGTTTCGCCGAGAACGTCCGTGGTCGCTGACATGAGGGTTTCCTATTATGAAACCTCACGCGGCAGGTCCAGTGTGACCGAAGTCATCCGCTGGGCATCAGGCGCAGAGTGTGCTGCGGCGGGCCCGGCAGGAATGGCAACGTCGCGCCGCGAGCCCATGCCATGAAACCCGCTCGGTAATAGGGCGAAAGCGGGTGGCCGCTCTGCCCCCCCGGGATCGTGAGATAACCTTCGCTTTCGCGCCCGGGCGAGACGGCGAACCGCTCGGAGGCGCCGAATACCGCGCCGTCCTGCACACGCGGCATGTCGTGGTCGCCGGGCAGCTGCAGCCCCGGCATGTCGAGGAGCGCGGAGAGCCACGGCAGCGCCCGCGAGAGCGGATGACGCACGCGCACCACCTCGCGCGCACCCCAGCTGCAGCGCGCCAGCGATGCGCAACTGCTTTCGAGCTCGCCGATCGTGGCATCGACTTGTGCGCGCAGGAACTGCGGCCAGTTGGCGTACTGCTGCGAGAGCAGATGCAGCGGCTGCGCGGTGACCAGCCGCCACAGCGGGCCTTCGAACTGCGCGGGCGGGTCTGCGTATTCCGCGTGCAGCTCGAGCGCGGGCAGCAGCATCTGCCAGACCGACTGCTGCGTGCGATCGTGGTAGGCGCGCACCAGTCGATAACCGACCGAATCGACACTTGCCTCGGCCTTCCATCGCTCGACGAGAGAACGGAACTCTGCGCGCTTTGGATGCCCGCGCAGGCTCTCGGCATCGAGCAGCGACAGGAGCAGCGTCCGCCACGGCGCGAGGAACACGGCGCGGTCGTCGAGCTGGATGCGCAACATGTCGGCGGGTGTCAGCTTGTCGTGGAGAGCCAGCAGATCATCGCGGATCTGGCCGGCGCGTGCCCCGAGGTTGTATTGCGCGCCGAGCGCGGCGCGATCGCCGCCTATCAGGCGCAACTCGCGCGGGTCGGTCGTGACCTGCGCATTCGCCGTCCACAGCCGGCCGAGCGGAGGATCGAGGAGCCGGGGATGCTCGGCGGGCGTGGTCCAGGGAAGCGCTCCACGCTCCCGCCCCGGCCCGCCGCCGGCGGGAATGCGGCCGAATATGGTCCAGGCGATGTGGCCGCGCTCGTCGCCGATCACGGCGTTCTGGTGGGGAATGCCGATCGTGGGCGCGAGAGCCAGCGCCTCCTCCACCGAATGGACCGTCTCGAGCTCCATGAGGTTCATGTTGGTTGCCGCCGGCAGCTGCGCCAGCCAGGAGCCGAACCAGCAACTGTGTTGGGCCGGATCGGTGCGCAGCAGCAGCCCTTGCGGCGCGGAGCCCACCTCGAGCACGACCGGCGCCTCGCCGCGTACGCGGATCTCCTCGCGCACCACCGTGAGCGGCACGCTGCCTGCGGGCGTCCGCAAGAGGTGCTCCGACCGCGCGATGCACGGCAACGTCTCGACGTCGAGCCAGGTACCGTAGCTGTTGGTGAAGCCCCAGGCGATGTGACGGTTCGATCCAGCGACCAGCAGCGGCGTGCCCGGCAGCGTCACCCCGTTGAGATCGAGGGCGGGCTCGCTCCCGCTGCCCTGCGTCAGCAGTCGAGCGTGATACCACACCGGCGGCACGCGCAGCCCGAGATGCATGTCGTTGGCGACCAGCGCCGCCCCGCTCGCCGATAGCCGCCCGGCGACAGCCCAGTTGTTACTCCCGGCAGCCGGGCTGTGGGTGGCGGATGTCGAAAGGCCGTGCGACTGCGGACCGCCGCGCACGTCGAGCACTGCCGCATCGGGGATGGGCACGGCCGCTGCCGGTGCCGCACTGACCGTCGTCACCGGTGCATCCCAGGAGGTGCCGGGCGGATAGAAAAACGAGAGGGCGCACTTCCATCCACCACTGCATTCGGCGCCACCGAGGCGGGCGTTGATCTGCC
>JAFAPI010000072.1 GCA_019247195.1 Gammaproteobacteria bacterium
CTCCCGCACGCTCGATACCAAGCGCCCTGGCATGTATCTCGTGGTGTACTAGGCGCCGCTGTGCGCAGCGCTCGAGCGGCACGGCGGTCGTTATGCACATGGCAAGCGTTTCAGCAAAGCGGTGATGGACCTGCCGCCGGCGCGGCAGAAACTCGCCGTCGATGCGTACTACCGCGGCGACGGGAGCCTTGGTCACGCCGGCCCACTGACCACTGTCCGCTGCAACACCGTCTCGCGCCTGCTCGCCTTCCAGCTGCAGGAGATGCTCGCGCGCCGCGGTATTTTCGCCTACATGACGATCCGAAAAGCCTTCGACGAACCCATGAAGGATAGCCGGATCATCCGCCAATCGACGCTGTATTGTCTCTACTACACCGAGCACACGCGCGGCCGCCGTGCGATCCGACGCTACGATTATTTCCTGGTACCCGTACGAGTCATCGAGCGTCAGCCCTACGAGGGCTTTGTCTACAATTTCGAGACCTCCAGCGAGCCCCACTCCTACCTGGTGAAGGGTTTCGCGGTGCATAACTGCACGGCCCCGATGCGCGATGAGAACCAGCTGCACGCGGCGGTGGTGGAGCTCATCGCGCTCGACGATGCCTTCATCAAATACTCCACCGTCCAGAACTGGTATCCGGGCGATGAGGCGGGCCGCGGCGGCATCTACAACTTCGTTACCAAGCGCGGCGATTGCCGCGGCCGCAACGCGCACATCTCCTGGACGCAGGTCGAGACCGGCTCCGCCATCACCTGGAAGTACCCGAGCTGCGTGCTGCGCGGTGACAACGCGCGCGGGGAGTTCTACTCCGTCGCCACCGTGAACAACTATCAGCAGGCCGACACCGGCACCAAGATGATCCACATCGGCAAGAACACCCACAGCACCATCATCTCCAAGGGCATCTCGGCCGGTCACGGCCAGAATACCTACCGCGGGCTGGTGAAGATGCTGCCGAGCGCGAGTGGGGCGCGTAACTTCACGCAGTGCGACTCGCTCCTGATGGGCGGTGAGTGTGGCGCGCACACTTTCCCGTACGTCGAGGTGAAAAATCCCACCGCGACCGTCGAGCACGAGGCGAGCACCTCCAAGATCAGCGAGGACCAGCTGTTCTACCTCCAGGCGCGCGGCATCGACGCCGAGGATGCGGTCAACATGATCGTCAGCGGTTTCTGCAAGTCCGTGTTCAAGGAGCTGCCGATGGAGTTTGCGGTCGAGGCGCAGGCGCTCTTGGCGGTGAGCCTGGAAGGTGCGGTGGGCTGATGGACAGCACAGCGCTTCTGGAGATCGAGGACCTCGAGGTCACCGTCGAGGGCCGCAAGATCCTCAACGGCCTGCGCCTGAGCGTGCCGCGCGGCCAGGTCCACGCCATCATGGGGCCCAACGGCTCGGGCAAGAGCACGCTCGCGCATGTGCTGGCCGGCCGCCCCGGCTACGAGGTCACCGGCGGTCGCGTCCGCTATGCCGGGAAGGACCTGCTCAGCCTGGCACCGGAGGAGCGCGCCCGCGCCGGGCTCTTTCTCGGCTTTCAGTACCCGGTGGAGATCCCCGGGGTGAACAACGTCTATCTGCTCAAGGCGGCGCTCAATGCCGCCCGCACGGCGCAGGGGCAGCCCGAGGTCGACGCCTTCGATTTCCTCGCGCTGGTGCGCGAGAAGATGCGCCTGATGCGCATGGAGGACAGCTTCCTGTCGCGCGGGGTCAACGAAGGCTTCTCGGGCGGCGAGAAGAAGCGCAACGAGATCCTGCAGATGCTCGTGCTCGAGCCGACGCTCGCGATCCTCGATGAGACCGACTCGGGCCTCGACATCGACGCGTTGAAGATCGTCGCGGCCGGCATCAACACGCTGCGCAGCCCGGCGCGCTCGACGGTGCTCGTGACCCACTACCAGCGGCTCCTCGAGCATGTGGTGCCGGATGCGGTGCACGTGCTGAGCCGCGGCCGCATCGTCCGCAGCGGCGGAGCGGAGCTCGCCCGCGAGCTCGAGCGCCGAGGCTACGACTGGGTGAGCGGGGAAGCCGCCTGATGAGCGCCCTCCTCGAGCGCATCGCCGGCGAAGCCGGGGCGGCCCAGCAGGGACTCCCGCACCGGGATGCCCGCCGGCGCGCCCTGGAGGCGCTCACCCGGCAGGGGCTGCCGAGTGCGCGCGACGAGAACTGGCGTTACGCCAATCTGCGCAGCCTCGAGCGTCAGCGCTTCACGCCCGCCTCAGGAATGGTGCCCGCCTCCCTCGAGCTGCCGCCGGCCCTGCCGGGCTTCACCCGCTGTGTTTTCGTGGATGGCCACTTCGACCGGGCGCGCTCGGCGGCTCCGGGCCCGCCCCTCGCGGCGGCCGCGCTCGAACGCACGCTGCGGCAAGGCCCGGATGAACGATTCTCGCTGCTCAACGCCGCCCTCGCCGCCGAGGTCGCTCGGGTGAAGGTCGCGGCGGGAACCGAACGTGTCGAATTCCTGTTCGTCGCCTCTGCCCCCGCCGGCGCGGGTGCCTCCTATCCGCGCCTCGAGGTGGAGGTGGAACCTGGCGCCGGTCTCGAACTCATCGAGCGGCACCTGAGCGCGGGCAGCGAGGGCGGCTTCGTGACCAGCGCGGTCGAGGTGCACCTCGCCGCCGGCGCGCACTGCACCCACTACCGGGTGCAGGACCTGAATCCCCGCAGCATCCTCTTCGACACCCTGGGCGCCCGCCTTGACGCCGATGCGCATTACCGGCTGCATGCGCTGCATACCGGCGGCCAGGCCGCCCGCTCGACGCTCGCGCTGACCCTCGGCGGCGAGCGGGCGCGGGTCGACCTCGCCGTCGCGGCCCTCGGCGAGCGCTCCCAGGTGCAGGACACGTATGCGCGCGTCGAGCACGCCGCGCGCGCCACCCGCACGCACCAGCTCTTCCGGGGCATTGCCGCGGGCCGTTCGCGCGTGGCCTTCAACGGCAAGATCGTGGTGGCGCACAGCGCCGCGGATGCGGACTCGCAGCAGTCGCTGCGCGGCCTGCTGGCCGGTCCCGAGGCCGAGATCGACGTTCGCCCGCAGCTCGAGATCTACACCGACGCGGTGCGCTGCAGCCATGGCGCGAGCGTCGGCAAGCTCGACGAGCAGATGCTCTTTTACCTCCTGGCCCGCGGGCTCGCGCGCGAGAGCGCCCTGCGGCTCCTGAAGTGGGCCTTCCTCGAGGACGTGATCGCCGGCATCGGTCAGCCCGCGCTGCGCCGTCAGCTCGAGGCCCGGCTCGCCAGGCTGCTGCCCGAGGCGGCCCCGGAGGAGCTGCCATGAGTGCCCGGCCGCAACCCGCCAGTGCGGTGAGGCCTTACGACGTGGAGCGCGTGCGGCGCGACTTCCCGATCCTGGCCACGCGGGTCAACGGTCATCCGCTCACCTACCTCGACAGTGCCGCCTCCTCGCAGCGACCGCGGCAGGTGCTGCGCGCGATCGAGGACTACGAGACGCACTCCCATGCCAACGTGCATCGCGGTGTGCATACCCTCAGCCAGGCGGCGACCGGTGCGTTCGAGGGTGCGCGCGAGCGCGCGCGCCGTTTCATCAATGCGGCCTCGGTGCGCGAGGTGATCTTCGTGCGCGGCACGACCGAGGGCATCAACCTCGTGGCCCAGTCCTACGCGCGGCCGCGCTATCGCACCGGGGACGAGATCCTCATCAGCGCGCTCGAGCATCACGCCAATATCGTGCCCTGGCAGCTGGTGTGCGAGCAGACCCGCTGCACGCTCAAGGTGGCGCCCATCAATACCCGCGGCGAGCTCGACTACGAGGCCTTCCGCCGGCTGCTCTCACCGCGCACGCGACTCGTCGCCGTGGCGCACATCTCCAATGCGCTCGGCACCATCCTGCCGGTCGCGGAGTTGATCCGCGATGCGCATGCTCAGGGCGCCGTGGTGCTCATCGACGGCGCGCAGGCGGCCCCGCACACGCGTGTCGACGTGCAGGCGCTGGGGGCGGACTTCTACACCTTCTCCGCGCACAAGATGTACGGCCCGACGGGTATCGGCGTGTTGTACGCCCGCGAGGCACTGCTGGAGAGCATGCCGCCGTGGCAGGGCGGCGGGGACATGATCCGCACCGTGTCCTTCGAGCGCACCACCTACAACGAACTGCCCTACCGCTTCGAGGCAGGCACCCCGAACATCTCCGGCGCGATCGGGCTCGCGGCGGCCATGGACTACCTCGAGAGTCTGTCGCTCGAGGCGGTCGCGGCCCACGAGGCGCGCCTGCTCGAGCTCGCCACCGCGCAGGTGGGCGCATTGCCGGACATCGAGCTGATCGGCACCGCCGCCCACAAGGCCGCGGTACTGTCCTTCACCATGCGCGGCGTGCACGCGCACGACCTCGGCACCATCCTCGACGCCGAGGGTGTGGCGGTGCGCACCGGGCATCACTGCGCGATGCCGGTCATGACCTTCTTCAACGTGCCGGCGACGGCGCGCGCCTCCTTCGGCTGCTACAACACCGAGGAAGACGTGGCGCGGCTCGTGGCGGCGCTGCAGCGCGCGCGGGGGTTATTCGGCTGATGGACCTCAAGGACCTGTACCGCGACGTGATCCTCGATCACAACCGCCACCCGCGCAACTTCGGACGGCTGAGCGAGGAGAACCGCGTCGCCGAGGGCCACAACCCGCTGTGTGGCGACCGCCTGACGGTGAGCCTGCGCCTGGACGGGGAGCGTATCGCCGACATTCGCTTCGAGGGCAAGGGCTGCGCCATCTCCACCGCCTCCGCCTCGCTCATGACCGAAGCGGTCAAGGGCAAGCCGCGGGCGGAGGTGCAGACGCTCTTTCAGCAGGTACACGCCCTGCTCACCGGGGGCGCCGCGGCGGATGCGGCGCTCGGCAAGCTCGCCGCGCTCTCGGGGGTGCGCGAGTTCCCGGCGCGCGTCAAATGCGCGAGCCTGTGCTGGCATACCCTGAACGCCGCCCTGGAGCGCGGCGCCGCCGCCACCGTCTCCACCGAGTGAGCATGCGTCGCGTCGACAACGAGCCCTTCGTCGTCACGCGCGAGGTGCGCGCGGTGGTCGTGCCGGCTGGCCAGGAGGTGACGCTCAAGGTGGGCCAGGCGGGCTACATCACGCAGGCGCTCGGAGGCAGTTTCACCGTCTATCTCGACGGCAACCTGTTCCGCATCGCCGGCGAGGATGCCGATGCGATCGGCCAGGAGGCGGTCAAGCCGCCCGAGCTGCCGCCCAATGCCAGCGAGGAGGACGTGCGCCAGCTCGCCTGGGCACAGATGCGCACCTGCTATGACCCCGAGATCCCCATCAACATCGTCGACCTCGGGCTCGTGTACGCCTGTGAGGTGGTGCAGCACGAGGACGGCACGCGCAGCCTTGAGGTGAAGATCACCCTTACCGCGCCCGGCTGTGGCATGGGGGAGATCCTGGTCGATGACGTACGCGACAAGCTGCGGCGCATCCCGACCGTGCGCGAAGTGAAAGTGGAGCTCACCTTCGAGCCGCCCTGGGACCAGAGCATGATGAGCGAGGCGGCGCGCCTGCAGACGGGGATGTTCTAGTGGATCTCACCTGGGCCGACGTCGGCGCCGCGGACGCCGTCGCCGAGGGCAGCCCGCTGGTTGCCGAGGTCGAAGGCGAGGCGGTGCTGATCGTGCGCTGCGGCGCGACGCTGCACGCGGTCGAGGACCGCTGCACGCACGACGGCCAGGCGCTCGGGGACGCCCCGGTCGAAGACTGCGAGATCATCTGCCCGCGCCACGGGGCGCGCTTCTGCCTGCGCACCGGCGCGGCGCTCACCCCGCCCGCCTACGAGCCGTTGCGCCGCTACCCGGTGCGCGAGGAGAGCGGCCGGGTGCTGATCGGGGTCCCCGGGTGAAGCGCCTGACGCTCATGCGCCACGGCGAGGCGCGCTGGCAGGATGCCGGGCTGAGCGACCTCGAGCGCCCGCTCAGCCGGCGCGGCACGGCGACGGCCCGCTCGATGGCGCGGCGCCTGGCGGAGCTGACGCTGGTGCCGGACCTGCTGCTGGCGAGCCCCGCGCGGCGCACGCAGCAGACCGCAGACATCGTCGCGCGCGAGCTGGCGCTGTCGCGCGTGGTGCGCGAGGAGAAGCTCTACCTGGCCGCCGCGCCGGAACTGCTCGCCATCGCACAGGCGACGGCACCGCGCATCGGACACCTGCTGCTCGTCGGCCACAACCCCGGAGTCACCGAGCTCATGCAGCTGCTCGTGCCCGCGCAGGCCGGCAGCGGGCTCGGCACCGCGGCGCTCTGCTCGATCAGCTTCGCGTGTGAGACGTGGGGTGAGCTGGGGGCGGCGCAAGTACGCGAGGTGCGGCGCGAGGATCCACCGCCCGCACGCTTCTTCGGACTGTTCGGCTGATCAGCACTCCGCCACGTTGACCGCGAGACCCCCCTGGGAGGTCTCCTTGTAGATGGTCGACATGTCGGCCCCGGTCTGGCGCATGGTCGCGATCACCTGGTCGAGTGACACCTTGTGCGAGCCGTCGCCGCGCATCGCCAGCCGCGCGGCGTTGATGGCCTTGACGGCACCCATGGCGTTGCGCTCGATGCACGGGATCTGCACCAGTCCCGCCACGGGGTCGCAGGTGAGCCCGAGGTTGTGCTCCATGCCAATCTCGGCGGCGTTCTCGATCTGCTCGTTGGTGCCCTGCAGCGCCGCCACCAGGCCGGCGGCGGCCATGGAGCAGGCCACCCCCACCTCGCCCTGACAGCCCATCTCGGCCCCCGAGATCGAGGCATTGCGCTTATAGAGCATGCCGATCGCGGCGGCGACCAGGAGGAAGCGCACCACGCCTTCATCGTTGGCGCCGCTCTCGAAACGGCGATAGTAGTGCAGCACCGCCGGGACGATGCCGGCGGCGCCGTTGGTCGGGGCGGTGACCACGCGCCCGCCGGCGGCGTTCTCCTCGTTGACCGCGAGCGCGAAGGCGTTGACCCAGTCCATGACGTCGAGCGGCCGCACGGTGCCGCTCTCGGTGAGCTGTCGGTAGAGCCGCGGCGCGCGGCGGCGCACCTTGAGTACCCCCGGCAGGAGCCCGGTCTGGCGAAAGCCGCGCGCCACGCACGCCTGCATCACCTCCCAGATGTGCAGCAGCCGCGCGCGCACCTCGGCCGGGCTCGCCCAGGCGTACTCGTTTGCCAGCACCAGCTCGTACATCTCGAGGCCGTGTGCGCGGCACAGGGCGAGCAGCTCCTCGGCGGAGGCGAAGGGGTATGGCGGGGCAGCATGGCTGCGCGCCTCGGCCGCCTCGGCCTCCTGGCCGCGTACGATGAAACCGCCGCCGATCGAGTAGTAGTCCTGCTCGCGCAGCAGGCGGTTGCCGCTGCCGAGCGCGCTGAAGCGCAGGCCGTTGGAGTGGCGCGGCAGCCGCTCGTGCAGCATGAACAGCAGCTGCATCGGCTCGTCGAAATCGACCTCGTGCTCGCCCAGCAGCCGCAGGCGGCCGCTGCCGCGGATGCGCTGCACGGTCGGCTCGATGCTGTCCGGGTCGAGGGTCTCGGGTTCCCCGCCCTCGAGTCCGGCGAGCACGGCCCGGTCGGTGCCATGGCCGCGGCCGGTGAGCGCCAGAGAACCGTAGAGGCGGACCACGACCGCGCGCGTCTCGGCGAGCAGCCCGTCCTGCTTCAGTCCGAGCGCGAACTCGCGCGCGGCGCGCATCGGCCCCATGGTGTGGGAGCTCGACGGACCGATGCCGACCTTGAAGATGTCAAACACGCTGAGTGTCATGGCGCGCCCACCTCGAGCGGGCAGTCTGCAGGCCTCCTGCCCGGATGACATGCTTTGCGGCGACCGTTGGGGACTCAAATGCGACCCGCGGGCCCGCCTGGCGCTGCGCCGTGGCCGGGGGCGTGCTCCAGTATACTGGCCGCATGGCGCAAGAC
>JAFAPI010000185.1 GCA_019247195.1 Gammaproteobacteria bacterium
CTTCAGGCGCCGCGCGCGCTCGGTGAGCGCGGCCGCGAAGCGCTCAAAGAGCGGCCGCTCCACGTAGACGCGCTCCGAGCTCAGGCACACCTGGCCACAGTTGGAGAACACCGAGCGCACCGTGCCGGATAGCGCGGCCTCGAAATCCGCGTCGGCGAAGACCAGCGCCGCGTTCTTGCCGCCGAGCTCGAAGGACAGCGGCTTCACCGTCGCGGCGGCGCTGCGCATGATCGCCGCGCCCGTGGCCGTCTCGCCGGTGAAGGCGATGGCATTGACCTCGGGATGGCTCACCAGCGCCTCCCCGGCCGAGCCGGGCCCGAAGCCGTGCACCAGGTTGAAGACCCCGGCGGGCACGCCGGCCTCCTCCATCACCTGCGCCAGCAGCACCGCGCTCGAGGGCGTCTCCTCGGAGGGCTTGACGATGACCGCGTTGCCGCAGGCGAGCGCCGGCGCGGCCTTCCAGGTCATGAGCAGGAACGGCAGGTTCCAGGGCACGACGATGGCCACCACCCCGAGCGGGCGGTGGAGCGAGTAGTTGAGGGCGCCCCGCCCGTCCGGCGTCGCCATCTCGAAGCACTCCGAGCCGCGCGCCAGCAGCAGGTCCGCATAGGCGCGGAAGTTGGCCGCGCCGCGCGGGATGTCGAGGTTCATGGTCTGCTTCAGCGTCTTGCCGGTGTCGGCGATCTCGGCACCAACGAACTCATCGAAGCGCTGCTCGATGCGCTCGGCCACGCGCCGCAGCAGCGCGGCCCGCTCGGCCGGCGTCGTGCGGCCCCACGGTCCGCGCAGCGCCGCGCGCGCCGCCTGCACCGCCTGATCCACGAGCGAGGCGTCCGCCTCGGTGACCGTGCTCAGCACCCGCCCGGTGACGGGACTCAGGTTCTCGAAGGTGCGGCCGCGGCGCACGAACTCCCCGCCGACGAAGCACGGCAGTTGCTGGGCGGCGAGCGCGTAGCGGCGGGTTCCTGGGAGCGGGATCGCGGACATGGGCCTTCCTGTGCCGGGCCGACGCCTGGATTTTAGGGGGCTGCAGTCCTAAAGGAACAATCGATTTTTATGCCCTAGATATTCCCGTTGGCTATACCGCGGCGGAAAGTAAAGCCGCCGGACGGGGCCCGGCGGCCTTGAGTCCGCGGCGAGGCCTACTTCGAGCTGCCCGACAGGCACTCCTTCATGAAGGCCCGGCGCGCATCGCCCTTGAGCGCCTTGATCTTGGCGTCGGCGTTGCAGGTCTTCATCTTTTCCTGCTGACTGTTGAGGCCGGTGGCCGCGGCCGGCTGATCCGACAGGCAGGTCTTCATGAAGCTCTTGCGGGCCTCGCCGCTGAGCGCCTTGGACTTTGCATCCGCGTTGCAGGTCTTCATCTTCTCCTGCTGCGCGTTCTGCGCCTGCACCAGCGTCGGCTGCGCCGCCGCCGCGAGCAGCATCGCCCCAACAGCCACGAGCCACGACGAGCGTTTCATAGATTCTCCTTTGCCACGACCGCGAACACGCGGCGGACTATGTTAACCGCAAGGCCTATTCCATGTCGGGGTAGGGTCCACGGCCGCCGTCGGCGATGAAGCGGTCGATGCGGGCGGCCAGCACCGGCAGCGGGACCGAGCCGAGCTCGAGCACCGCGTCATGGAAGGCTCGGACGTTGAAGCGCTCGCCGAGCGCCTGCTCGGCCTTGCGCCGTCCCTCGAGCAGGGCGTGTTCGCCCAGGTAGTACGAGAGCGCCTGGCCCGGCCAGGTGATGTAGCGGTCGATCTCGGTGTCGATCTCGCGCTCAGAGAGCGCGGTGTAGCGGCGGAAGTACTCGCGTGCCTGCTCGCGCGACCAGCCCTGCGCGTGTATGCCGGTGTCGACCACGAGGCGCGCCGCCCGCCAGATCTGGTACCCGAGCATGCCGAAGCGCTCGTAGGCATCGTCGTACATCCCCATCTCGACCCCGAGCTGCTCGCAGTAAAGGGCCCAGCCCTCCCCGTAGGCCGAGATGTAGGTGAGCTGGCGGAAGGCGGGCTGGTCCTTGTGCTCCATGGCGATCGGGATCTGGAAGGCGTGGCCGGGGGCGGCCTCGTGCAGGGTGAGCGCGGTCAGGTTGTAGAGCGGGCGGCTCGGCAGGTCATAGGTGTTGATGAGGTAGACCCCCGCCCCGCCGCGGCCGGCGGTGTAGTACGGCGCCATGTCCTGCGGCACGGGCTTGATCGCGAAGCGGGCCCGCGGCAGGTAGCCGAAGAACTGCCCGGCCTTGCCATCGAAGCGCTTCGCCACCCAGGCCGCGCGCATCAACAGCTCCTCGGCCGTCTTGGCGTAGAAGCGCGGGTCACGCCGCAGGAACTCGAGGAAGGCGCTGAACTCCCCCTTGAAACCGGTCTCGTGCATGGCCTCGGTCATCGCCGCGTGCAGCCGCTCCACCTCCGCGACGCCGAACGCGTGGATGGCGGCCGGCTCCATATCCAGCGTGGTGAACTCGCGGATCTTGGCGCGGTAGTAGGCGTGGCCGTCGGGCAGGTCCTCGGCGGCGAGCGTGGTACGCATGCGGGGCACATACTCCTCGCGCATGAAGCTGAGCAGCCGGCGGTAGGCGGGCTGGTCGACGTCGCGGATCAGCTGCACCGCCTGCGCGCGCAGTGCCTGCTGCTGCGCGGGGGCGATGCCGGGCATGTCCTGGAACGGGGTGTACAGTACCGTCGCCTCCGGCGCCGGATCCGTGACCGCGGTGAGTGAGGCATCGCGCCCCTCCATCGTGGCGCGCGGCGGGGTGAAGCCGCGGCGCAGTCCGGCGCGCATCTGCTGCATCTCCTCGGCGAAATAGCGCGGGATGTCGCGCAGCTGCCCGAGCCAGTGCTGATAGTCCTCGAGGCGCCGGAAGGGCCGCCGCGCGGTGTAGCCGAGGTCGGTCCAGAAGCTGGTGTCCGAGTTGGCCGGCATCTCGAAGTCGCGGAAGCGCTGATTGGCGATCAGCACCTCGATCTGCGCCCTGTAGATGTCGTAGTTCAGCTGCTCGCGCGGCGAGAGCTTCGCCCGCGGGATGCGCGCCAGGCGCCGGTCGACGTCCTCCCAGTAGCGCAGGCGCATCTCCTGGGTGGCGCTGTCGACACGCGGCAGGCGGTCGGCGATCGGACGGTTGGCATCCTCATCCCCCGGCTGCTGGTCGCTGCGCCACTTCCATTCACTGTTGTAGATCGCCTGCAGCTGCGCATCTGCCCCGTGGCGCGCACAGCCGCCCACGGCGAGCGCGAACCACAGCGCACCCGCCAGCGCCGCCGCCCGCGTGAGACTGCCTTGAGGCATGCGGCAAGCATACTCGAACGTTGCACGCTGCTGACGCGCTGGGTTACAACGGCCGCATGTGGAAGTCGATCGTCGCCATCGGTATCGGCGGCGCGCTCGGCGCGCTGCTGCGCTGGTGGCTCGGGCTGGCGCTGAACGCGCAGTGGCCGGCGCTTCCCCCCGGCACACTCGCCGCGAACCTGCTCGGCGGCTACATCGTCGGCGCGGCGATCGGCTTCTTCGCCGCCTATCCGGCGCTCGCGCCCGAGTGGCGGCTGTTCGTCATCACCGGCTTCTGCGGCGGGCTGACCACCTTCTCGACCTTCTCCGCCGAGGTCATGACCCTCCTCGCGCAGGGGCGCACCGCCGCGGCCGGCGCGGCGGCCGCGACGCACCTGGCAGGTTCGGTGCTGCTCACCTTCGCCGGCATTGCCACGGTCGCCTGGCTGCGCGGCTGAGGGGGCTTCGATGCAAGGCCTGCTGCTTCGCTTCTACGTGCACGCCAACCAGCGCACGCAGGGACGGCGGGTATGGGAGTGGCTGCTGGAGGAGGCCAACGGACTCGGGGTGCGCGGCGGCTCGGCGTTTCAGGCCATGGCCGGATTCGGGCGCCACCACGTGCTGCACGAAAGCACGTTCTTCGAGCTGGCCGGGACCGAGACCGTGGAGGTCGAGTTCGTCGTCACCGAGACGGAGGCGGCCCGACTCCTCGCGCGCCTGGGCGAGCGGCGGCTGCGGCTCTTCTACGCGCGGCTGCCGGCGAGCTTCGGGGTCCTGAACCCGGACGCGGCGGATCCCCCGCAGAGTTAGTCCGCCGGCCGCGGCAGGGTGTGGAGGGGGGCGAGATCGGAGGCGCTGAAGCGAGGCCTCTCGGGCTCGGCGGCGGTGAGGGGTGCGCACTCGCTGAGCGTGCGCAGGCAGCGCGCGGCGAGGTCCTGGTACTCGCGCGTGCCCCGCGCCTTCCAGGCGATCTCCTCCGCGGTCAGGGCGCGCACTACCCGCGCCGGCACGCCCAGCGCGAGCGTGCGCGCCGGCACGACCGTTCGCGCCGGCACGAAGCTCGCCGCGCCGACGAACGCCTCCGCCTCGATCACGGCATCATCCATCACGATCGCGCCGATGCCGATCAGCGCCCCGCGCCGCACGGTGCAGCCGTGCAGCACCGCGCGGTGCCCGACGTGGGAGTCCTCCTCGAGGAGCGTTTGCTGGCCCGGGAAGGTGTGCAGCACGCAGCCGTCCTGCACGTTCGCGCCGGCGCCCACCTGGATGCGGCCGAAGTCACCCCGCAGCGAGGCGCCAGGGCCGATGTAGCAACGTGGCCCGACGATGACATCGCCGATGAGCACGGCCTGCGGGTGCAGAAAGGCGCTCGGATCGAGCACCGGGACGCGCCCGTCGAGGGCATAGACCGGCACCTCAGCGGCCCTTGCCCTTGCCGGCCAGCGCCGCGCTGACCGCGGCACGAAACTCCGGCGACTCAAGCTGCGCGCCGAAGATGCGCGCCTCGGCCTCGATGCGCTCGAGCACCGGCGCGACCTCACCGCGCAGCAGCCGCCGCGTCGCCCGCAGCGCCTGCTGGGGTTGCTGCGCCAGGCTGGCCGCAAAGGCGCGGGCGGTCACGAGCAGCTGGTCCGCCTCCACCACGCGGTTAACCAGCCCGAGAGAGAGCGCGTGCGTCGCATCGAAGGGCTCCCCGAGCAGCAGCAGCTCCGCCGCGCGCTGCCGGCCCGCGAGGTGGGGCAGCAGGAGCGAGCTCGCCGCCTCCGGCACGAGACCCAGCTTCACGAAGGGCAGCGAGAAGGTCGCATCGCGCGCCGCCACGACCAGGTCGCAGTGCAACAGCAGGGTGACGCCGATGCCCACGGCGGCGCCCTGTACCGCCGCGACGATCGGCTTCTCGTAGCCGGCGAGGGTATGCAGAAATGCCAGCACGGGGTGCTCGGCATTGAAGGGCGGGCCGTGCAGGAAATCGTTCAGGTCGTTGCCGGCGCTGAAGGAGGCGCCCTCGCCGCTCAGCACGAGCACCCGCACTTCGGGGTCCTCCTGTGCGGCGCGCAGTGCCGCGACCAGCGCGGCGTACATCGCGAACGTGAGCGCATTGCGCTTGGCGGGCCGGTTGATCCGCAGCTCACACAAAGGACCCGCGCGCGTGCTGAGGATCTCCTCGCTCATGGGTCCAGCTTGCCGAGCGCTCCGCTCGCCCGCAACTCCTCCACCTGGGCGGCCGAGAGGCCGAGCTCCCCGCTCAGCACCTCGCGCGTGTGTTGTCCGAGCAGGGGTGGCGCGCGCGGGTACTCAATGACGCTGCGCGAGAAGCGCACCGGGTTCGCGACGCCCGGGACCGAACCGGCACGCGGATGCGGCAGGTCGAGACGCATGCCCCGATGCCGCACCTGGGGCATGGCGAAAGCCTGGGCGATATCGTTGATCGGACCACAGGGCACCTGGGCCGCCGCAAAGCGACGCAGCCACTCCGCGGTGGGGCGCTGGCGCAGCGCGGCGGCGATGGCCCCGGTGAGCTCGCCCCGGTGGGCGACGCGTCCGGCGTTTTGGGTGAAGCGCGCGTCCCGAGCGAGCGCCTCGAGCCCGGCAGCCTGACAGAAGCTGACGAATTGCCGGTCGTTGCCGACGGCGAGCATCAGGTGCCCGTCGGCGGTTGCGAATGCCTGGTAGGGCACGATGTTCGGATGGGCCGAGCCGCGCCGGCGCGGCACCTCGCCGCTCAGGAGGTAGTTGAGGTTCTGGTTGGCGAGCCAGCCGAGCTGGGTATCCAGCAGTGCGAGGTCAATGTACTGGCCACGCCCGGAACGCTCGCGCTCGTGCAGCGCCGCGAGGATGGCGCTCGCGGCGTACATACCCGCCATCAGGTCCGCCACCGCGACGCCCACCTTGACCGGGCCGGCACCGGGCTCGCCATCTTCGATGCCGGTGAGGCTCATCAGGCCCCCGAGCGCCTGGATCATGGCGTCATATCCGGGGCGGGCGGCATCCGGGCCATCCTGACCGAAGCCGGAGATGGAGCAGTAGATGAGCCTGGGGTGGGCGGCCGCCAGCTCGGCGAAGGCGAGCCCATAGCGTGCAAGTCCCCCCACCTTGAAGTTCTCGACCAGCACGTCGCTGCGCAGCGCGAGCTCGCGTGCAAGACGCGCGCCCTCGGGGTGCGCCAGATCGAGCGTGATCGAGCGTTTACCGCGGTTGGTGCTGAGGAAGTAGGCCGACTCCGCGGTGGGCGCACCGTGCGCATCGCGCAGCCACGGCGGACCCCAGCTGCGGGTGTCATCGCCCCCGCGGGGGGACTCCACCTTGATCACCTCGGCGCCGAAGTCTGCCAGCAGCTGCGTCGCCCACGGTCCGGCGAGCACGCGCGACAGGTCAAGAACCCGGATCCCCTGCAGCGGTCCCACTGCCCAGACCTTCCGCGTGCCGCGTGGCTCAGTCCGCCGGCGGGGGCACGGCGCCGTCGGCGCGGAAGTTCACATCGCTGTCGGCCGCGAGCCAGGTCAGTACGGCCCAGGCGGCCACGTTCTGCTCCAGCTGCGCGCGATCGACCTTGTCGAGCGTGTCATCGGGGGTATGGTGCAGGTCGAAGTAATGCGTCGCGTCCTGATCCAGGGTCACGGCGGGCACCCCGCCGGCGATGGTCGGGCCGACGTCGGTGCCGGCATCCTCGGGTGAGCGGCTCGGCGGCAGGATGCCGAGCGGTGCCAGGAGCCGCTGCAGGCGAGCGGCGAAGTCGCCGTGCAGCTGGGTCGGGGGCAGCTCGACCGCGTAGACCCGGTCCGTCCCCAGATCACTCTCGCCGGCGAGCACGTGGTGCTCGAGCTCGGTGCGATGGGTGTCGGCGTAGGCATGACCACCGAAGGCGCCGCCGGGCTTCACCGGCTGGGCGACTTCCTCGGCGCCGAACAGCACCACCCGCACGGTGCGCGGCGGCCGGTGCGGCAGGTCACGGATCAGCTTGGCCGCGCCGACGATGATGGCCGTGCCCGCCCCGTCATCGAGCGCACCCGTGCCCTGGTCCCAGCTGTCCAGGTGCGCACCGAGCAGCACGAACTCCTCGGGCTTGCGCGTACCGCGCACGTCGGCGATCACGTTCTGCGAGTGCGCGTCGGCGCGATAGGAGGCACCGGAGAACAGATGCACGCGGGGGATCTGGCCGAGGGCACTCAGGCGCTCCAGCTGGTCAGCATCCGGGGCGCTAAGAGCAAAGGCCGGTATCGGTACGCGCCCGTCGGCATAGCGGACCGTGCCGGTGTGCGCGAGGCGATGACCGTCCGTGCCCACCGAGCGCAGCATGAAGGCTATCGCGCCCCGCTGCGCGGCCACCCGCGGGCCTTCGGTGCGGCCCTCGACCGCGGCGCTGTAGCCGGCGCCATCCTGCGTGCGCACCATGCGCAGGTTCACCATCGCGATCTTGCCGAGCAGCGCGCCGGCGGGCGCCGCCTCGAGCGCGGTGAGCGTGGGGAAGATCACCACGTCGCCCTCCAGGCCGTCGGGCGGGGTGGGAGGGGACTCGCCGAGTGTGGCGATCACGAGCGGCTGTGGCACCGGGCCCACGATGGCGGCGGACTCACCGCCACGCACCCACGCGGTGAGGGGGAAGCGCTCGATGTGCACGTTGTCGAAGCCGAGCGCCTTCAGTCGCGCGGCCGCCCACTCGGCGGCGCGCTCCTCGTTGAGCGAGCCGGCCGGGCGCGGCCCGAATCGCGTCGACAGCTCGCTCACCCAGGAGTAGGCGACGGAGTGGCCAGCGAGCGCAGCCTCGCGCAGCTGTGCGGCGACCGTCTCCGGCGGCACAGGCGTCGCGGCGCGCGCGGTGGCGAGGGACAGCAACAGCAGGGCAACCGCGCGCCACGGCGCGGCAGGGGCGGTAAACACGGGGGTAATTTCAAGCGACCTAAGACGCGCGCATCTTACCTTGCCAGACCGCGCCTCGACTACGACAGATTCGGACGCTTCAGGTTCCGAGCTGCGCAACAGGCCCCGCGGGGCCGAGGAACAAGCCCTGCGCGTAGTCGACACCGATGTTGCGCAGCTCCGCGAGCATCGCCTCACTCTCCACGCACTCTGCAACGGTGGCGATGCCGAGCGCCCGTCCCACCTTGGCAATGGCCTCGACCATGTTGCGGTTGACCGGATCCTGCGCGATGTGGCTGGTGAACTGGCCGTCGATCTTCAGGAAATCGACCGGCAGCGACTTCAGGTACGCGAATGAGGAGACGCCGGTGCCGAAGTCATCCAGGGCGAACTTGCAGCCGCGTGCCTTCAGCTCGCTCATGAGAAAGCGCGCGTTCGCCAGGCTGGTGACCGCGGCGGTCTCGGTGATCTCGAAGCACAGCGCCGCAGCCAGCGCCGGCTCGCCGACGCTCTGCAGCACGAAATCGACGAAGGACTGCTCGTTGAGGGAGCTGCCGGACAGGTTGACCGCGAGCAGCGGCAGCGTCAGCCCCCGCCGCTGACGCTGACGCAACAGGGCCAGGGCACGCTCCACCACCCAGCGGTCGATGCTCGACATCACGTTGTAGCGCTCGGCGGCGGGAATGAACTCGTGGGGGGGCACGAGCTCGCCGCTGTCATCGCGCAAGCGCACCGTCAGCTCGTGGAACGGACCTGCCGCGCTCTCCCGCAGCGCCACGATCGGCTGGGAGAAGAGCTCGAGGCGGTTGTCCTCCGCGGCGCGCGTGACGCGCGCCACCCAATGCATCTCACGGTGGCGGTGCGACACGCCCTCGGCGCCGTAGACGTGGATGCGGTTGCGGCCCGCATCCTTGGCGGCGTAGCAGGCGATGTCGGCCGCGCTCATGATGCTCGCCACGTTTTCGGTCTCCGCGCGGATCTGCACGATGCCGATGCTCGCCCCGACCGAGAGCGTACTGCCGCCCCACACGAAGCGGAAATCGCGGATCGCCTGGCGCGCTGCCTCGGCGATGCGCGTCGCCTGCTCCAGCGTGCAGGCCTCGAGCAGCACCCCGAACTCATCTCCGCCGAGGCGCGCGATGGTGTCAGAGCCGCGCACGCGGGTCTGCAACAGTCCGGTGACATCGCGCAGCAGACGGTCACCCGCCTGGTGCCCGCAGGTGTCGTTGACCAGCTTGAACTGGTCCAGGTCGATGTACAGCAGCGCCCACGCGCCCTCGCCGCGCTGCGCGCTCAGCAGTGCCGCGTGCAGGCGACTGTCGAACTCGCGGCGGTTGATCAGCCCGGTGAGCGCGTCGTGGCTCGCCTGCCAGGAGAGCGCGCGCTTCAGCCGCCGCTCCTTGGTCACGTCGTGGAACACCACCACGGCGCCGATGACCGCGCCGCTGCGGTCGCGGATCGGGGCGGCAGACTCCTGGATCGCGACCTCGTGCCCGGCGCGCGTGACGAGCACCGCCTGGTCGGTGGGGATACCGGTGGCGCCGCGGCCCAGCGCCCCCTGCAGCGAGTCGTCGAGGGGCTCGCGGGTGATCTCATCGACCATGCGCAGCACGGCACTGATCGGTTGACCGCGCGCCTCGGCGAGTGTCCAGGCGGTAAGCCGCTCGGCGACCGGATTGAGGTACTCGATGCGCCCCTCGGCGTCGGTGCTGATGACCGCATCGCCGATCGACTGCAGCGTCACCTGCGCCCGCTCCTTCTCGGCGAAGATCGCCTGCTCGGCACGTTTGCGCTCGGTGATGTTGACGATGGTGCCCTCGTAGCCCACGTGCCGGCCGTCCTCATCGTGCAGCGGGCGCGCGTTCTCCAGCACGACGATCTGCTCGCCATCGCGCCGGCGCATGCAGAACTCGGCGTCACGGATGCCGCCCTCCGCCTCGACGCGGCGGCAGAACTCGGCGCGGTCGGCCGGGTTCCAGTAGAGGGATGCGGCCCCCAGGGCGCACAGCTGCGCGGCGGAGTCGTAGCCGAGCATGGCGACGAAGGCAGGATTCACCGACAGCACCCGCCCGTCGCGGCCGCTCTGGTACACCCCCTCGGCGATGCTCTCGAACAGCCCGCGGAACTTGGCCTCGCTGCTGCGCAGGGCCTGCTCGGCGCGATGGCGCTCGATCGCGATACCGGCCAGCTGTGCGGCGCGCGCCATGGTCTCGTTCTCGGGCGGGTTCGGCAGCCGCACGGCAGCACAGTAGACACCGAGCGCGCCGAGCACGCTGCCGCTCGCGGCCTTGATGGGCGTCGACCAGCTGGCACGCAAACCGGCGGCGAGCGCCGCGGCGCGCGGCTCGACCCAGAAGGGATCCTTGCCCAGGTCCGCGACCAGCACCTGGCGGCCGAGATAGACGCAGGCGGCATCCGAGCCCCCACGAATGCCGATCGCGGCGTGCTCGAGCGTCGCGCGCAGCTCGGCCGGCAGCCGGGGCGCCACCAGGTGCGAGAAGGTCTGGCCGTCGCCGGCGAGGAGGCTCAAGGCACCCCACGCGCCCTCGATGCCCGACTCGATGAGCCGCGCCACCGAATCCAGGACTTCCTCGAGCGGTGCGTTGCGCGTCACCTGCTCGAACACGTGTCGCTCGGCGGCACCGACGCGCTCGGCGCGCTTGCGCGCCGAGATGTCGGCGATGCTGCCCCGCACCAGCCGGCGGCTGCCGCTCGGCAGGTGCACCAGGCGCACCTCGCAGATGAGCTCGCGTCCCTTCGCATCGCAGTGCATCCACTCGAAGGCCTGCGGCTCACCGGCCAGGGCTTTCTCGATATAGGCGCGGGCGCTCTGCGCCGAGGGCGACCCGTCGGGCTGCAGGCGCGGGCTGAGCATGACCGGGCCC
This sequence comes from Gammaproteobacteria bacterium, assembly GCA_019247195.1. GTDB lineage: Bacteria > Pseudomonadota > Gammaproteobacteria > Steroidobacterales > Steroidobacteraceae > 13-2-20CM-66-19. The sequence continues at coordinate 10,998 of JAFAPI010000185.1, forward strand.
ACCGTCAGCAGCTCCTCGCGCGGCAGGCCGAAGAGTTTCTGCGCGTTGCCGTTGGCGTCGATGAAGCGCCCCGAATCGACATCCAGTACCACGATCGCATCCGGGGCGTGATCGATCAGTAGCTGATAGCGCTGTGCACTCTCGCGCAGGGCCTGTTCGCTCTCCTGCCGCTCGGTGACATCGCGCAGGCACAGGACGTACATCGCCCCAGGCGCCTTGCTGATGGCGAGCTCGGCCGGGAACAGACCGCCATTCTTGCGCAGCGCCCAGATCAGCTCGCGGCTGGCGAGATCGAGCGCCGTATCGCCCAGGCTCGCGGCGAGGCGCTCGAGGGCCGCGGGGATGCTCTCGTCGACGGCGAGCTTGGGGATGAGCAGGTCGACGGGCTGGCCGACGACCTCTTCCTGGGTGTAGCCGAACACGCGCTCGCCGGTCGGATTGAAGGTGCGCACGATGCCCTGCACGTCGAGCAGCAGGACCACGTCCTTGATGTGATCGAGGATGACCTGCAGGTGCCGGGAGGACTGCTGTCGCGCCTCGTGGGCGAGCGCCTGGGCCTCATCGGCCATCAGGCGCATGGACTCAACGATGCCGCGGCGCTCGCGCTCGAGGGTCTCGTAATGCTCGTTGATCAGCCGCAGCAGCATCGGCACGTCCGGCAAGGCGCTGCCGGTGCGCAACTCCAGCTCGCGCAGCTGGGCGCGTAGCTGCGGGTGCAACTCGGGATACTTCTCCCCGTGCGGACGCGCGTCCGCACGCACCAGCGTAGTGGTGCCGCCGGGGCTGAGCTCGGCGTCGGGGACCGGGCGGGCGGGATAGGGCTTTGACATAACCGGGCTGTCACAGCCCGGTTCAGATGATACGGACCCCTCGGGCCGCAGCTTGTGAAGCCCCTCGCGATTCTGGGTTCGTGGCGGGCGTCAGCGTGCGGGCGCGGGCGAAGCGGCGGCGGGAACGCGGGCAGGACCCTCGGGCATGCCCTCGCCGGCGATGATGGGGATCGAGTAGGTCTGGCTGTTGGTCTGGCCGGCCGCCTCCACCGTAACGGTCGCCGTCAGGATGAAGAGCCCGTCCCGGCGAGGCACGACGTACACGCTGTGCACGATCGGCTGGCCCTCGGCGGGCTTCACCGTCTCCGGCAGTTCGGCCGAGCCCTGCAGCTCGAGCCCCTCCTCGGCCTGGACCTTGCCGTAAACGCGCTCGATCGGCAGATTGCCCGGCAGGATCGCCAGCTTCACTTCGAGCGGCTGATTCAGCTCCGGACGCGACTGCAACCCGAATTTAAGCTGCGCCGCGAGAGGTCCGGCGGGCCGGGCGGCGGGCACCGCCGCCACGAGGGAACGGGAGAGGGTCTCGGCGGGGGTGAGGGGCTTGCGCGCCGCGGCGGTGGCTGCGGCCACCGACGCAGGTTCGGGCTCGTGCCGGCCGCAGCCGCCGAGCAGCAGACCAGTCCCCATGACGACTCCCACCCACGCGCGCGCTTGACGGCCCATCGAACCCACCCCTCCGCCACGGCGGACCATCCAACAATAGCGCGTCCGCGCCGCCGCGCGCACGTGCAGCGCTTGCACTTCTCAGTCGTCTCCGCGCAGCAGCGGTGGTGCCTCGATCGGATCGAACTGCTCGAGCAGGTCCTGCAGATACCCCTCCCAGTAGCGCTCCTCGCCGAACCAGGGGAAGGCGCGGGGAAAGGCCGGGTCCGCCCAGCGCTGCGACACCCAGGCAGCGTGGTGCAGCATCCGCAGCGCGCGCAGCGGTTCGATCAGCCGCACCTCGCGCCAGTCGAAATCGGCGAATTGTCGGTAGCCCTCGAGGAGCTCGCCCCACTGGCGCTGCTGCTCGGCCGGGGAGCCGGCGAGCAGCATCCACAGGTCCTGAACGCGTGGGCCCATGGCGCAATCATCGAGGTCCACGAACACCGGCCCGTGCTCGTCCCACAGGAGATTGCCCAGGTGGCAGTCCCCGTGCAGCCGGATGTCGTGCGTCGCCCCCACCGCGGCGAAGGCGCCGGTCACGCGCTCGAGGAGCGCGCCGCTGACGCTGGCATAGCGCTCCAGGAGGCGCTCGGGCAGCAGCCCATCGCGCAGCACCTGCGCGCGCGCCTCCCAGCCGAGTCGCTCGATGCTGATGCGCGGCCGCTGCGCGAAGGGGTGGCGGGCGCCGACCTGATGCAGCCGCGCGAGGCTGCGGCCGAGCAGTTCGCGGGCCTCGCCGGCGTCAAGTTCCGGCGGCCGGCCGCGCCTCCAGGGAAAGGCGGCGAAGCGGTAGTGCTGGAAGTGCAGCAGCGTGCCGCCGGGCAGCGTCAGCGGCGCAGCCACCGGCAGCTCGGCGGCGGCGAGCTCGGCGGTGAAGACGTGCTCCTCGAGGATCTGCGCGTCGCTCCAGCGGCCGGGGCGGTAGAACTTGAGCACCAACTGCCGCTCGCCGGCACCGAGCTGGTAGACGCGGTTCTCGTAACTGTTGAGGGCGAACAGCCGGCCGTCAGGCTCAAGCCCGCATGCGCTGGCCGCATCCAGCACGACCGCGGGCGTGAGCCCGCTGAAAGGCTGCACGTCGGCATCACGCGTTTTGTTTATCATCGCCGCATCATGGCTCAGGGCAGCATATTAGTGACCGGCGGCGCCGGCTACATCGGTTCCCACGTCGCGCTCCAGCTGCGCGAGCAGGGGGAGCGCGTCGTCATCCTCGATGATCTCTCGCGCGGCTTCCGCCAGGCGGTGCGCGACACGCCGCTCATCGTGGGCAACGTGGGCGATGCCGCCACGGTCCGCGAGTTGCTGGCCCGTCACGGAGTCGAGACCGTGATGCATTTCGCGGCCTACACGATCGTGCCCGAGTCGGTGCGCGAGCCTCTCAAGTACTTCGGCAACAACACCTGTGCGACGCGCACGCTGCTCGAGTGCTGTCGCGAGGCCGGGGTACGCCACGTGGTCTTCTCCTCGACGGCCGCCGTCTACGGCACCCCCGCGAACGGAGTGGCGGCCGAGGACTCACCGACCGCCCCCATCAACCCCTACGGCACCTCGAAGCTCATGTCGGAGTGGATGCTGGCGGCCTTGGCGCAGGCCTCAGCACTGCGCTACGCCGCGCTGCGCTACTTCAACGTCGCCGGCTCCGACACCCAGGGACGGATCGGCCAGGCGACCCCCAACGCGACGCTCCTCATCAAGGTGGCGTGCGAGGCGGCGGTGGGCAAGCGGCCCTACGTGTCGGTGTTTGGGACCGACTATCCAACACCCGATGGCACCGGGGTGCGTGACTACATCCACGTCGAGGATCTCGCCCGGGCGCACCTGGATGCGCTGGCGTACCTGCGTCGTGGGGGCGCCTCCACCGTCCTCAATGTCGGCTACGGACATGGCTACAGCGTGCGCGAGGTGCTCGACAGCGTGCGCCGCATCAGCGGGCGCAGCTTCGAGGTGCGCGAGGAGCCCCGTCGCCCGGGCGACCCTGCGAGCCTCATTGCCCAGGCGGACCGCATCCGGCGGGAGCTGAACTGGCACCCTCGTCTTGACGATCTCGACACGATCGTTCGCACCGCCTACCAGTGGGAGCAGCGGCTGCTGCGTGAGCCCTGGGGGTGATGCAAACGCCCACGCCGGGGGGCGGGGCGACGGTAGAATGCCTCCCATGCAATGGGGCCGTCCCAAGTCATTGAGCGGGCTAATGCTGGCGGGCCTGGCCCTCATGGCCGTGCCGCTGCTCATTGCCATCCTGACGGCCGTGCTGCAGATCCGCGATCTGGCGACCACCGGTCAGAAACTCGTTATCCAGGGCGTGACCGGGGCGCGCGCGAGCCAGGCCCTCTTTGGCCAGATCGCCTCCCTTGAGCGCACCGCCCGCCTCTACGACCTCCTCAACGACCCGAAACTCCTCGAGGTCTATCGCACCCAGGACCAGCGTCTCAGCCTTACCCGCGAGGAGCTGCACCGGCAGGCCCTGCCCGATGCCCGCGCCACGCTCGAGGAGCTCGGCACCCTGCAGGCGAGCATCCGCGCCACGGTGCTGGGCGGATCCGCGAGCCGAGACCCCGCCGCCGCGTCCGAACTCTCGGGGCGCTTCACCGAGCTCACCGCGCTCGTCGAGCGCGTGGCACAGGAGGCCAACGCGCAGGTCGACGCCGAGGTGGCCTCGCTCGAGGAGCGCACGCTGCAGGCGCGTAAGCGGCTGCTCTGGCAGGCGGCGCTGCTGTTGCCGCTGGCGGTGATCGCCGTCTTCGTGCTCACGGTGGGCCTCGGCAGGCCACTGCGCCAGCTCGATCGCGGCATCAGCGAGCTCGGCGAAGGAACCTTCACCAACCCCATCAGCGTCTCCGGGCCACACGACCTCGAGCGCCTCGGCAAGCAGCTCGAGTGGCTGCGCCAGCGGCTACTCGAGCTCGCCCACGAGCGCAACCGCTTCCTGCGGCACATGTCCCACGAGCTCAAAACCCCGCTCGCCAACATCCGCGAGGGCACCGAGCTGCTGATGGACGGTGCGGTGGGCGAGCTCGACTCCAACCAGCGCGAGGTGGCAGCGATCCTGCGCGAGAACGGCATCAAGCTGCAGCGCATGATCGAAAACCTCCTGTCCTTCAGCGCCTGGCAGACCTCCAGCGTCGGTCTGGAAGCGACCGAGTTCCGGCTACGGCCGCTGGTCAAACAGGTGCTGGAGAATCAGCAGCTCACGCTGCTCTCGCAGCGCGTGCGCCTCGACGTGCACGTCGAGGACGTCACGCTGATCGCCGACCGCGGCAAGATCCGGCTGATTCTCGAGAACCTGGTATCCAACGCCGTCAAGTACTCCCCGAAGGGCGGCACCATCCACCTCTCGGCCCGGCCCGCGGGGGGCCAGCTGGTGCTGGACGTCGCCGACAGCGGACCGGGCATCCCCCCGGAAGACCGCGCGCACATCTTCGATGCCTTCTACACCGGCCGCGCGGCACGCAGCACCGCGGTCAAGGGCACCGGCATCGGCCTCTCGGTCGTCCTCGAGTTCGTCTCCGCTCACGGCGGCACCGTGCAGATCATCGACGGCCAGTATCCGGGCGCGCATTTCCGCATCACCATGCCGATGCGCGCGACGACCGGCGATCAGCCGGCCCGCACCCTGCCGAAACCCCATGCGCACGCGGCCTGACCTCTTCCTGCCGGTGCTCGTGAGCGCCCTCGCCTGCGCCGGCTGCGTCGGTGGGCTTGCGACTCAGCGCAGCAACACCCCCGCGCCGGTCACCACGCCGGCCATCAGCGCCTCGGCGCTGGTCGGGAGCTACCTCGAGCTGCTGCAGCGCCTGGTCGCCGGCGCACCGGCCGAGCAGGCCGAGATCGTGGCGAGTGCGCAGCGCGATTACGATTTCGCCCCCACCCCGAGCCATGAGCTGAAGCTGGCGCTCATCCTCGGCACGCCCGGGCACCCGGCGACCGACCGGACGCGCGCGCAGGCGCAGCTGCGTGAGCTGATGGCGAGCCCGGAGGTGCTGCTGCCCGCCGAGCGGGCGCTCGCCTTTCTCGAGCTTTCGCAAATCGACGACCATTTGACGCTCGAGGCGGAAAACCGCAGGCTGCAAGCAGAGGCGGTGCGCGCCGACCGAGAGCACACGGCGAGCGCCAATCACCGCCTGCAGACGGAAGTGGACGAGAACGCGCGGCTGCGCAAGGAGCTGGACGAGGCGCGCGCCAAGCTCGCGGCCATCGCCAACATCGAGCGCTCGCTCAACGAGCGCAAACCGGGCACGACGGATCGTTGAGGGACCGAAGGATCACAGCTTGAATCAGACCGGCAAACGCAAGGCACGCATCCTGGTGGTGGACGACGACCCGGGACTGCTGCGGCTGCTCACCATCCGTCTGCGCGCCGAGAGCTATGACGTCGAGGCGGTGGAGAGTGCCGCCCAGGCGCTCGCAGCCTCGAGCCGCTTCCGTCCGGACCTCGTGATCACCGACCTGCGCATGGACCAGATGGACGGCATAGGGCTGCTCAAGGAGCTGCAAACCCGCTGGCCGGGCCTGAAGGTGATCATCCTCACCGCGCACGGCACGATCCCCGATGCAGTGCAGGCGACGCAGATGGGCGCGTTCGGCTTTCTCACCAAGCCGGTGGACAAGCAGGAGCTGCTCGATCAGGTGCAGAAGGCGCTGCGCATCTCGGGCTTCGGCGCCTCGGATGAGGACTGGCGGGCCGAGATCATCACCCGCAGCGCCGCCATGGAGGAGAAGCTCGCGCAGGCCCACATGGTGGCGGGCACCGATGCCCGGGTACTTATCACCGGCGAGAGCGGCACCGGCAAGGAGCTGCTGGCGCGCGCGATCCACAAGGGCAGCCCGCGGCGTAACAAGCCGTTCGTCGCCATCAATTGCAGCGCCATGGCGGAGGACCTGCTGGAGTCGGAGCTGTTCGGCCACGAGAAGGGCTCCTTCACCGGCGCCACGCGCGCACACCGCGGCCTGTTCATGGCCGCCGACGGCGGCACGCTGATGCTCGATGAGATCGGCGACATGCCGATGCGGCTGCAGGTGAAGCTGCTGCGGGTGCTGCAGGAGAACGTGATCCGGCCGGTCGGCAGCACCGATGCCATCGCCATCAATGTACGCGTCATCTCCGCCACGCACCGCGACCTGCAGGGCCTGATGACGGCGGGCGAGTTCCGCGAGGACCTCTATTACCGCCTGAACGTCGTGCACATCGAGATGCCTTCACTCAACCGCCGGCGTGAGGACATCCCGCTGCTGGTGGCGCACTTCCTGGCGCAGATCGCCAAGGAAAGCGGCGCGCGCAAGATCTACGCCCCGGAGGCGGTGGAGCTGCTCGCGACGGCCGACTGGCCGGGCAACATCCGCCAGCTGCAGAACGTGGTGCGCCAGAACGTCGCGCTTTCGCAGA
>JAFAPI010000076.1 GCA_019247195.1 Gammaproteobacteria bacterium
GGGTGAGACGACATCGAACACCCACGCGACGTCCGGCTCGGTACTCACGGGGGCGGCAGGTAGATGAGGGTGACCCCGGGTGGGGCGGGCATGCTCGCATCGATGAACAGGTCCGCATACAGCGGTCCACCCGGCTCGACACTGTAGGGCGCGAAATCGCGCACCCCGGCCTCGTAGAGCACGCTGTCGTCGATCAGGAACTGACCGGTGCATTCGCGCGCGGGGCGGGTGAGGATCGCGTGCGCCGCATCGGCCACAATCTGCGGGCGGCGCGAGCGGCGCAGCATCGCCGCGCCGCCGAGGGCGAACTCCACGGCGGCGGTCGCGATGGTGGTGCGCGGCCAGAGCGCGTTGCAGGCGATGCCGGCCGCGCGGTACTCCTCCGCCATCCCCAGCATGCACAGTGACATGCCGTACTTGGACAACGAGTAGGCGAGGTGCGGTGCGAACCACTTGGCGGCAAGGTTGAGCGGCGGAGACAGCGTCAGCACGTGTGGGTTGGCCGCCCGCTTCAGGTGGGGCAGGCAGGCGCGCGTGGTGAGGAACGTGCCGCGGGTGTTGATCTGCTGGATCAGGTCATAACGGCGCAGCTCGATCGCCTCGGTGGCTGCGAGCGTGATGGCGGAGGCATTGTTGACGCAGATGTCGATACCGCCAAACTCGGCCACGCAGCGCTCGACGGCCGCGTGCACGCTGGACTCATCCCGTACGTCCACGACCAGCGGAAGTGCCGCACCGCCTGCCGCCCGCACCTGCTCCGCGGCGCTGTGGATGGTCCCCGGCAGCTTCGGATGCGGCGTGTCGGTCTTGGCGGCGATGGCGATGCGCGCCCCGTCCCGTGCCGCGCGCAGCGCGATCGCAAGACCGATGCCGCGGCTGGCGCCGGTGATGAAAAGCGTCTTGCCGCCTAGGCTCACGGCGTGCCTCCCGCGGTCCTCGGCGGCCGCGGCGCAGAGTGTACGGCATCGACCGACCGTATAGCGCCCGCCCGGCCGCGCCGCGCAGGGGGTGGCTGCTGACTTGCTTTCGGGGACGCATGCGGTATACCTGACCTGACATCACGGGCGGAGAGTCACGGTGCGCTGGGATGATCTGCGCGAGAGCAGCAACGTAGAGGACGTCCGCGGCAGCACCGGCGGGCGCGGTGTGAAGATCGGCGTGGGGGGCACGCTGCTGGCGCTCGTCGCCTCGTACTTCTTCGGCATCGACCCGCGCGTCATCCTCGGCCTGATGAGCGCCTTGCCGAGCCAGTCACCCGCGCCCCAGGCCACGGTCGGCGTGCCGCAGGATCAGGAGGGACGCTTCATCGCCGCGGTGCTGGGGGAGACCGAGGACACGTGGAGCGCCATCCTGCAAAACCAGGGGATGCAGTATCAGCCGCCCAAGCTGGTGTTGTACCGGGATGAGATGCCCACCGCCTGCGGTACCGGCAGCGCCGCGGCCGGCCCCTTCTACTGCCCGCTCGATCGCAAGGTCTATCTCGACCTGAGTTTCTTCAACCAGCTCGCGCAGGAGTTTCAGGCGCCGGGCCAATTCGCCCAGGCCTACGTGCTCGCGCACGAGGTGGGGCACCATGTGCAGAACCTGCTCGGGATCGCCGGCCGGGCCCGCGCGGCGCAGGAGCGTGCCTCCGGCGCCGAGGCCAACCAGATATCGGTGCGCCTGGAGTTGCAGGCCGACTGTTTCGCAGGGGTATGGGCCCGCCATGCGGACCAGACCAAGCACATCCTCGAGCAGGGGGACGTGGAGGCGGCGCTGCGCGCCGCGGCGGCAGTGGGCGATGACACCCTGCAGAAACGCACGCGCGGCTACGTGGTGCCGGACAGCTTCACGCACGGCACCAGTGCGGAGCGCACGTCCTGGTTCCGTCGCGGGCTCAACAACGGCACCATCGGCGGCTGCGACACCTTCGGCGCAGGGCCTGCGGCGGCGGAATAGCTAGCCACCCTTGCCGGCGTAATTGACGCTCAGGTAGTCCAGCACCACCTGGGCGTCCGCCTCGCTGAGCGGGGCGCCGAAGCGCTCGCGCATCTTCTGCACGCTCTTCTGCCAGCCGACGCGATCCATCGCCGGGGCATTCATCGGGATGTACTCCACGCTGTGGCAGACCGCGCAGTTGGTCTGCGTCACCTCTCGTCCCGGCCCCTCGCGCAGCGGCGGCGGCTCCGCGGCGCGCAGCGGCGCCGCGATGCACAGCGCCAGCAGCGGCAGTGCGCGCGGCACGCTCATGCGATCTCGAGCCGCACGCTCTGCACGCGGTTATCGTGATAGCCGGCGGGGTTGACGGTGAGCTTCTCAGGCTGCTGCGAGCCGTCGCGGCTGCGGGCGCGCACCGCGACCTCGACCGCGCCGCGTGGCACATCCCGCAAGGAGACCGCGAACTCCCGCCAGCCGAAGCGTCCAAGATCGCGGCCCAGCTGCGCCGCGCGCCAGCTGCGCCGCCCGTCGACGGAATACTCCACGACGTCGATCCCGGCGCCGTTGTCCCAGGCCTTTCCGGCAAGTGACTCTCCCGCATCCGCCCTCACCCGCGCCCCGTCCACGTGGCTCGTGATCAGCGAGTTGACCAGGATGTCGGTGATCGGGACCGTGTCAGGATTGTCCTGGCTGGCGAAGCGCGAACCCTTGAATGCACCGGCCGGGACGCGGTAGGCACTCTTCATCCAGAAGCTCTCACAGGCGGTGGGCTCGACACGCAACTGCGTGAGGTGCTTCATCCAGTACGTGCCGGTCCAGCCGGGCACCACCAGCCGCGCCGGCGCGCCGTTGAGGTGCGGCAGCGGCGCGCCGTTCATTTCATACGCGATGAGCGTGCTCTCATCGAGCGCCCGCTCGAGGGGCAGGCTCTTGACGAAGTCCGGTGTGGTTGGAATGACCGGGCCGTCGGCGCCGTCGCACCACACCTCGAGCGCCTCAGGTGCGAGATCCGCGCGGTGCAGCACATCGCGCAGGCGCGCACCGCGCCAGCGGGCATTGCCCATCGCCCCATTTCCCCACTGCACGCCGGGTACGCGCGGGGCGAAGAGGCCGCGGCGGTTGCCGGAACACTGGTTGACGGCGGTGAGCTCCGCCGGCTCGAAGTCACGGCGCAGCTGCGTGAGGCTGATGCGGTAGGGGCGGCGCGCGCTCGCACCCCCGATCTCCAGCGACCAGGTGCGCGGGTCCAGTTCCGGGATCACCGCGAGGTGGTAGCGCACGAAGAAGTCACGGTTCGCGGTGAACGCCGGCACCAGGCCCGCGAGCGGGGTCTCGTAGTTGGGGGGGCGCCCGGCGCGCCGGATCAGCTGGGCCTTGCCGGGGAGGCTCTCGAGCGTCTCGGCCGGAGCCTGCGCCATGCTGCGGCGCGTCAGCCAGCCCCCGGCCGCCCCCAGCAGCATCTGCCGGCGTGTCAGCATCCGCGCTGCAGTTCGCTCGGGCGCGGATGCGCCCGCACGCTCACGCGCAGGGCTTGCCGTGATCCGGCCGGGCTCCCGAGGCCTTGGCCTGCGACTCGCTCATGTACTGGCCGTGCTTGGTCTTGCCGTACCAGACATCGCCCGAACAGTGATACACCTTGGTGGAGGTATTCACCCAGACCTGTCCTGCTCCGCCGCCGGGCGCCGCCTGCGTCCCGGGCGCGGGCTCATTCATCGAGCCGCGTGCGTTGCTCGAGGCCGCAGGCGTCGTGGCCGTGCTCGAGGCGGTCGTGCCGGCCGCGGGGCCTACCGCCGTCGCGGTCGCGGAATGGTTGATGCCGCCGTGGCCACTGCAGGCGCCGCGACCGCCATGGGTCGAGGTGGTACCGTCCTTGCAGGTCACCGCTGCCGCGGTGGTGGCAGTCGAGCCGCCGGCCGAGCCGGTGGTGCCCGCGCTCGATGAGCTGGGGCTCGCCGCCGTGCTGCCCGTCGCTGCGGCGGACCGGTTGATGCCACCGTGGCCGCGACAGGCACCGCGGCCGCCCTTGGCCGAAGTCGAGCCGTCGTTGCACATCACCGGGCCGGAGGCCGAGCTCGAGGGCTCACTCGTTGCCGGGGCCGCAGTGCCGCTCGTGCTCGCGCTGGCCGTGCGGTCGATGCCGCCGTGGCCGCTGCACGCGCCGCGGCCGCCGTGGGCGGAGGTGGTGCCGTCCTTGCAGGTGACGGGCCCGCTCGAGGTGTCCTGGGCCGCTACCAGCGCCGGCGCCAGCAGCGCCGCAACCAGCATCACGCTCCAGAGCTTCAGATGCGATGAGGTGCGCGTCATAAACAGTCTCCGTGCGACGGATGTTGTTGGAACGGATGAGAATAGCGCATCCTGCCGCGAGGGGGTACGCGCGAGCGTGTAGGCTTGCGCCGTCATCCGCACAAGGAGGTTGCCAACATGAGAAGCGTTGCCGCCCTCGCGGCGCTGGTCTGGCTCGCGAGTGCCGTACCGGCGCGCGCGGCCTGGATCGAGCGCACCGACGCGATCATGGGCACGCGCATCTACGTGCAGCTGTGGGACGAGGACCGCGCGCACGGTGAAGCCGCCATCGACGCGGTAATGGAGGAGATGCGGCGCATCGATGCGTTGATGAGCCACTACAAACCCGACAGCCAGCTGTCGCGCATCAACGCCCACGCTAACCAGGAAGCGGTGCCGGTCGACAAGGAGCTCTTCGACCTCATCAAGCTCTCGACCCATTACTCGCAGATCACCGAAGGGGCTTTCGACATCACCTACGCGAGCGTCGGTTACCTGTACGACTACCCCAAGCACGTGCACCCGAGCGAGGAGCAGATTCGCAACGCGCTGCCGGCGGTCAACTGGCGCAACATGCTGCTCGATGAGACCCACCACACGGTGCGCTTCGAGCACCCCGGAATGCGCATCGACCTGGGCGGTATCGGCAAGGG
>JAFAPI010000231.1 GCA_019247195.1 Gammaproteobacteria bacterium
GTTCGAGCGCGCCAAGCGGGGCTACGCGCGTGGCTGGGAGCCGGTGCAGTTCGTCGATCGGATCCAGCGCTACCTCACGCTGCTGGCATGGCAGCCGGGTGACGCCCCTAGCGGCGGAACGGACCACGCGGGGAGTGAGCCGGTGCCGTCCGGGACCGTGACGGCCCGCGGCGGCTAAAGGGGAGCACGCCGCGCGGCGAAGAACGCCTGGAGTGGCGCCGCACACGCCTCCATCAGCACCCCGCCGAATACATCCACGCGATGGTTGAGCCCGGGCAGGGTAAAGACGTTCAGCAGGCTCCCGGCGGCACCGGCGCGAGCATCCCAGGCGCCGAATACCAGCCGCTCGACGCGCGCATGCACCAGCGCCGCGGCACACATGGCGCACGGTTCGAGCGTGACGTACAGCGTAGTGCCGGTGAGCCGATAGCTCTGCAGGGCCCGGGCCGCCGCGCGCAGTGCCAGGATCTCGGCGTGCGCGGTGGGATCATGGATGCCGACGGGCGCATTGCCGGCGCGCGCCAGGATCGCCGCGCCGCGCACCAGCACGGCCCCCACCGGCACCTCGCCGGCCGCCTGAGCCCGGGCCGCCTCCTCGAGTGCGGCACGCATGAACGAGACGTCGCGCGGCTCCTCAGCCATCGGGCGGTGACGGGGTGAGCAGCAGCTGCGGATCGATGAACGTCGCGTTGAGCGCGACGCCAAAATGCAGGTGCGGACCGGTCGCACGGCCTGTCGCACCCACCTCGCCGAGCACCTCCCCCCCTGCCAGCACCTGACCGGTCTGCACTTTGATGGCGCTCAGGTGGCAATACATCGTCACCAGTCCGCCGCCGTGATCCAGGATCACGGTATTGCCGTTGAAGAAGTAGCGGCCGGTGTCCACTACCCGGCCCGGCGCGGCGGCCCGCACCGGCGTACCAAGCGGTGCGGCGATGTCCATGCCGGTGTGCGGGCTGCGCGGCTCGTTGTTGAAAATGCGTCGCGAACCGTAGGAACTCGAGCGCACGCCCGGCACGGGTTGCAACAGCTGCAGCGTGCGCGGCGGTTGCTCTGAATAGCTGGCGAGTGCGTGCATGATGCGGGGTCGCTCGCGCCCGACCCGCGCCAGGTCGGCCGGGGACAGATCCACCTGCCGCGGCGCCACGCTCAAGCGCTGCACGGCATATGCCTTGTCGTGCACCTCGAACTCAAGTGCCCGTCCCTCGGTGGTCCCATCGGCCAGGCGCGCCACCGCAGGCCCTGGCTGCTGCGCGAGCGGTATGCCGATAACCGCCATCCAGCCCGGCGCATGCCGCAGCACCAGCACCCGGTGCTCCGCAAAAGTGACGATCGGGGCGCTGTCTGTGCTCACCTCGAGCGGCAGCAGCGCGATGCCCCCCGGCACCCGCTCCTGCTGCGGGAGGGACAGCTCGGCCGCCGTTCCCATTGCCATCGACCATCCCAGCGCGAGGGCCATCAAGCTCAGCCCCGGCCGCCCCATTACCTCAGCCCTCCTCGGTGCGACCGGTGACCCGCGCCGTCAGCGTGCCGCGCTGCAGACGAGCCCGCACTTCCTCGCCTGCCGGCACGAAGCGGGCATCGGTCAGGACCGTGCCATCGGCACGGGTCACGATCGCGAAGCCGCGCTCGAGGGTGGCGAGCGGACTCACGGCGTGTAACGCCCGCCGGGCGAGATCGAGACGATGTCCAGCGGCTGCGAGCTGGGAACGAAACCGGTTCTCGAGCCGCGCACCCAGCCGCTCGCGCTGCAGGTGGGTGGCACCGAGGCGGCCCTGCAGGGCGTGGCGCAGACGTTGACTCAACTCCGCGTGACGCGCCGCGGTTTGACTGAGTCGCAACGCGGGCGAGCAGCGCTCGAGGCGCCGCGCGACCTCGGCCAGGTGACGCCGCTCCTGCCCGAGGCGCGCCTGCAAGGCTCGCCCCGCCCGCAAGGAGAACTGGTCCACGCGCTGCATTTGTGCGTTCAGACGCAGACCCGGGTGGCAGCGCGCCAGGCGGGCGCGCGCGGCCGTGTAACGGCCCTGCAGCAACTGCATCTCGCGGCGCAGACCGGCGGTGAGGCGCTGCAGGGTACGAGAGAGAGCCTCGCGACATGCGTCGCCGTCCGGTACCGCCAGCTCCGCGGCCGCGGAGGGCGTCGGGGCGCGCAGGTCGGCGACGAAGTCCACGATCGTGAAATCGATTTCGTGGCCGACGCCTGCTATCAGAGGTATCTCGCAGGCAAAGACGGCGCGTGCCAGGTGCTCGTTATTGAACGCCCAGAGGTCCTCGAGCGAGCCACCACCACGCGTGAGTATGAGAATGTCGCACTCCGCACGAGCGCGGGCCAGGGCCAGCGCGCGCACAAGCGCCGCCGCCGCGGCGCTGCCCTGCACCGGCGCCGGATAGATGAGTACCGCCGTGGCGGGAAAGCGCCGCGCCAGGATGTGCAGGATGTCACGCAATGCCGCGCCGGTCGGTGAAGTGATCAGGCCGACGCGGCGTGGATAGCGCGGCAGCGCCCGCTTGCGCTCCGGCGCAAACAGCCCCTCGGCGGCCAGCCGTGCCTTCAGCCGCTCGAACTCGCGCTGCAGGGCACCAAGGCCGGCCTCCTCCAGCTGCTCGACTACCAGCTGATACTCCCCGCGCGCCTCGAAAACCGTCAACCGACCGCGCACCAGCAGCTGGGCGCCCGGGCGCGGGGTGAAGCCGACCAGCATGTTCTTGCTGCGGTACATGGCGCAGCGCACCTGGGTGTCGCGGTCCTTGAGCGAGAAATACCAGTGTCCGGAGGCAGGCTGCGCGAAGTTGGAAAGTTCGCCCTCGACCCAGACCACTCCGAGGCCGCGTTCCAGCAGCAGGCGCACCTCCCGCGTCAGGCGCGAGACGCTATAGACCTCGCGAACGGGGACCTGTTTTTCCTGGCCGATCATCAGCCCTCGACCTTAGCACGAGGTTTACCGCCACGGCCGCGGCGCATATAATTACGCATGCGCATCCTCGAAGAAGCCCTCACCTTCGATGACGTCCTGCTGGTTCCGGCGTACTCGGAAATCCTCCCGCGGGAAGTCGATCTCTCCACCCAGGTCACACGCCGCATCCGGCTGAGCGTGCCGCTGCTGTCGGCCGCGATGGACACGGTCACCGAGGCGCGCCTGGCGATCACCATCGCGCAGGAAGGCGGCCTCGGGATCATCCACAAGAGCATGACCATCGAGGCGCAGGCCCGCGAGGTGGGGCGGGTGAAGAAGTTCGAGAGCGGCGTGATCAAGGATCCGATCACCGTTTCGCCCAACATGAGCATCCGCGAAGTGCTCGACCTGACGCGCGCGCGCGGCATCTCCGGCGTGCCGGTGGTGGTGGGCCGCAAAGCCGTCGGCATCGTCACGCACCGCGACCTGCGCTTCGAGCACAAGCTCGAGGCTCCTGTGTCCTCGGTCATGACGCCCAAGGAGCGTTTGATCACCGTGCGCGAAGATGCCTCCAAAGAGGAGGTATTGGCGCTGCTGCACCGGCACCGCATCGAGAAGTTGCTGGTCGTCAATGCCGACCATGAGCTGGTCGGGATGATCACCGTCAAGGACTTCCAGAAGGCGACCGAATTCCCGCGCGCCGCCAAGGACGACGGCGGCCGCCTGCGGGTCGGCGCGGCGGTCGGCACCACGCCCGACACACTCGATCGGGTCGCGGCGCTGCGCGAGGCGGGAGTGGATGTGATCGTCGTGGACACCGCGCACGGACACTCCCGCGGCGTACTCGAAACGGTACGCCGCATCAAGGCGAAGTGGAACGACAGTCAGGTAATCGCGGGTAACATCGCCACCGCCGATGCGGCGCGCGCACTGGTGGAGGCCGGCGCGGACGCGGTCAAGATCGGTATCGGCCCAGGCTCCATCTGCACCACACGCATCGTCGCGGGCGTGGGGGTGCCGCAGATTTCCGCGGTGGCCAACGTGGCCGCCGCGCTCGCCAAGAGCGACGTGCCGATCATCTCCGACGGGGGCATCCGCTTCTCCGGCGACATCGCCAAGGCACTCGCCGCCGGGGCGCACGCGGTGATGATCGGGGGTCTGTTCGCCGGTACCGAGGAGTCACCGGGTGAGGTCGAGCTGTACCAGGGAGCTTCCTACAAGTCCTACCGCGGCATGGGCTCGCTCGGTGCCATGGGTGAGCGGCAGGGATCCGCGGATCGTTATTTCCAGGATGCCGCCACCGAGCTGCAGAAGCTCGTACCCGAAGGCGTCGAGGGCCGCGTCCCCTACAAGGGCAGCCTAGTGACGATTCTGCACCAGCTCAGTGGCGGACTGCGCGCGGCGATGGGTTACACCGGCAGCCGCAATATCACCGAGCTGCGCACCCGGCCGGTGTTCGTGCGCATCACTACCGCCGGGGTGCGCGAAAGCCACGTCCACGACGTATCGATTACCAAGGAGGCGCCCAACTATCGGGTGTCCTAGAGGTATGGCTCAACCCGCCACCGCGATGACCGCTTCCGCTCCCAGCCCGGCCCACGCCGGCGACATCCACGCACATCGCATCCTGATTCTGGATTTCGGCGCGCAGTACACCCAGCTCATCGCGCGGCGCGTGCGCTCGCTCGGTGTCTATTGCGAGATCCACCCGTGGGACATGAGCGACGCCGAGATCAGGTCCTTTGCCCCGCGCGGCATCATCTTGTCCGGTGGCCCGGAGTCGGTCACGGAGGCGGACCCGCCGCGCGCCGCCGCGGCGGTCTACAACCTCGGCGTACCGGTGCTTGGCATCTGCTATGGCATGCAGACGATGGCCCAGCAGCTCGGCGGGCGGGTCGCGCCCGCGAGCGAGCGTGAGTTCGGCTACGCCGAAGTCACCGTGACGGGCAGCTCGCGCCTCCTCGATCATCTCGCGGACCGGCATGACAGCCACGGACACCCGTTGCTCGATGCGTGGATGAGTCACGGCGACCGGGTCGAGGCCCTACCGCCGGGCTTCAGCGCCACGGCCCGCACGACGACCACTCCGCTAGCGGCGATGGCGGATGAGAGCCGCCGCTTCTACGGACTGCAGTTTCATCCCGAGGTCACCCACACCCCGCAGGGCTCGAAGCTGCTGGAGCGGTTCGTGCGTGAGATCAGCGCCTGCGATGCACTGTGGAGCGTCGGCAACATCATCGCCGATGCCGTGCAACGGCTGCGCGCCCAGGTCGGCGCCGGTAAGGTACTGCTGGGACTGTCAGGTGGCGTCGACTCGTCGGTCGTGGCGGCGCTGCTGCACCGGGCGATCGGCAAGCAGCTCACCTGCGTGTTCGTCGATCACGGCTTGCTGCGGCTCGGCGAGGCAGACCAGGTGATGGCGACTTTCGCCGAGCATCTCGGCGTCAATGTGCTGCGCGTCGACGCGGAGCAGCGCTTCCTGCGCGCCCTGACCGGAGTGAGCGACCCCGAGGTGAAGCGCAAGATCATCGGCCGCACCTTCATCGAGGTTTTCGACGAGCAGGCTCAGCAGCTGAGCGGCGTGCAGTTCCTCGCGCAGGGCACGATCTACCCCGACGTGATCGAATCGGCCGGGGCACGCACCGGCAAGGCGCACGTGATCAAGTCGCACCACAACGTGGGAGGGCTGCCGGAAAAGATGCACCTGCAGCTGGTCGAGCCGTTGCGCGAGCTGTTCAAGGACGAAGTACGCCAGATGGGGATCGAGCTTGGTCTGCCGCCCGAGCTCGTCCAGCGCCACCCCTTTCCCGGGCCGGGCCTCGGGGTACGCATCCTGGGCGAGGTGCGCAAGGAGTTCGCCGATCTGCTGCGGCACGCCGACGCCATCTACATCGAGGAGCTGCGCCGGCACGGACTGTACGAGCGCACCAGTCAGGCGTTCGCGGTGTTCCTGCCGATCCGCTCAGTCGGCGTGATGGGCGATGGCCGCCGCTATGACTACGTCATCGCGCTGCGGGCGGTCGAGACGGTGGACTTCATGACCGCGCACTGGGCGCGCCTGCCCTACGAGTTTCTCGAGCACGTGTCGCGCCGCATCGTCAACGAAGTGGCCGGAATCTCGCGAGTGGTGTACGACATCTCCGGCAAACCGCCTGCGACGATCGAGTGGGAGTGAGGTCGAGCGCGAGGATCGCCTGCAGCTGTTCGGGGGGAACACTCACTCTCGCTAGTCCAGTGCACGCTGCAGCACCGGATCAAGCCCCGCCTTGACCTCTTCCCAGGTGGTCTTGACCTCGATGTCCGGTCGAATACGGTTCTCGGCACTGCCCGGCGCGAACTGGTAGAAGCGCGTCGAATAGGAGATCACGATGTGGGAGTTGGGCAAGGACAACTGTCGGTTCTCCTGATAACTGTTCGGTCGCTCACCGATCGGCTCTCCCACCAGTATCGCCGCGGTCCGCTGGCGAAAATGCGCCGCATTGGACATCGCCGCGGAGAAGGTGAGGTTGCCGATCAGTACGAACAGGTGTCCGCGCTGGTTGACCGCGCTCGCTGCGATCGGGTTCACCAACTGGTGCAAGCCCACGAAATAGTCCCCACCGCCGTTTTGCCGCAGATCGACGATGAGCTTATCGGGGGGCGCGACCTGCAGTCGGTGCCGAAGTGCGGCGGCCGGCGCACGCAAGTCGCGATAGCTGCGGAAGTCGCAGTAGAGCACGCGTTCATCCTGCAGCGGCTGGCACCAGAGGGGATCGTCGGGGTGCTGCTGCCGCAGCGGAATCTGGGCCGACACATCCTGCCAAGAATCCGGCCCCACCGCGCTCGTCGGGCCCGGCGTCAGGTCCAGGCTGAACGGGTGGCCCTGGTCATCGAGCAGGTCAAAGCGCGCATGCTGTGCGTCCCGGGCGAGATCCATTCCGTGCAGGAAGATGCCTTTGGTCAGGCGCTGATCGGCGAGCTCGTCGCGCAGTTCCGCGCTCTCATCGGCGGGCGTGACCTCCAGCATGCGCCGATGCGCCTCGGCGATGGGCACGCCGCCAATCGCAACCACCCGCGCACCCCGCGCCGCCTGACCGTCCGCCCGGGTCTGAACCACGCGCCACTCGGCGCCAAACCGTCTCAGCCTGATTGGCAGGACATCCGCGTGATCGAAACCCGTAACGCCGGTATGCCCGTCCCCGATCATCCGGACGATTCGCTCCATGCCAACCACGATATGGTCGCCGTCGAGGGTCGCTACCCTGAGCTCGAGGTCCGCGATCGCGGCTTCGAACGTAGCCCGCGAGACGACGTGAAAGGCATTGAGGTGTCGCGCGGGCAGTTCCCGCGCGAGCACCTGCAGGTCGGCGCGCCATTGCGCAGGGGTGAGGTTCTCGGTCGGCGGGGTGGACGCGCAAGCCCCCAGCAAGGCAGGCAGAACCCCAGCGGCGGCCCATGACCCGGTTCGAAGATTTCGGCTCAACGATTTCACCATACGCCAAACGCCCCTGAGGCGCGGGAAATGTCCCGGCCTCGATCTGCCGGCGTGTTACATTCAAGCAAGAGCGCTGTCTCGTTCAACCCGTTGCACGCGCTGCAAACGCTCGGTCGCAGCGATCCCTCGCCCGGACGCGAAACAAAGAGATCTAAACGTCAACCCGAGAGGAGAGCCTGATGGTGGCAGAGGTCACATTTCGCGCCACGGAGCAAACCTCGCACAGTCGCTTTCATGTCGTCATGGCGGCGGTGTTCGTCCTTATTGCCTTCGGCAGCTTCACGCCGACCTACTGGTCGCCCGTCATCTTCGGTCCGGTTTCGCTCCCACCCATCGTGCACTTGCATGGTGCCCTGCTCTTCAGCTGGACTTTGCTGTATCTGCTGCAGACCGGCCTCGTGGCGACCGGGCGCCTCAGACGGCATCAGGCGTTCGGCCTGTTCGGCATCGCGCTCTTCAGTCTCATCTGCTGCTCGATCCTCGCGACGCGGCTGATCCTGTTGCGGCTGGAAGTGCAGCAGGGCTTCGGGGAGGCCGGCCGTCGTTTTTCCGCGCTGGCGCTGTGCTCGCTGCCGCTGCTGATTGGCTTCTTCGCGGCCGCCATCGCCAATAATCGTCGCCCCGAGATTCATCGCCGCCTCATGTACCTGCTGATGGTGGGGCTGATGATTCCGGCGCTGGCCAGGATCTTCCTGGTTCTGCTGAAGCCAGCGGGCGCGCTCGGGCCCCCGCCGCCAGTGGTAGTCGTCTTCCCGACCCTGACCGCCGCACTGCTGATCGTGGTGGCCATGGTGCGCGAACGGCGTCAGGAGCGGCGCATCCATCCGGTCACGCTGTACGGTGGACTGATATTGCTGCTCTGGACGCTGGCGATCGTGCCTTTTTCGAGCACCCCGGCCTGGCTCGCGACCATTCACGCCCTGGAGAAGATCGCGGGCTGACGGACCGCCCTTGCCTCAGGGGCAGGGCGCCTCACGCGGCTTTGATTCGCGCTGCTCCACGCGCGCGGCTGTGGCGGAGCGCGGGTGGGCGCCACCTTGAGATTGCCACGCCAGACGAAGCCTGCCCAGTCGCGTCGCCGCGGCTGCGACTCCACCGCAGCTCGCGGCCCCGGCGAGCGCGGACGCGAGCAATCCCGCGCAGGCCGGGCACATCAGGTCGTGCCGGCAGCGCCGTAGGAGAACTTGGGGTGCCAGTCCCCCGCGCCTTGCGGCAGCAGATCGAAGAAATGATAGGTGGCGCAGAAATCATCACCCGGACTGAAGCCGGTGTCCCCGACGCGCGCCAACCCGTCCGCGCTGCGGCGAAACACCGAGACGCCCGGCAGCCAACGCGTGCCGGAGCGATAGCCCATGTCCGCGGCGAAGGTGCTGCCGGCGTGGCTGACCATCGGGAAGCGCCAGCCGCGCGTCGCGGCGAACTGCCGCTGCACCTCCGGCGCGTCCGGGCTCGACACCACGAACGCGGCCCGACTGCTCAGGTGCGGATGCAGCCCGTTGTAGCCGTCGGCCCACATCGTGCAGGCGGGACAACCCTTTCCCATGTTGTGCACGACGATGAGGTCGTCGTGCGCGCCAAACAGCTGCGAGAGCCGCACCGCACCGGCGGCGCTCTGTAACTCGTAGTCCTGAACCGGCTCGGGCTGCGCGGCGCGGCGAGTCTGCAGCAGCTTCTCGCGCAGCGCATGGATCTGGCGCCGGTAGTCGGCGATCTGGGCCGCAGCTTCGGCATATTTCATGGGCGGTTCCTCAGCGGGAGCGTGGCTTGGTCACGGTGGGTTTCGGGCGTCGCCCACGCCGTGCATCGATCTCGGCCAGCGTGGCGGCGAGCAGGTCGAACTGCGCCTGCCAGTACTTGGTGTAGCGGTTGAGCCAGAGCGCGGCTTCGTAGAGTGGTCTCGCCTCGAGGCTGCAACGGCTGATGCGTCCGCTGCGCGCCTGCTGCACGAGGCCGGCACGCACGAGCACCTGGATGTGACGCGACACGGCCTGCAGCGAGATGTCGTAGGCGGCGGCGATCTCCGACACCAGCAGTTCCGCGCCGTCCAGACGTTCGAGGATGTTGCGTCGCAGCGGGTCCGCCAGCGCGGAGAACACTTGGTCCAGGTGCAGGGGCGCGGCAGCCGCACGCTCATGGCCGGAGACTTCCTGCAGATGACCGTGACTGCGCATACAGCTGATATTATCAACCTGTTAGTTTATAATCAACCGGAGCGTTAACTATCGACCCGGAGGTTTTTATGCGTACCGACCCCACGCACGCCGTCGTGTCCGCCGCCGAATGGCTCGAGGCCCGTCGCGCACTCCTCGCCAAGGAAAAGGCGTTTTCGCGGCTGCGCGAGGAGCTGGCACAGCAACGCCGCGCCCTTCCCTGGGAGCGCGTGATAAAGCCATATCGGTTTGCGACGCCCGAGGGCGCGGCGTCCCTGGCCGAGCTGTTCGGACCTCATTCACAGCTCATCGTCTATCACTTCATGTTTGCGCCGCAGGCCGAGGCGGGCTGCGCCCACTGCTCGTTCTGGGCTGATCACTACGACGGCATGCTGCCGCATCTGGCCGCCCGCGACGTGGCATTTACCGCCGTGTCACGCGCGTCGCTCGCGCGGCTGGAAGCTTTTCGCGCGCGCATGGGCTGGCGCTTTCGCTGGGTCTCTTCCGATGACGGAGACTTCAACTACGACTTCCAGGCTTCGTTCCGCCCCGAGGCGCGGGCCAGCGGACAGGTTTTCTACAACTACGCTGAAGGGCCGGCGGTGGCGTCGGACCGCGAAGGCATCAGTGTCTTCTGCCGCGATCGAGCCGGCACCGTGTTCCACACCTACTCCTGCTATGCGCGCGGCATCGACATGATGAATGGCACCTATCAATTCCTCGACCTGACTCCCAGGGGGCGCGATGAGGATCCGCAGAACCCGCAGTCCTGGGTGCGCTACCACGATCGCTACGGTGCGGCCGCGGCCGCAAAGCAGGGCTCGAGCGCCGGGGCCACGTAGTGGGCCCCAAACTCCGAAAGGTGGTTGCGATCGTTATAGAGCGCGCGCCCCTTGAGCTTGTAGAGGCAGGCGGTGCCTGAGCAGAGCGGCCCCTTGGGGTCCGCCACCCGCACGACGCCCGTGCGGGCCAGCGATCTGATCTGCGTGTCCCAGGGCGCTGCGGCGGCGTAGGCCTCGCCGCGACTGATGGCGAGGAAGTCATCGGCGATACCCCGCCGCTGCGCCATGGCCAGGCCATATGAGACGGCGTACGGCAGCAGCGGCACGTCGAGCACCACGCATACCGCGCGTCCGGGGCTGGTAATCGCGCTAACCGTATTGCGCAGCGCCCGGCCGAACTCGCCCACGCCTTCCTCCCCGGTGTCCCGCTGGCGCAGGCGATCGCCGGCCCAGTAGCCGACCAGCAGCACTTCGGTGGGTGCGAGACGTGCGACGGCTGCGACCGCCGCGGCGTTGAAGGGGGCGCATTTCGGATTGCCGGCCGGCCCGGCGGCCAGGTTGATGACATCCAGCAATGGACGGCAGGACGAGGTCGCGACCAGGTAGACAGCGCGGCCCCGTGGCGCGCTGACGTCGATGACCCCAGGCAGCAGCGCGAGCGCGTGACTATCCCCCCACAGCAGCACCGCGGGCGCACCCGGCGGTCGCAGCCCGTACTGGCACACTGCTCCGGCGCGAATGGCCGCGGCCGACTTCTCCAGGCAGTCCGTCACCTCACGCAGCCGCCCCGGATCGACCCAACTGTCACCCAGCAGGCTGCGGGTGGACGCGGCAAAACGCTGCGGGAAGCCGTCCGAGCGCCACAGCGCGACACCGCTCAGACACACCAGCGCACTGCCGGCGACGGCTGCGAGCACCAGCCCGTGCACGCTGCGCAGGATGCGGCGCCGCCGCACCGGCTGCTCGATGTAGCGCCAGCTCAGGGTCGCGAGTAGCCCGGTGGCGGCCAGGGCGAGTGCGCGCAGCGCGGGACTCACTGGGGTGACGTGCCAGTAGTTGAGCCACTGCAGCAGCGGCTGGTGCCACAGATAGAGTGAATAGGAAATCAGTCCGAGAAACACCAGCGGGCGCCAGGCGAGGACGTGCGCCACCCATGTCCGGCGCAGGCGGCCACTCTCGATCAGCCCCGCGGTCGCCAGACAAGGCGCGAGGGTGTAGGCCCCTGGATACGGCAGCCCCGGGTCGTAGACAAAGGCCACACCGATAAGCACCGCCAGACAGAGAAACGCGCCGCTTTCCTCGACCCAGGCCGCGCGGACACGGCTGCCGCGCAGGGCGAGCAGCGCCCCGAGCAGTAACTCCCAGGCACGCGTCGGGGCGGCGAAGTAGTTCACCGCCGGGCGGTAGCGGGCCGCCCACAGACACAACAGCAGGGAGGCCACCGCGAGGACCGCGAGCGCTGCGGCACGCCGCGCCGGCAGATAACGCACCAGCAGCAGCAGGAGGAGCGGGTACACGAGATAGAACTGCTCCTCCACTGCGACCGACCACAGATGGCCGAGCGCGACCGTCTGTCCGGGGCCGAAGTAGCCGCCGTCGCTCCAGGCGGCGAGGTTACTGAGCAGCAGCGGGGCTGCGGCGAGGTGCTTGCCGAGGTAGACCAGGCTCTCTGGCAGCAGCAGCCAGAGCGAGACGAGGAATGTGACCAGACAGACCACCAGGAGCGCTGGCAGGATGCGCCGCGCGCGGCGCAGGTAGAACTCCGCCAGGCGCCGCGGCTGAGTGTCGGCGTGCGAGACGAGCAGCAGCTGCGTGATCAGGTAACCGGAGATGACGAAGAACACGTCCACGCCGACGAATCCTCCGGAAAAACCCGGCACCTGTGCGTGAAAGAGAATGACTGCGAGCACCGCGAGGGCCCGCAGGCCGTCGATATCGGGGCGATAGGCGGGCGCCACGCCGCCTGCGCCCGCCGCCGCCCTGTGTGCGTTCACCACCCCCACCGCCGCCATTGTGCCCGCGGTGGGACGGGCCGTCGCCCTCAGCGCCGACCGGACGCCTTGGAGCGGACGCGCCGCGACCCGTGGCGCGACGGGCGCGCACGCCGCGCCGCGTAGGGGTTGGCATCGGTGCGGTACTCGATCAGGACCGGGGTCGCGAACAGGTCATAGGCCTTGCGGAACACGTTCGAGAGGTAGCGCGTATACGCCTCGGGCACCGCCGCCGTCTGGTTGCCATGGATGACGATGCGGGGTGGATTGCGGCCCCCCTGGTGGGCGTAGCGCAGCTTGATGCGCCGGCCGTGCACCAGCGGGGGTTGATGTGCGCTCAGCGCCTGCTCCAGCGTGCGCGTCAGCTCACGCGTCGGCAGGGTACGCATGGCCCCTTCGTAGGCGCGCACCACTGAACCAACCAGCTCCCCCACCCCGGTCCCATGGCGCGCCGAGATGTAGTGCAGCGGGGCGAACGGCACGAAGTCGAGCTTGAGCGCGAGTTGTCGCTCGATTTCCGCCCGTTGCTCCGGTGCGATGCCGTCCCACTTGTTCACCGCGATCACCAGCGCGCGGCCGCGCTCGAGAGCGAGACCGAGCACGCTCGCATCCTGTTCTGCCACAGTGTCGTGCGCGTCGAGCACCAACACCACGACGTGCGCCTCGCCGATCGCTTGGAGAGTCTTGGCGACGCTGGCGCGTTCGACCGCGTCCTCGACCCGTGCCCGGCGCCGCACGCCGGCCGTGTCAATGAGCACGAACGCCCGCCCGTCACGCTCGAAGGGCACGAGGATGCTGTCGCGGGTGGTGCCGGGCTCCTCGCTGGCGATGACTCGCTCCTGGCCCAGCAGCCGGTTGACGAGGGTCGACTTGCCGACGTTGGGCCGGCCGATGACGGCGATGCGAATGGCGCTGGTGTCCTGGGCGGGAGCGGCGTCCGGGGTGTACCCGGCCAGCACTCCCTCCATGAGCGCGTCACAGCCTTGGGAGTGGCTGGCGGAGATCGGGTAAGGGTTGCCAAAGCCAAGAGCATGGAATTCCGCCGCCACAACGTCGGCATCGAGGCCCTCCGACTTATTGAGCGCGAGCGTCACAGGCTTGCCGCTGCGCCGCAGCTCGCGGGCTACGAACTGATCCTGCGGGGTGAGTCCGGCGCGCGCATCCGCCACCAGCACGATGCGATCGGCCTCGGCCATGGCACGTTCGGTCTGTTCGCGCATCTGCGCCTCGATGCCCGCGGGATGCTCGATGAGGCCCCCGGTGTCGATCACCACGGCCGGCACGGGGCCCACCTGGGCGAAGCCGTACTGACGGTCACGCGTCAGGCCGGGGGCGTCCGCGACAATCGCGTCGCGGCTCGCAGTCAGCACGTTGAACAGCGTCGACTTGCCGACGTTGGGGCGGCCGACGAGCGCCACGACGGGCAGCATCGGCCCCAACCTGCCTACTGGGGGGTTGGCGCGCCCGGGGTGCCCTTGGCGGCGGTAGCACCCCGCGGGCTGACGCGATAGGCGTTGATCTGGCCGCGGTCGTTGCTGACTACGACGACGTCGCCCAGCACCACCGGCGCGGCACTGATGCGGGTGCGGCCGGTGCTGACGCGGGCCGCGAGAGCACCACTCGCCTTGTCGAGCCAGTGCACGTAGCCCTGCAAATCCCCGACCACGATCGCGTCGGCCATGCTGGCAGGAGTCGAGAGCCGCCGGTGGGCGAGCGCACTCTGGCGCCATACCTCCGTCCCCGTGCGTGCGGTGAGCGCCACCACGTCGCCGTCGGCGGTCGAGACGTAAAGCGTATCCCCCGCCAGTGTCATGCCGCGGTAACTCGAGGCCTCGTGCGACCACCATACCTGACCGGTATCGAGGGCCAGCATGGCGATACGCCCCTGAAAGCCCACCGCATAGACGTTGGATCCTTCGGCTATCACCGCGGAATCGATATCGGCCAGGCGTTCTAACTCCGTGCGGCCGTGCGGCGGCGTGACGGTCGCCTCCCACTGCATCGAACCGTCACCGGCATTGACCGCGAGTACCTTGCCGTTGTCGAAGCCGCACAGCACCAGATCGCCGGCGATCAGCGGCGTCGCGGTACCCCGCAGCGACAGGCGCGGCACCTGCTGCTCCTGCAGCCATAGCTCGTGTCCGTCGGCCGGCGACAGTGCGTGCAGGCGTCCGTCGACGGTGCGCACCACGATCAGCCGGGCCGAAATGGCCGCGGGCGCGAGGATTTCCCCGTTCAGGCGCACGTGCCAGCGGACCTGACCGGAGCCTGAGTCGAGGGCGAAAAACTGTCCGTCGCTCGCGCCGACGGTCAAGAGCTCGCCCGCGACGGCGGTGCCGCCGGCGAGCGGTGCTTTGAGGTGGCCGCGCCACTGCAAGCGGCCAGTGCGTGCGTCGAACGCGGCGATCTCGCCCTTGTGGCCAGCGGCGTAGATACGCTGGCCGTCGCTCGCGACCCCGAGACCGAGGCGCAGTGCCACGGCCTTCTTGTCGTCCACCGAGGCACTCCACAGATGCCGGACGTTGAGAGTGGCGTTGAAGGGAGTCAGCTTCGCAGGCTGATCGATGGCCTTGTCCTTGGAACAGGCCGCGCTCAGGCACACGGCGGCGAGCGCGGCGAGGGTCAGGGCCCGGTGCATGCGGTTCACTTGCCCGCCGCCGTCGGCGGGGCGCTGTCCGCGGCGAGGTCGGCAATCTTCAGGTCGAGCAACGGCGCCGCACCAGCCTCGGGTGCGCTCTTCGCCTCTCGGTACTCGCGCAATGCCGCGGCCCGGTCGCCCTTGGCGAAATAGGCGTCGCCGCGCACTTCATGGAAGCGTGCCGCGAAGCTCGCGGGCGCGGACTCCTTCAGCGTGCTAAGCGCGGCGTCCGGTTGGCGCTGCGCGATCTGCACGCGCGCCAGACGCAGGCGCGCGATGAGTCCGAGCTCGTGGTCCTTGGAGTTCATCGCCACCGCGGCAAGCTCTCGCGCGGCCTTGTCGAGCTCGTTGCCATCGACGTAGACACGCGCCGCGAGGAGTTTGGCCTGATCGGTGTAGGGCGACCCGGGCGCGTCCCGCTCCAGCTCGCCGAGCAGCACCAGGGCCTGCGAGCGGTCTCCGCGCTCGAGGGATTGCACCATGCCGATGTATTTCCCCCCGGCGGCGAGACGGGCGGCGTCCTGGTGTTGTTGCCACCAGCGCCAGCCGGCGAGTCCGGCGACCACCACCACGACGGCGCCCAGCACGGCAAGAGCGTTCTCGCGCACCTGCGCCTTGAGCCATTCCCATTGTTCTTTTTCGGACAGGTACTCTTCCACGCGTTCCCCCTCAATCCTCCAAGGCGCCGAGGGCGCGCAGCGCCTGATCGACGGCCGTGGGTAACTCGTCCAGCGGACACTCGCTCTGACCGGAGGTCTGCCGCAAAGGTTTCATTCCGATCATCCCGCGCGCCAGCTCGTCCCCAGCGACGATCAAGGCGAGCGGCGCCCCGCTCTTATCGGCGCGGCGGAACTGTGCCTTGAAGTTGCCGCCACCGAGATTCAGTTCGATGCGCAGGCCCGGGCGTTGATCTCGCAGGTGCTCAGTGATCTGCAGCGCCCGCTCGGTCACCGCCGCCCCGTTCACCACTACATAAAGGTGTGGGCGCACGGGGGCTGGCGCGCGGCCGGCGCGCACCAGCAGCGTGACCAGGCGCTCGACCCCCATGGCAAAACCTACGGCCGGCGTCGCGTCCCCGCCCAGCTGGGGGATCAGTCCGTCGTAGCGGCCACCGGAGCATACGGCATTCTGGGCCGACGTGGCGGCCGTGATCCACTCGAACACCGTGCGGTTGTAGTAGTCCAGGCCGCGCACCAGACGTGGGTTGATGCTGAATTCGACCCCGACCGCGTGCAGCAGCGCGCACAGCTCCTCGAAGTGCTTCCGTGACTCAGCATCCAGGTGCTCAGTCAGCAGGGGCGCGCCGGCGATGAGCTCCTGCATCGCCGGGTTCTTGCTGTCGAGGATGCGCAGCGGGTTGCCCTCCAGCCGACGCTCGCTGTCCGCGTCGAGCTGCGTGGAGTGGGCCCGCAGATAGTCCGTTAGCCGCGCGCGGTACGCGCGACGGCTCTCCGGCGTACCGAGTGAGTTGATCTCGAGTCGCAGTCCCTGCAGTCCGAGGTTGCGCCACAGCCGTGCGCTGAGGGCGATGAGTTCGGCATCCACGTCGGGACCGGGACAGCCAACCGCCTCGACGTCGACCTGCCAGAACTGCCGGTAGCGCCCGGCCTGTGGCGCCTCGTGGCGAAACATCGGGCCCAGGCACCACAGTTTGTGGCGCTGACCCCGCAACATGCTATTGGAAATGAGGGCGCGCACGATGCCGGCCGTCGCCTCGGGGCGCAGCGTGAGGCTGTCGCCACCACGGTCGATGAACGTGTACATCTCCTTGCCGACGACGTCGGTGTGCTCGCCGATGGCGCGCTTGAAGAGTTCTGTGCGCTCCAGCAGCGGGACGCGGATCTCCTCGTATCCGTACGCTCCGAGCACTTCACGCGTACACGACTCGAAGTGCTGCCACGCCGCGATGTGCTCGGGCAGCACATCGTTCATGCCCCGCACCGGCTGGATCGGTTCGCCCACGCTCAGGCCCCCGGCGCCGCTGCGGCGGGGGAGACCTGGCCGGCGGCGCTCACCATCACGTGTGCATCGCCGCGACGACGTACCATGCCGGCGAGTGTCAGCGCGCGCCCATCGATCTCGAGGGTCACGCCCGTCGCGTTACCCAGTACCACTCTGAGCGGCGGCACACCCCTTACTGTACGCACGCTGCCCGCCGCCACGAGACCGTCCAGCAGCACCTGGCCGCCAGAGTCGCTCACCTGTGCCCAACTGGCTTGCGAGAAACGCAGCGCCAGCTGGACCACGGCGGATGCCTGGCGGTTGGCGGCTGCCGTGGCTGGGAGTGCGCGCGGGGGCGTTTCGGGAGTGGCAGTCGTCGGCACCGGTTGGGCGACAAACCGCGGCCTGGTGCGCGGCTGCGCCAGCAGCCACCACAGCGCACCCGCCAGCGCCAGGCCCGATACTGCGAGCACGGCCGGCAGCATGAAGGGGGAGGCCTCCGCCCCGCGGCCTCCGCGTGGAATGCGCGTGAGGTCTGGCTGGCGCGCCGACGCCGGCGCGGCGCTTGCATACAGCTCCTGCAGCTGCTCGCGGGCCTCGCCCACGAGCTCGGCGTAGCGGCGCAGATGCCCCCGCACGTAGACGTCGGCCCCGAGCGCGCCAAAGTTCTCCGCCTCGAGACACTCGAGCACGCGGGCGTCCACGTGCAGCCTCTCCGCAGCCTGTAGCACCGTCAGGCCGCGCTTTTCCCGCGCGGCGCGCAGCCGGGTCCCGATACCGACGCCGCCGGTCTCGCCCGCCACGCGCTCAACCCGGGTTCGAGTCCAGGGTCGCCAGCGCGCGGGTCTGCTCGGTGCCCGGGAAGTTGAGTTGCAGTTTCCGCGCGTAGCGCTGTGCCCCGATACGATCGTTCTGCGCCCGCGCCACCCGCACACCGAGCAGCAGCAGGTCAGGCGTTTCGGAATAGCCGTTGAGGAAGGCATCGATGCGCGTCCGTGCTGCCTGCAGGTCGCGCTGCTGGAAGTCCATGTCCGCAAGCTGGTAGACCGCCTCCCCATAGGTGGGGCGTAGCTGCAGTGCCTGGGCGAAGTGCAGGCGCGCGTCGGCGTCGCGCTTGGCAGCACGCAGGCAGACACCGGCGTTGGTGTAGGCGGCCTCGGGTGTGCGGTACAGGGCGTTGCGTGCCGCCTCTTCGAAACGCTTCACTCCCTCATCGGTGCGACCATGCTGGCACAGGTAGACCGCGTAGTTGTTGATCACATTGGGATCGTGCGGCGCAAGCCGCAGCGCGGCGCGAAACTCGGCATCCGCCTTGTCCGGAGTCCCCATCCGCTCGAAGAGCAATGCGCGAACGCTGTGCACCTCCGGGTTGTTCGGGTCCTGCGCCACTGCCTTATCGAGCTTCTCCTTCGCCAGCGCGAGCTCACCCTGGTTGAGATAGGCGCTGCCCAGCTGCGTGTTCGCCGCCGCGGCGTCATGCGGCTTGTTGCCGCGGGTCGGCGTGCCGCCGCAGCCACTCAGCAGCAGCATGATGCCGACGGCGAGTGGGCGCAGCAGGCGAAGTTCGGGATGAATTTTGCTCATGGTTGCACTGCAATGCCGATGACCTTGCTCCCCAGCCGCACGGTGGTACGGTCGATGACGCGCCCGGCCAACTGACCGCAGGCCGCGTCGATATCCTCGCCGCGCGTGCGCCGCACCGTAGCCAGCACTCCCCGCTGCAGCAGCTCGTCACGGAAGCGCTGGATCACCACAGGCGCTGAGCGCCGATAGCGCGTACCCGTGAAAGGGTTGAACGGAATGAGGTTGACCTTGGCCGGGTGTCCGCGCAGCAGCCGGGCGAGGGCCCGCGCCTGGGCCGGTGCGTCGTTCACGCCCTCGAGCATCACGTATTCGAAAGTGACGCTGCGGCCGTTCTGCTCATCGAGATAATGCCAGCAGGCCTGCAGCAGTTCCGCGATCGGGTGCTTGCGGTTGATTGGCACCAGCTGGTTGCGCAGCGCATCGTCGGGGGCATGCAGCGAGACGGCTAATGCGACATTAGTCTCCTGCGCCAGGCGGTAGATCTGCGGCACGAGTCCCGAGGTCGAGAGCGTCACGCGGCGGCGCGACAGATCGAAGCCGAAGTCATCGAGGAGGATGTGCAGGGCAGGCACGACGTTGCGCAGGTTGGCGAGCGGTTCACCCATCCCCATCAGCACGACATTGGTGACGCGGCGTTCCGCCGCTTGCGCGGCCGAATCATCGGCGGAAGAGAGTAGTCCGAGCTCGCGCACCGCCAACCACACCTGACCCACGATCTCCGCAGTGCTCAGGTTGCGATTGAAGCCTTGCTGGGCGGTCGCGCAGAAGGAGCAGTCGAGTGCGCACCCCACCTGCGAGGAGATGCACAGCGTGCCGCGCTCGGGCTCAGGGATGAACACCATCTCGAAGGCTTGCTTCGCATCCGCCTTGAGCTGCCATTTCACCGTGCCGTCCGCGGACTGCTGCACCGCGCCGATGGCGGGCGCGCGGATTTCCGCTTGCTCGGCGAGGCGCTGCCGCAGCGGTTTGGCCAGGTCAGTCATGGCATCGAAGGAATCTGCACCACGCTTGTAAACCCACTGCATGAGCTGGCGCGCGTGGAAGGGCTTGCCGCCGAGCGCCGCCACGAACTCCTCGAGTGCGGGACGCGGCAAACCGAGCAGGTTGGTGCGGTCCGCGGGATCCATGGGGCAGCGGGCGCGCTCAGCGGGCGCGCGAATGCAGCTCCGTTGCACTGAAGAAGAAAGCGATCTCGCGCGTGGCGGTGTCCGCGGCATCTGAGCCGTGCACGACATTCTGCTCGATGCTGCGGGCGAGATCCGCGCGGATGGTTCCCGGGGCGGCCTTCTTGGGATCGGTAGCCCCCATGAGGTCGCGGTTCTTGGCGATGGCGTTCTCGCCTTCGAGTACCTGCACCATGAGAGGTCCTGAGCTCATGTAGCGCACCAAATCCTGGAAAAATGGGCGTTCACGGTGCACGGCATAGAAGCCCTCAGCCTCACGAAGCGACAGCTGTTGCATGCGCGCGGCAATGATCGACAGGCCGGCTTTCTCGAAGCGACGATAGACCTCGCCGATCAGATTTGCGGCCACGCCGTCGGGTTTGACGATGGACAAGGTGCGCTCGAGCGCCATTTCGCAGGACCTTTCTGGGCTGAAATAAGGAGCCGACCCGGCCGGGCGTACCCGGGGGGCGAGAACAAGCGGCGCAGTCTACCGTGGGGCGGGTACGCCGGCAATTTAAAGACCGGCGGAAGTCCGCGTTTGCTAAGGAATTTTCCCCGGCATAAGCCGGCTCAGACCGAGAAGCTCTCGCCGCAGCCGCACTCGCCCTTGACGTTCGGATTGCGGAAGCGGAAGGCCTCGTTCAGACCCTGTTTGACGAAGTCCACGACCGTGCCATCCAGGACTTTCAGGCTCTCCGTGTCGACGAACACCTGGACGCCGCGGTCCTCGAAGACCGCGTCCCCGGGTTCGGCGCGGTCGGCATAGTTAATCACGTAGGCGAAGCCTGAGCAGCCCGTCTTGCGGATTCCCAGGCGCAATCCGATACCGTGACCGCGGGCCGCGAGGAAGCTCTTAACCCGATGCGCGGCCGATTCCGTCAGCGAGATGGCCATCGATGTCCATATTGTAGCGCCTCAGTGCCAGCGTGTGAGGCAGTCACGCAACGCGTCCTCCACGATAAGCAGGCGGCCCAGCTTTTCGACCGGCACGGCGCGCGCTGCCGCCCACTCTGCTGGCGTGCCCGGGATCAGATCAGCGCTTCGCCGGCCCGCGAGCTGAGCGCAGAGCCACGCCGCCGTATCCACAGTATGGGGGCACGCCAAGGCTTTAAAACGTGCCTCCTTCACAGTGTCACCGCGCACGATCAGATGAAAGCGTATCCACGTGCCCTGCTCGGGACCGCCCGCCTCCCCGCTCACGAGCGTGACGCCCGGCGCCGGCGGCGGCTCCTGGCCCGGCGCCATCGAGCGTAGGCGCCGCACCTCGCGCACGACCGTTGCAGCCGCAAGGTCTACTTCCGATTCGCTGCTGAACCGCCCCAGGCTGAAGCGCAGCGTGCTCTCGGCCAGACGGGCGCTGCGGCCCATCGCATGCAGGACGTGGGAGGCATCGCGCACTGCGGAATTACACGCGGCCCCCGTCGAGACTGCCAGCCTGTCCTGCACCGCTGCCAGCAGGCTCTCCCCCTCGACCCCCTCGAAGGAGACGCTCAGGATACCGGGGACACGCGGAGCCCCTGCGCCGTTCAGGTGCACGCCGCCGAGCGTGGCCAGTGCATGCCACAGTCGCTCACGCAGCAGCGTGAGGCGGGGGCCCTCCTCCTGCAGCAAATGCCCGGCGAGCTCACACGCCGCGCCGAAACCCACCAGCTGGTGCGTGGGCAGGGTGCCCGGGCGCAGGCCGCGCTCCTGGCCCCCGCCGAACAGCACGGGCTGCAATGCCCTGCCGCGCACTCCCTCGCCCACGTACAGCGCACCGATTCCCTTGGGACCATACAGTTTGTGCGCGGTGAAGGAGGCGAGGTCGACGGGCAGGGAAGCCAGGTTGAGGGGCACCTTACCCAACGCCTGCGCGCAATCGGTGTGAAAAAGAATGCCGCGCGCGCGACAGAGCGATCCTAGCGCAGCGATGTCCTGCAGCACCCCGGTCTCGTTGTTGGCGTACATCACGGACACGAGCAGCGTGTCCGCGCGCAGCGCGGCGGCGAGCACGGCCGGCTCGAGTACACCGCTGCGCGCAGGCGTGAGGTAAGTCACGCTGCAGCCCTGCCGCTCGAGGTGCCGGCACGGATCAAGCACGGCCTTGTGCTCGGTGCGCAAGGTGACCAGGTGCCGCGGACCGGCACTGGCGCGCGCCGCCCCCAACAGGGCCAGGTTGTCGGACTCGGTCGCGCCGGAGGTGAAAATGATCTGCTCGGGCGCGGCACCGACGAGCGCCGCCACCTGTGCCCGCGCACGCGCTGCGCGCTGCGAGGCCCGCGCGCCGTAGGCGTGCTGCGAAGCTGGATTGCCGAAGTCGCCGTCACGGCCCAGGCACTCCGCCATCGCGCCTGCCACCGCCGGATCGACCGGAGTCGTCGCCGCATAGTCAAGATACAGGGGTGGCGCCGAACTCAAGACCTTTCCCCCGCGCTGCGCCGACGCCCCTGCACCGCGGTCAGGATCCCGCGCAGGATGTTGGCCTCGTTCTGGTCGAGTTCGGCACGCTGCAGAAGCCGTCGCAGACGCGCCATCAGGTGCGTGCCGCTCTGGGTCCGGTCGCGGAAGTCAACCTCCTCCAGCACCTGGGCCAGGTGCGCGTACAGGCGCTCCAGCTCCTCAGGCGACGCGAGCGCGGCGGCGGGCGGCGCCGTCGCGGGCGCGACCAGTCCCCCGCCCGCGCGAAAAAGCTCGTAGCCGACGAGCAGCACCGCCATGCCGAGGTTTAAGGAAGGATAACGCGCGCTTGCCGGAATGCGGATCAGCAGGTGTGCCTGCTCGAGATCCTGGTTAGTCAGGCCGGTGCGCTCGGCCCCGAACAGGATCGCGACCGGGGCTGTCTGAGCCGCAGCGACGATGCGCGGCGCGGCCGTGCGCACATCCAGCACGCGAAAGTACTGGTCGCGTTCGCGGGCGGTCGTGGCCGCGACGAGTCCGCAACCCTCGAGCGCTGCGGCGACGCTCCCCACCGTACGCGCGGCGGTGAGCACGTCGTCTGCCCCCGAAGCACGCGCCGAGGCCTCCGGGTGCGGAAAGGCACGAGGCTGCACGAGCACCAGCTCGGCGAGGTCCATGTTCTTCATAGCGCGCGCCACAGCGCCGATGTTGCCCGGGTGCGAGGGAGCGACGAGCACGATGCGGATGGCGGGAGAATTCATCTGTTACGCTAGCGGCTGTCCGGCGTGCGCGGCTCAGGCCGCGACGCCCCACCCTTCTGTGAGCTTAGTTACCGTGCAGCCGCTTCTCAACATTGCCGTGCGCGCCGCGCGCCGCGCCGGCGAAGTCATCGTCCGCAGTCTGAACCGGCTGGAGTCACTGACGATCACCTCCAAGGGCCGCAACGATTTTGTCACCGAGATAGACCGCGCCGCGGAGCAGGAGATCATCGGCACGATCCGCCGCCACTACCCGCAGCACGCAATTCTGGCCGAGGAAAGCGGCCGCAGCGGCGAGCACGACACGCTGTGGATTATTGACCCTCTCGACGGTACCACCAATTTCCTGCACGGCTTCCCGGTATTTGCGGTTTCCATCGCCTGCCAGATCCGCGGCCGGCTCGAACACGCGGTGATCTACGATCCGATGCGTCAGGAGCTCTTTACCGGTTCGCGCGGCGCGGGTGCGCAACTCGACAACCGCCGCATCCGCGTCAGCAAGGCACGCGCCCTGGAGGGGGCCCTGCTCGCGACCGGCTTTCCTTATCGCGCTAATACCCGCCACCTCGACGCCTATCTCGGCATGTTGCGTGCGGTCACCGAGCAGGCGGCAGGTGTGCGTCGGCCTGGAGCGGCGGCACTGGATCTCGCCTACGTTGCCGCCGGGCGCGTCGATGCTTTCTGGGAGATCGGGCTTTCGCCCTGGGACACGGCCGCCGGCACACTGCTAATCCAGGAAGCCGGCGGACGCGTCGGCACACTCAGCGGTGCGGAGTACCGACAGGGCGGGCACATAGTGGCTGGCACGCCCAAGGTGTACGCCGCACTGCTGGAGTTGCTCGCGCCGTACGTGCCGCAGGAGCTGCGCGACGCGTAACACGCCGCAACGGGCAACCGCGTCCTCGCTTTCCCTAGGATGCTTGTGTAGAGTCCCTGCGCAAAATACGGGGGCTCCATGCTGCGACAACTGCTGGCCACCAAGTCAATCGATGAGTTGCATGCGCAGGAATCCTCCGGGAATCAGCTGCGCCGAGCGCTAAATGCGACGCATCTCACGCTGCTCGGGATCGGCGGTGTCATCGGCACGGGGATTTTCGTGCTCACCGGCACCGCGGCTGCCAACGAGGCCGGTCCCGCGCTAACACTGTCGTTCATCCTGGCCGGCATAGGCTGCGCCCTGGCGGGACTGTGCTACGCGGAATTCGCCTCGATGATCCCGGTGTCGGGGAGCGCCTACTCCTATTCCTACGCCACGCTCGGCGAGGGTATCGCCTGGTTCATCGGCTGGAACCTCGTGCTCGAGTACCTGTTCGCCGTGGCCACGGTCTCGGTGGGCTGGTCGGCGTACGTCGTGAGCTTCTTTGCGGATCCACTGCACGTGCACATAGCACCGGCCCTGTCCAACGCTCCATTTGATGCGGTTGGCGAGACGATGCATATCGTGCGCACCGGTGCGCTGGTCAATGTGCCGGCGATGTTGGTCATCGCCTTTCTCACCTTTATCTGCTACATCGGGATCAAGCAGTCTGCCAACTTCAACGTGTTCATCGTCACCATAAAAGTTACGGTGATTCTGCTGTTCATTGTCTTCGGCCTCAGCTACGTCGATACCGGCAACTGGCATCCTTACATCCCTCCCAATACCGGACATTGGGGCTCGTTCGGCAAGAGCGGCATCCTCGCGGCGGCCGGCGTCATCTTCTTCGCCTACATTGGCTTCGATGCGATTTCGACTGCGGCGCAGGAATGCAAGAATCCGCAACGGGACATGCCGATCGGCATGCTGACCAGCCTCGTCATCTGCACGATCCTCTACGTCATCGTGGCCGCGGTCCTGACCGGCATGGTGAATTACAAGGACCTCAACGTCGCCGCCCCGGTGGCGCTGGCAATCGATCGCTATCCACCCCTGCATAAGCTCGGGTGGGTGGTCAAACTCGGCGCGATCGCCGGCATGACCTCCGTCATGTTAGTCATGACGTTGGCCCAGGCGCGCATTTTCTTTGCGATGGCGCGGGACGGGCTGCTGCCGCCGCTCTTCGGCCGCGTGCATCCGCGCTTCAAGACCCCGACGGTGGGTACGCTGGTCACCGGTACCATAGCCCTGGTCATCGGCGGACTGTTGCCGGTCAACCTGCTCGCCAAGGTCGTTTCAATCGGCACCCTGTCCGCGTTCGTCACCGTGTGCATCGGAGTGCTGGTGCTGCGCAAGACCCGCCCCGAGCTCCCACGCCCTTTTCGTACGCCCTCCCCGTGGTTCACCTGTATTGCAGGCGCGGGCGTGTGTTTCTCGATGATGGCCTCGCTCGGAGCTCCCACCTGGTGGCGGCTGCTGATCTGGACCGCAATCGGCGTGCTCGTGTATGTGTTCTATGGCTATCGGCACAGCCGCTTGCATGAACCAGACCGCGAAGGCGTGGCGAGCCAGGAGCGCAGCTAGCGACGCTGCGGCTCCCCAGGGTCTGCCCGCCGGCGCCGCACCCGCATGTTGAGCAGCTCGATCCCCAGCGCAAAGGCCATGGCGAAGTACAGGTAACCCTTCGGGATTTCGAAGTGCAGGCTCTCCGCTACCAGCGCAAATCCGATCAGTACTAGGAAGGCCAGCGCCAGCATCTTGATGGTCGGGTGGCGGGCAATGAATGCCGCGAGTGAACGGGACACGAGCATCATCACGATGATGGCGACCACGATCGCGGCGACCATGATCGTGACCTGCGGCACCAGCCCCACTGCGGTGAAGACCGAATCGAGTGAGAAGACGATATCCAGCAACCCGATCTGAATGATCGCGGTGCCGAGGCGCGCTGGTGGCCCCGTTGGCGGCAAGAGCGCGGCGCCTTCGAGCGTGCGGTGCATCTCGAGCACGCTCTTGCCAAGCAGGAACAGCCCCCCGGCGAGGAGGATGAGGTCGCGTGGCGAGACGACCTGTCCCGCTATCCTGAACAGGGGCCGCACCAAATGCGTCAGCCATACCACCGAGAACAGCAGTGCGATGCGGGTGACCAAGGCCAGCCCCAGGCCGAACAGACGCGCTCGGTTCTGCTGTTCCGCCGGAACCCGACCCGCAACCAGGGACAGGAAGACAAGGTTATCGAGGCCGAGGACGATCTCGAGCAGCGCCAGCGTCAGAAAAGCCAGCCAGGCGTGCGGGTCGGTCAGCACAGCGCCTCAGCTCAGGGCAGGTGATCGAGAGCCGCCTTCTTGACGCTGGGAAAGACATGCTCCGCGGTGAGGCCGCAGTCGAGGGCGATGGCACTCGAGATGTAGATCGAGGAATAGGTTCCGGCGATGATGCCGATCAGCAGAGCGGCGGAGAAACCCTTCAGTACCGGTCCCCCCAGAAAAAGCAGCGCCACCACCACGATCGACGTCACCACCTTGGTCATGATAGTGCGAGACAGTGTCTGATTGATGGACTGATCGAGCACCACGTCCGGCGGTGAGCGGCGGTTGCCCTCGAACCGCTCGCGGATGCGATCGAACACCACCACGGTGTCGTTCAGCGAGTAGCCGATCACGGCGAGGATCGCCGCGACCACCGCCAGGTCGAACGACATCTGTGTCACCGAGAAGAAACCCAGCACCAGGATCGGATCGTGCATCACGGCGAGGATGGCGCCGAGCGAGAGCCGCCAGGTGTGGAAGCGAAAGGCGATATAGAGAAATATGCCCGCCAGGGTAAAGACCAGCGCCCACGCCGCGCTCACCTTGAGCTCATTGCCGACCTGGGGACCGACCACGTCGAGCTGCACCACCTGCACCGCCGGGTTCACCTTCTTCAGCGCGTCATCGAGGCGCTGACGCACCTCGCTCGCGGTCTGGTTGGAGGGGGGCAGGCGGATGGCGATGTCGCGCGAAGAACCGAAATTCTGCACCTGGGGGTCGCGGAACCCCGCCGCGACGAGCGCCCCCCTTACGGTGTCCACGTCCGTCGCCTGGGGGAAGCTCACCTCTGCGCTCACCCCGCCCGTGAAGTCAATGGCGAGATTGAGGCCGCGGGTGAAAAACGACACCAGCGACACGACAATCAGCAGCGCCGACAGCGTGTACCACACCTTGCGGGTGGCCATGAACGGGTAGTTGGTTTGGTGGCTAAAGAATTCCACGGTCAGTCCTGGCGCGGCGTTTTCAGATGGAGAGCCGCGCGATCTTGCGTCGGCCGCCGTACATGAGGGTGAGCACCGCACGGCTGCCCATCAGCGCAGTGAACATGGAGGTAGCAATCCCAAGGATAAGTACCACCGCGAAACCCTTGATCGGCCCCGTGCCCAGCACCCACAGCACCACGCCGGCGATGAGGGTGGTGATATTTGAGTCCGTAATCGCCGACAGCGCCTTCTCAAATCCCGCACGGATCGCGGCCTGCGGCGAGACACCTTTGCGCAGCTCTTCGCGAATGCGCTCGTAGATCAGCACGTTGGCATCGACGGCCATGCCCACGGTGAGGATGATGCCCGCGATGCCTGGCAGGGACAGCGAGGCGCGCATCATCGACAGCAACGCCGTCAGCAGGATGACGTTGGCGAGCAACACGGCGTCCGCCACCAGCCCGAAGATCTTGTAATAGATCGCCATGAACAGGAAGACGCCCGTCATGCCGACGATGAGCGCGGTGACCCCCTTCTGAATGTTTTCGCGACCGAGGCTCGGTCCCACCGCGCGTTCCTCGATCGGATAGATGACGGTGGCGAGCGAGCCGGAGCGCAACAGCAGCGCGAGGTCCCGGGCCTCTCCTGCACCCAAGCCGGTGATTTCAAACTGGTTGCTGAACACGCCCCGAATCGTGGCATCGTTGATGACGGTCTCATCGGTGACGTCGCGGCTGACCTTACGGCCATTCACCTCGCTGGTCTCCCGACGCTTCTCGATCAACACCACCGCCATGCGCTTGTTGAGGTTCTGCCGCGTGGTCTTCAGCATGTTCTCGCCGGCCCGCGCATCGAGCCGGATGTTGACGGCCGGCCCTTCCTGCGACTGACCGGTGGTCGCGTTGGTGAGCTGATCGCCGGTGGCGATCACCTCGCGCTTGAGCAGCACGGGCCGGCCGAAGCGGGTGTGTGTGTAGAGCTTGGAGCCGAGGGGTGCCCGTCCGAGCGCCGCCGCCTCCATGGCGTTGTTCTGCATGTCCTCAAGACGGAACTCGAGTGTCGCCACGCGCCCCAGGATGTCCTTCACCTCGGCAGAGTTCTGCACTCCCGGCAGCTGCACGTTGATGCGATCGACACCCTGGCGCTGCACGATGGGCTCGGAGACACCGAGCTCGTTGACGCGGTTGCGCAAGGTGGTGATGTTCTGCTGGATGGCGTAGTCCTGCCGCTCGCGCACCTGCGCGGGCGTCATCGTGCCGGTGATCACCGTGCCGGCGGGACCGGCTTGGCTGCTGATGGCGAGTCCCTGGAACGGCTGGTTGAGCGCGGCACGGGCGGCGGTGACGTCAGTCCCGGCCGGCAGCACTACCCGCACCGCACTCTCGGCACCGAGCGGGGTGACGTCCTTGGGCGTGATATTGGCTGTGGCCAGGGCGCGCCGGGCGTCCTGCGCGTAGCCCTCGAGTGCCTGCGCGACCGCGGAATTCACGTCCACCTGGTAGAGCAGGTACAACCCACCGCGCAGGTCCAGTCCGAGGGGCATGGGGCGCATACCCAGCACCCGCAACAACTCCGGGGTACGCGGCGCAAACGACAGCGCGGTAATGTACGTGGTCTGATACTTGTCGTTGACAGCGTCGCGCGCAGCGAGCTGGTCGGCCACATTGCCGAAACGCACCATGAGCCGGCCGGCGTCGGTGTAACTCCTGGCGAAGTGAATGTTGCGCTGGCGCAGGAAGTCCTCGATTTCGTGCGCCGCGCTGCTGCTCATCGAGGTCTTGTCCTTGCGCGCGACCTGCAGGGCGGGATCCTCACCGAAAAAATTGGGCAGCGCGAATAACAGCGCCAGCAGCAAGACTGCTGCGACGAGCAGGTATTTCCAGCGCGCGTATTCCAGCATCTCAGGCGCTCTTCAGCGTGCCCTTAGGCACGAGTTGCTGGATCTGCACCTTTTGCACCTTGACGCGCACCCCCTCGGCGACCTCGAGGGTCACGAAGGTATCGCCCACCTCCGTTACCCGCCCGAGGAGCCCGCCGTTGGTCACCACCTCATCGCCGGCGCTCAACCGCGAGACCAGGCTCTGATGCTCACGGGCACGCTTCTGCTGGGGGCGGAACAGCAGGAAGTAGAAGATAGCGACGAACACCACCACCATGAGTAGCGGCGAGAGCGGTGAGAGCGGGCCCGAGGCGTTCGGGGCAGCCTGCGCCCAGGCGGCGGATATCAGACCGTTCATATGTGGCGTCCGGCAGGCGAAAAGGGCGGCATTATGCCACAGCGTCACCCGTGGACCGGCCGGCAAGGAAGCGGCCCGCCCAAGCCGCTAGGCCGCCCGAGCGGATCGCGGCGCGCAGCGCGACCATCAGCTGCAGGTAGAAATGCAGGTTGTGAATGGTGTTCAAGCGCGAACCGAGGATCTCATGGCAGCGATCGAGATGGCGCAAGTAGGCACGGCTGTAATGACGGCACGTATAACAGCTGCAGGTGGGATCGATCGGCCCCAGGTCCTCTTGGTGGCTGCTGTTGCGGATGTTAATCACACCCCGGGCCGTGAACAGGTGGCCATTGCGGGCGTGGCGTGTCGGCATTACGCAGTCGAACAGATCTACGCCGCGCTGCACTGCCACGACGATATCCTCCGGCCTCCCCACCCCCATGAGGTAACGCGGCAGCGCCGGCGGCATCAGGGGCACCAGGCCCTCGAGAATGTTCGTGCGCTCGGCCTCTGTCTCGCCCACCGCCAGCCCGCCGATCGCAAGGCCTGGCCAGTCAAGGCGCAGCAGTGCTTCGAGCGATGCGCTGCGCAGCGAGGCATGCATACCGCCCTGCACGATGCCAAAGAGGCCTCCGGGTGGTGACGATGAGCCGCGATAGTAGTGGCGGTGGCTGCGCTGCGCCCAGCGCATGGATCGCTCCATCGATGCGCGCGCCTCACTCTCCGTGGCCGGATGAGCCGTGCAGTCATCGAGGGCCATGGCGATGTCCGAACGCAGGGCGAGCTGGGTATCCATCGCCTCCTCCGGGGTGAGCTCGATGGCGCGGCCGTCGACCGGGGAGCGAAACTGTACCCCCTGCTCGCCGATCCGCCGCAGGCTCTTGAGGCTGAATACCTGGAAGCCACCCGAGTCGGTGAGGATCGGGCCTTGCCAGTGCATAAAGCCGTGCAGGCCGCCGTGCGCCGCGATGACCCGGGGCCCCGGGCGCAGCAGCAGATGGAAGGTATTGCCGAGAATGATCTCGGCGCCGAGCGCGCGCAGCTCCTCCGGAGTCATCGCCTTCACCGTCCCATAGGTGCCGACCGGCATGAAGGCGGGGGTCTCGAACTCGCCGTGCGCGGTCGACAGGCGCCCCACGCGCGCAGCGCCGTCCACGGCTTCGATGCGAAAGCGCGGGTTCAAGGGCTAAGGCGGCGCGTGAGCAGCATGGCATCACCGTAGCTGAAGAAGCGATAGCGCTCGCGCACGGCGTGCGCGTAGGCGCCAAGCACCGCCTCACGGCCCGCAAAAGCGCTCACCAGCATGAGCAAAGTCGACTCCGGTAGATGGAAGTTGGTGAGCAGCATGTCGACCACCTGAAAGCGAAACCCCGGCGTGATGAACAGGCGGGTGTCTCCCCGCCAGGGGCGCGGCACCCCCGGCGCGGCCAGCGCCCCGAGCGCGGCTGACTCCAGGGCGCGCACGACCGTCGTCCCGACGGCGCAGACTCTCCCGCCGCCTGCGCGCGTACTCGCGATGGCGCTGCAGGCGGCCTCCGATACCGCGGCACGTTCCGCGTGCAGGCGGTGCTGGGCCAGCACCTCGGCGCGCATGGGCTGGAAAGTTCCGGCGCCCACGTGCAGCGTGATGCAGGTGCGCTGTACGCCGCGCGCGGCGAGCGCGCCCGTGAGTGCCGCATCAAAATGCAGACTGGCGGTAGGGGCGGCGACCGCGCCCGGCACGCGCGCAAAGAGGCTTTGGTAGCGCTCGTGGTCGCTCGAAGCCGGGGGACGCCGGATATAGGGTGGCAACGGCACCTCGCCGTATCGGGTAAAGAATTCCTCGGCCGGCGCAGGCAGCCGTACCCGCCACAGATCATCCTCGCGGGCGAGCACGGTCACAGCGCCGCCCGGCGTCACGATCTGCAACCCTGGCTTCACGGGCTTGCCCGTTCCGAGCTGGACGAGTGCGTCCTGTCCGGGCAGCGCCCGCTCGAGCAGGATCTCGATGCGACCGCCGGAGGCCTTGCGGGCGCGCAACCGCGCAGGCAGCACCCGCGTGTCGTTAAAGACGAGGAGATCGCCGCCGTGCATAAAGGCCGGCAGTTCGCGCATCCAGCTGTCATGCAGCGCCGCGGCCACCGGGTCGAGGACCAGCAACCGCCCCGCGGAACGCTCTGGCGCCGGCTCCTGCGCGATCAGGTCGGGGGGCAGTTCGTAGGCGAAATCCTGACGCCGCACGCGCGCATGGTACACGCGCGCAATGTCACGGCTCAGGTGCTCTCATCGAGCTCCGCCTCCCCGCGCGCGGCCGAGCCCTTGGGGCCGAGGAGTGCATCGTGGCCGGCGCGATGCCCGCCGCGGGCCGGCAGCGTGGCCTGCAGGTCTAGGGTCTTATGCTGGCGCAGCACGTGTAGCGTGAAGGTCTCGCCGGGCTGGTAAGAGCTGAGGATGCGGGTCGCGTGCGAACCACTCGTCGGCTGTCGTCCGTCGATCGCCAGGATCACATCGCCATCCTGCAGTTTGAGCGCGTCATCCGCCGCGGCGTGCACGACGAGCACACCCTTGTCGCTGCCGAAGTAGCTGCCGAGGCGGGGCGTGAGCGTGACCAGTTCCAGATCCCGCAACGCCCCGCGCGGCAGCGCTCCGTTCATGTCCCAGAACTCGAAGTCCTGCAGCTCCGGTAAACCGCGCACCTTGGCGAGCAGATCGAGGCCGCTGCGGGCGGTCACGGTGAGTTCCTGCGTGCGTCCGGCGCGCAGGATACGTACCTTGACCTGGCTGTCAGGTTTGATCTCGCGGAGAATGTTGACCACCTGGCGTGCGGGATCCGGGCCCTGCAACTCGACCCCGTTCACCGCGACTATGACGTCCCCGGCACGAATGCCCGCCTCCTCGGCGGGTCCGCCCGGGCTGACCGTCCGCACGCGCGCGCCATGCTGTGCCTCCGCCGGCTCGAGCTCTACACCGATAATGGGATGGCCTGGGTCCACGAAGGGCATGACCCGCTCCAGCACCGCGCCGCTCAGCTGCGTCGAGAGTCGCGCCACCTCGGTGGCGGCGGCCTCGAGCTTCTTCTGCGCGGCCTGCAGCTGTGCGTCCAGATCGGGCTGCGCGGGCGCACGCGGTGCGGCCGGCGCCGCCGGCGGTACCGGCGCAGGCGGCGGGGACGACTGGGCCAGGGTCACGCCCGCCGCGCAACCGACCATAGCGAGCAAGGCGGCGGATACGTTCGTAAGCTTCTTCACCTGCAAACTCCTTCAGTCAATCAGGGCAATCGGTAGGCGAGTGCCTCGGCGAAGCGCACCTGGGCCAGGGTGCCGGCCAGCCGTGAGCGCTCGCGCTGCAGGGCCACCAGCTGCGCCGGATCGGCACCTTCGGTGCGCTCGGCGCTCAGCAGGTCATCGACG
Source organism: Gammaproteobacteria bacterium (assembly GCA_019247195.1). GTDB lineage: Bacteria > Pseudomonadota > Gammaproteobacteria > Steroidobacterales > Steroidobacteraceae > 13-2-20CM-66-19. The sequence goes on from JAFAPI010000231.1 coordinate 32,448, forward strand.
CGGGCAATCCGGTCCTGCAGACGTTCCACCGCGGCATGTGTGCCGACGTGCACCAGTACGGGTTCGCCCGCCGGCGGCTGCGCGCTCCATCCCGCCGCCGCCGTGGGGATCCGCTGCGGTAGCTGGTGCGCTGCGTTGTGCCAGGGTGCCTCGGCGGGGCGCGTGCCGGTGCTGACTACACGGTACAGGACCGGCGTCGCGGCCAGGACCGCCACCGCCGCCGCCGCCAGCCCGCGCCCGAACCCGATAACCCTCCTCCGGCCCTCGGCCCGGCCGCGCGCGCGGCGCTCGAACTCTGAGTAGCTGTAGGGCGGCGCAGCGGCGGCGGGCAGATCGCGCAACAGTCGCCGCAGCGCGCGCTGCCTCTCTAGATCATCGTGCATGAGGTATGTGACTCCGTCGGCTCAAGCCATGCGCGCAGCCGGGCGTGCGCGCGGGCCAGCTGCGACTTAGAGAAGCTCTCGGAGCGGCCGAAGGCCGCCGCGATCTCCTGGTGCGAGTAACCTTCCACCTCGTACATCCAGACGATCGCCCGGGCCGTCGGCCCCAGCCGCGCCAGTGCGCGCTCCAGATCCAGCTGCTCTGGCCGGTAACCGGGGCTCACCAGCGCCATCACCTCGGCTTCGATGCTGCTGTCAACGGGCTCGAGACTCAGTCGGGCCCGCTGCCACGGAGAGCGCAGGTGCATAAGGCAGCGCGTCAACGCGATCTGGCGCAGCCACGCGCCCAGCGGTGCTTCGCCACGGAATTGGCTCAACCGCTCGTAGAAAAGCATCATCGTATCCTGGAAGAGGTCCTCGGCCAGTTCGCGCTGCCCGATGAGTCGCCGGATAAACGCTGCCGCAGCGGGAGCCAGAGCGGCGTACAGGCTCTGCCGGGCCGAGGGTTCTCCTCTCAAGGCTCGGGCCAGCAGCTCCGCGGGAACACTGATGTCGGTGAGACCCACTTCCCTTAGATGCGCCGGCCCGCCAAAAGGTCGCAGGTACCGGTGGCGGGCGCGAGGTCCTATACTGCCGCGCGTCCCAGCCCCTCGCAGCCCGAGTGGCGGAATTGGTAGACGCAGCGGACTCAGAATTTTGAGCCCCCGTGGGGAAATCCGCGGGGTGAAGCCCGTCAAACTCGGCGAAGGCCCGCGTTAGGATCACCGCGAGCTGACACCGAGCCAAGCCTGCACCTCGGTGCAGGAAGGTGTAGAGAGCAGACGGCGGGCACCTAAAGCCGAACGGCCACGGTGAAGGCGTGCTCCAGACCACGAACCCGGCGGGGCCGGGGCGGCGCAAGTCGAAGTGGTACGAAAATCCGCCGCCCTTAAAAGCGTGTCGGTTCGACTCCGACCTCGGGCACCAACGCGCTGCGGATTTCTGCGGCGGTCAACGCGGATCAGCGCCAGCCGTTGCATAACCGCGCGCGCGTACGGCTGGCCGGGTGGACGCGTCGCTTACGTAGGGTGTTCACCGACTGACTGCGCCCCACAGCAGCCCGTAAGCTTCTCAGTACAACCGTGACCCTTGGGGTGCGCGCGGGCGCACCGCGAGTTCACATAAACACAGTGGCTCTGTCGCCCTGGGCAGACGACTTGCGACGAGCTCAACCACCATGCGACTTTGGATGAAACTCCGGTGAAGGGATGTTAGGGATGATGCGTGAGCGCGCAGGCCTGTTAGGGACGGTGGTGCTGTGGGTGCTGGGCGTTGTGGCCTGCAGCCATGTCGGCAGCGACCCAACGGGCGCGCCGACCATTACCTCCCAGCCCAGCAATCAGACTGTAGCCGCCGGCGCGACCGCGACGTTCACGGTTATGGCGGCCGGCGCCGCTCCGCTGAGTTACCAGTGGCTCCGCAACGGCGCGGCAATCAGTGGGGCGAACGGCCCAAGCTACAGCTTGGCGACCAGCAGCTCCGACAACGGCGCGAGCTTCGCCGTTACGGTCAGCAACGCTTCGGGGTCAGTCCAGAGCACTGCCGCCACGCTCACGGTCAATCCCGGAGGCCCGAGCATCACCGCGCAGCCGCAGGATCAAACCGTCGTCGTCGGTACTGCGGCCACCTTCAACGTAACGGCGAGCGGCGTGGGGACGCTGACCTACCAATGGGCGCGTAATGGCACGGCGATTGCCGGCGCGACCGGCAGCAGCTACAGCACGGCGGCCACGACCAATGCCGATAACGGGGCCCTGTACTCCGTGGTGGTCAGCAACAGCATCGGCAGCGCCACGAGTCGCAGCGCGGTTCTCACCGTGACCGGCGCCAGCGCGGGTACCGATATCGTCACCTACAAGTACGACGTCGCGCGCACTGGCGCCAACACAAACGAATCGCTACTGACCCCGGTGAATGTCACCGCGGCCACCTTCGGCAAGCTGCGCTTCCTCACCACCGATGGGAAAGTCGACGCGCAGCCGCTGTACCTCTCCGGGTTTTCAGTCGGCGGCGCGGTTCGCAACGTGGTCTACGTTGCGACTGAGAATGATTCGGTGTACGCCTTCGACGCGGACAGCGGCGCACAGTTATGGCACGTGTCGCTGGTGCCCAGCGGCGAGACCGTGGTCGATCTCTCGGCCTCCTGTGATGAGACCGTGCCGGTCATCGGCATCACGGCCACCCCGGTGATCGATCGTGCCGCGGGCGCCCTTTACGTGGTGGCGATGACAAAATCGGGCGGCAGCTCGACCTGGCACCAGCGGCTGCATGCCCTCAGCCTTACCAGCGGCGCAGACCTGCGTCCCGCCACCGACATCAGCGCCAGCTACCCCTCCGCCGGGGGCTCCATCACCTTCGATCCAATGCAGTACGAGGAGCGGGCCGGCCTGCTGCTGCTCAACCACACGATCTATACCGCCTGGACCTCCCACTGCGACAACAAGTTTTACACCGGCTGGATCATGGGTTTCAGCGCCGCGGACCTGGGCCAGACCGCCGTGGTCAACATCGCACCGAACAGCGGCGGCGCCGGGCCCTCGATCTGGATGTCCGGCGGGGGTCTGGCGGCCGACAGCAGCGGCAGCATCTATCTGCTAAGTGCCAACGGGGTCTTCGACACCACCCTGGACGCTAATGGCTTCCCCAACATGGGCGACTACGCCAATGCGTTCGTGCGTCTCGACACCAGCAGCGGGTTGCGCGTGGCGGATTACTTCGCGCTCTATAACACCGTCGTGCTTTCGAACAACGACGTGGACCTCGGTTCTGGGGGGGTGATGCTGCTGCCCGATCTCACCGATGCCAACGGGACGGTGCGGCAGCTCGCGGTGGGCGCCGGCAAGGACGGCAACATCTACGTGGTTGAGCGCGGCAACATGGGCAAGTTCGACCCGAACGGCAACAACATCTGGCAGGAGGTCGGTGGTCAGCTAGGCAACGTGGTGTCGGGGGGTGTGTGGGGCACACCCGCTTACTTCAACGGCCATGTCTACTACTGCGGTGCGGGCCTCGAGCTCGCATCCTTCAGCGTGAGCAATGCGCGACTCTCCTCCACTCCCACGACGGTGAGCGCGGCCGACTTCCCTTATCCCGGCTCGGCCCCCTCAGTCTCGGCCAACGGCACGAGCAATGGCATCGTGTGGGCACACATGAACACTAACCCGGCTGCGCTATATGCCTTCGACGCCAACGATATGACGAAGGTGCTTTATCACAGCGATGATCCCAACCTTAACGGCCGCGACAACTTCGGCCCCGGCAACAAGTTCATCACGCCGGTGGTCGCGGACGGTAAGGTGTTCGTCGGCACGACCACCGGCGTTGCCGTGTTCGGCCTCTTCTGATGCGTTGAGGGCATCGACGCCGCGTCGACACCGCCGGCACCGTTCCGTATCCTCGCGGCGATGAACTTCTGCAGCCACTGCGGGGCTAAGGTCGAGCTGCGTGTCCCAGCGGGCGATCACCTGCCGCGCTATGTGTGCGCTGCCTGCGGTCGCATCCACTATCAGAACCCGCGCCTGGTGGTGGGTTGCGTGCCGGAGCACGAGGAAAAGATCCTCCTGTGCCGGCGCGCCATCGAACCGCGCCGCGGTTACTGGACCGTGCCGGCCGGATTCATGGAAAATCGCGAAACGCTGCAGCAGGCCGCCGCGCGCGAGTGCCACGAGGAGGCCCTGGCGGAGGTCGTCATCGGCTCGCTGCTGAGCGTGGTGCATGTGCTGCACGCTGAGCAGGTCCACGTCTTTTTCCGTGCGCGCTTACCCCAGGCCCGCTACGCACCAGGACCGGAGAGCCTCGAAGTGGCTTTGCTCGCCGCGGCGGAGATCCCCTGGGCCGACCTGGCGTTCCGCAGCACCGACTTCACCCTCCGCCACTATCTCGATGATCGTAACGCGGGCCGGGAAAACCACTACTTCGCCACCCTCGACCGCTCGCACCCGCCCGCTCCGGCCTGAGCCAGCACCGCGCGCCGGCCCCATGGCACAATGCCGCCCCGCCGGATCGGGGCGGGCGCGCGGGCGCGCGCATTGCGAGGAATCTGCATGACGTTCGTGGTTACCGAAAATTGCATCAAGTGCAAGTACATGGACTGCGTCGAGGTGTGTCCGGTCGACTGCTTCCACGAAGGACCGAACTTTCTGGCCATCGACCCGGAGGAGTGCATCGACTGCACGCTCTGCGAGCCGGAGTGCCCGGTTGAGGCGATCTTCTCGGAGGAGGAGCTGCCGGCGGGTCAGGAACAGTTCAAGGAACTCAACGCGCAGCTGGCCAAGCAATGGCCGGTGATTACGGAAAAGAAAGAAGCGCCGGCGGATGCCAAGGAATGGGAAGGCAAGCCTGAGAAGCTGAAGCTCCTCGAGCGCTGATTCAGGGGGCGTGCGCCTCCTTCAGCTGCGCCACCAGGACATCCGGCGGCACATATCCCGGCAACAGATCGCCGTTGGGCAGCACGATGGCCGGCGTGCCGTCGATCGCAAAATCCTTGCCGAGGGCATAGCTGCGCGCCACCGGGTTGTCAGCGCAGGGCTTGGTCTTGAGCTCCTGCCCCTGTTTGGCGCGCGTGAGCGCATCGTTCCGATCAGCCGAGCACCACACCTGCTCCGCCTTGGTCCAGGCGGGACTGTTGGGGCCGGTACGCGGGTACAGCAGGTAGCGGACCCGCACCCCGAGGCGGTTGTACTCGCCGATCTGGCTATGGAGCTTGCGGCAGAAGGCGCACTCGACGTCGGTGAACACCGTTACCGTGTACTTGGGCTCACGCGGACTGAAGATGAGCATCTCGTCCTCGGGCACGGCGGCGATCATCTTGGCCCGCAGCTCGCGCCGGTGCTCCTCTGTCACATTGCGATTGCTGTTGAGCTCGAACAGGTCCCCCGACAACGCATACTTGCCATCGGCGGTGACGTAGGCGATCTCGGCGCCGCGGGTGTACTCGTACACTCCGGGGATGGGGCTTGCGCGCAGCTGGTCAGCCCTGGCGCCGGGTATGTGCCGGGCGACCTCAGCCCGCGGGTCGGGGGAGGTGGACTCCTGTGCGGCTGCGCAGGCAAGCGTGCCAAGCGCTGCGCACGCCAGAGTGTTCCTGAGCCATCTGCCTGCCATGGTGCGTCCGTTCCCTTACGCTGGATGGCGCTGCCGCGTGGGTCACGCGCTGCGGATCGTCAGTTTAGCAGAGCGCGCCAGGCAGGCGTCGGCCTGGCTCAGCCGCGCGGGTGATGCTGCGCGTGCAGCTCTTTGAGGCGTTCGCGCGCTACGTGCGTGTAGATCTGCGTGGTCGACAGGTCGCTGTGTCCGAGCAACATCTGCACGACGCGCAGGTCCGCGCCGTGATTGAGCAGATGCGTGGCGAAGGCGTGACGCAGGGTGTGCGGGGAGAGTTCCTTGGCGATGCTCGCCTTGCGGGCATAGCGCTTGATGATGTGCCAGAACGCCTGGCGCGTCATGCGGTCGCCGCGCCGGGTCGGGAACAGGTAGTCGGTCTGACGCTCGAGCAGGATCTCCCCGCGCGGGCCACGCATGAATTCCTTCAGCGCGCGCATCGCTTCCTCGCCGAGCGGGATGAGCCGCTCACGGTCGCCCTTGCCGAGGATGCGGATGACGCCCTGATTGAGGTTGATCTGACTCTGGCGCAGGTTCACCAGCTCCGAGACGCGCAAACCGGTGGCGTACAGCACCTCGAGCATGGTGCGGTCGCGGTTGCCGAGCGGATCACTGACCACGGGTGCGGACAGCAGTGCCTCGACCTCTTCCTCGGTGAGCGAGCGCGGCAGCGAGCGGCCGATCTTCGGCATGGCGATCTGGGCGGTGGGATCTTCGCGGATGGCGTTCTCGCGCATCAGATAGCGGAAGAAGCGGCGGAAGCTCGACAACTGCCGGGCGGTGGAGCGTGGGCGCGCACCGGCGCGGACGCGCCAAGCGATGAAATCCTGCAGATCGGCGCGGGAAGTGCGCATGATCGGCACGTTGCGCTCGGCGAGCCAGCGGGCGAGCGCGGTCAGATCGGCGCGATACGCGGCCAGGGTATTGGGCGATAGGCCGCGTTCCATCCACACCGCGTCGAGAAAACGCGACACTGCGGGGTCGGCATCGGCGCCAGGGGACATCGCGATCGCGGTATTCGACAAAGCCCTAGTCTCGCTGGAAGCTACTCAGCGCACGCGCGCGGCGGCGCTGTGCGTGTCTCGACTTCCCGGTAATGTGGTGACCGCAGTATGGTGAGCGGAGTGGCCGCATCGACGTGATCACCTTCACATCCGTCGCACGGCATTAACATAAAGAGAACCAGTTCACACCACGCCCGTCATGGTCCGCGCTCCATGCTGAAGTCCCGACTGCTGGGAGTGCTGCTCGCCCCGGCACGCCTCGCCTATACCCTGTGGGTCAGCATGGTGTTCCTCGCCGTCGGCCTGAGCGCGCTGCTGCTGCTGCTGGCGCTGCCCCGGGTCACGCAGCGTAGGAGCGCCGCCCGCGCGCTGGCGCGGCTGTTCCTGAGCGGCGCTGGCATGCCGCTCAAGATCTGCGGGGCACCCCTACCGCCCGGACAGTGCGTGGTGGTATGCAACCACGCGAGCTACCTAGACGGTATCGTGCTCACCGCGGCGCTGCCGCCAGACTTCACTTTCGTCATCAAACGCGAGATGGCCGAGGTCCCGCTGGCCGGCGCGGCGCTCAGGCGCCTCGGTTCGCAGTTCGTGGAGCGCTCCGATCGCCAGCGTCGCGCTGCGGACGCCCGGCGGGTGCTGCGCGACGCCACGCAGGGGCAGTCCGTGATGTTCTTCCCGGAAGGCACGTTCACACCGCTGCCGGGACTGCTGAAGTTCCACCTCGGCGCCTTCGTCACGGCAGTGCGCGTCGGCTGTCCTATCGTGCCCGCCGTACTCACCGGCACCCGTCGTGCCCTGGCGCCCAGCGGAGCCCTGCCCCGCCCGGGCCGGCTGACGCTGCGCATCCTGCCCGCGCTTGCGCCCCCGCTGGAGTCTGAGCCGCACGGCGTCACCACGCTGCGCGATGCGGCGCGGGCGGCGATCCTGGCTGCACTCGGCGAGCCGGATCTCACATGTTGCGACGATACTGGCCGCCCACCTGATACAGCGCGTGCGAAATCTGCCCCAGCGAGCAGACCTTCACACTCTCCATGAGCTCGGCAAACACGTTGCCACCCGCAGCCGCGACAGCCTGCAGGCGCTCGAGCGCAGAACCTGATGCGCCGGCATTGCGCGCCTGGAAAGCGCGCACAGCGCTCACCTGCCCCTGCTTCTCCTCCTCGGTAGAACGGATCAGCTCAGCACCCTTGTGCTCCTCGGCGCCATCGGCTCCGGACAGGAAAGTGTTCACGCCCACGATCGGCAGCGAGCCGTCGTGCTTCTTGGTCTCGTAGTAGAGCGATTCTTCCTGGATCTTGCTGCGCTGGTACATGGTCTCCATCGCACCCAGTACCCCGCCCCGCTCGGCCAGGGCCTCGAACTCCTTGTAGACGGCTTCCTCGACCAGGTCGGTCAGGTAGTCAATCGCGAACGAGCCCTGCCAGGGGTTCTGGATCTTGTTGAGACCCAGCTCGCGATTGATGATCAGCTGGATCGCCACTGCGCGGCGGACGCTCTCCTCGGTAGGTGTCGTGAGCGCCTCGTCGTAAGCGTTGGTATGCAGACTGTTGCAGTTATCAAAAAGCGCATAGAGCGCCTGCAGGGTGGTGCGGATGTCGTTAAAGGCTATCTCGCGCGCATGCAGACTGCGACCGGAGGTCTGCACGTGGTACTTCAGCATTTGACTGCGTGCCGCCGCGCCGTAGCGTTCACGCATCGCCCGCGCCCAGATGCGTCGCGCCACACGGCCGATCACCGCGTACTCTGCGTCCATACCATTGGAGAAGAAAAACGAAAGGTTCGGCGCGAAATCATCGATCTTCATGCCGCGGGCCAGGTAATACTCGACGATGGTGAAGCCGTTAGCGAGGGTGAAAGCGAGCTGCGAGATCGGATTCGCGCCGGCCTCGGCGATGTGGTAGCCGGAGATTGAGACCGAGTAGAAATTACGCACCTGGTGCGCAATGAAATACTGCTGCACGTCTCCCATCATGCGCAGCGCGAACTCGGTGGAGAAGATGCAGGTGTTCTGCGCCTGGTCTTCCTTGAGGATGTCCGCCTGCACGGTGCCGCGCACAGCCTGGAGCGCCGCGGCGCGGATGCGCTGATATTCCTCCGCCTCGAGCAGCTGCTCGCCACTTAATCCCAGAAGCGCCAGCCCAGACCCGTCGTGGTGCGGCGGCAGCCCGCCGCGATATGTGGGTGCGGCGCAGCCGCGCGCTGCCGCCGCGGCGTGCAGCGTGGCGATGCGTTGCTCGGCCTGGGCCCAGCGGCCCTGCGAACGCAGGTAACGCTCGACCTGCTGGTCGATAGCGGTATTCATGAACATGGCGAGCAGCATCGGTGCCGGCCCATTGATGGTCATGGACACCGAGGTTGCCGGATCGCACAGGTCGAAGCCTGAGTAGAGCTTCTTCATGTCATCGAGCGTCGCAATCGAGACCCCGGAGTTACCGGTGCGACCATAGATATCCGGTCGCGTGTCCGGGTCTTCGCCGTAGAGCGTGGTGGAATCGAAGGCGGTGGAGAGGCGCGGCCCGTGGCCGTGCGCCAGATAATGAAAGCGGCGATTGGTGCGCTCGGGCGCTCCCTCGCCGGCGAACATGCGGGTCGGATCTTCCTCCGTGCGCCGGTACGGGTAAACCCCGCCCGTGTAGGGATAGGCGCCGGGGAGGTTCTCGGTGAGGATGAAATGCAGCAGCTCCCCCCAGTCCTCCACGCGCGGCAATGCCAGTTTGGGGATCGGCATGCGGGCGAGACTTTCGGCGTAATTTTCGCCGCTCACTTCGCGGCCCCGCACGCGGTAGCGGTAGGTGGCCGCGCTCGCGGCCTGGGCCCGCTCGGGCCACGCCCGCAGCTCGGCGCAGGCCGCGGCTCCCATCTCCTCGAGTGCCTGGTTGTAAGCGATGCGCAACTCGCGGCGTGAGGCATCTGCGGTGCCGTCGGCCAGCAGCGCGGGCGGATAACTGTCGAGCGGACCTGGCAGCGCACCATCGTGCAGCGTCCGTAGTGCCTGATACAGCGCATAGGCCCGCCGCGCGGCCGCGCATTGCGCCTCGGCTTCGGCGCGCAGCTCACGCCCTGCCTGGGCGATCTCGGCGAGGTAGCGGATGCGGGCGGGCGGGATGAGGGCGGCGCCGGGTGCGCGGGCCGGGGGCTGAGAACCGGGCAGCTGCCAGTCGCCCGCGCCGATATGGCGTGCTGCCAGCGCCGCGCACAAGGCGGTGAATAGCTGGTTCACGCCCGGATCGTTGAAACGGCTCGCTATCGTCGGAAAGACGGGTAACTCTGCATCCGGCAGCTGCGCCTGCTGGGGGTGGTTACGGCGCCACTGCTTACGCACGTCGCGCAGACTGTCCTCCGCACCGCGTTTCTCACTCTTGTTAAGCGCGATGAAATCGGCGTAGTCCAGCATGTCGATCTTTTCCAGCTGACTCGCCGCTCCGTACTCGCCGGTCATCACATAGACCGACAGGTCGACCAGATCGACGATCTCGCTGTCGGATTGCCCAATGCCCGCGGTTTCGACCAGTACCAGGTCGAAGCCGCTCGCCTGATACAGGGCGACGACTTCCTTGAGCACCGCGGCGGTGGCCAAGTGCGCCCGCCGCGTCGCCAGCGAACGCATGAAGATGTTCTCGGCGGCCAGGCTGTTCATCCGGATCCGGTCGCCCAGCAGTGCGCCACCGGTGCGGCGGCGTGTCGGGTCCATGGCGACCACCGCGATCTGCAGCGCAGGGAACTGACGTACCAGCCGCGCGAGCAGCTCGTCCGTGAGACTCGACTTGCCCGCGCCGCCGGTACCGGTGATGCCTATGACCGGGACCCGCTGGCGACTGCGTGCCAGCGCGCGTCGGATCTGCTCGGCCTGTGCCTCGCCCCCATTCGCGCCCTCGAGCACCGAAATGGTGCGCGCGATCAGCCCCTGATCACGCGCGTTGAGCGGCCGGAACTCATAGGGCGGTTTGCGCACGGCCGCTAGCCGCCTGAAAACATCGTCGATCATGCCGGCGAGGCCGAGGCGGCGTCCATCTTCCGGGGTGTAGATCTTCTCCACGCCGTGACGCTCTAGCGCCTCGATCTCGTGCGGCGCAATCGTTCCCCCGCCGCCGACCACCACGCGGATGTGTTCGTAGCCCTGCTCGCGGAGCATGTCCACCATGTAGGTGAAGTACTCGTTGTGTCCGCCTTGGTATGAGCTAACGGCGATCGCGTCCGCATCTTCCTGGATCGCCGCACGCACGATATCCGCGACGCTGCGGTTGTGGCCGAGATGCACGACCTCGGCGCCCCGC
>JAFAPI010000065.1 GCA_019247195.1 Gammaproteobacteria bacterium
ACCCCAGTTGTTGCGTCCAGTCACGCTCCGTCCGCGCGGGTGCAGAACTGCCGGGTGCTCTATCGGTCCGGCGCCTCATGACGCGCAGAATAGCCCGATGCCTGGACAGCCGAGCTAGTGCTCAGGGTTCATGCGGCCCATGGGAGACCGTTTGGCCGTCCGTTCCCGTTTCCTGATCCTCCTTGCCCTGCTGCTCGGCGCGCCGTGCCTGGCGCTCGGCACGGAGGCTCCGGCGGGGGGTGAGGCGGCAGGGCCGGTGACCCCCGTCAGCCTCCCCGGCACCGCCGGCTCGGTGCCGATCGTCAGCGTGCGCCCCACCTACGGCCCCCCTGGGGACATAACCGACATCCCGAGTGACGAGGAGCTCGAGGCCCAGCATGCGGTGATCGGCCAGGTGTTCATCGATAACCAGAACATCTTCGATCTCAACGATCCAAAGGACGACACGCGGCTCTTCCGCCTCGCCAATCACGTGCACATCAAGACCCGGGCGCGGGTGGTCCGCGAGCAGCTGCTGATCCGGCCCGGGGACCCCTTCGACCGCCGCCTCATCGAGGAGTCGGCCCGACTGCTGCGCGCCGCGACCTACTTCTACGACGCGTGGATCACCATCGTGCGGGTGCACGACAACAAGGTCGATCTCAGGGTGACGACGCGCGATGTCTGGACCCTCAACCCCGGCTTCAACTTCGGTCGCAGCGGCGGCACCAACTCGACCGGGGCAAAGATCGAGGAAGAGAACCTGCTCGGCACCGGCATCGGGCTGAAGCTCTCGCACGAGAAAAACGTGGACCGGTCCGGCTCGACGATAGAAGTCTCCGACCGCACCGCCTTCGGCGGCCACACGCTGGTCGATGTGAACTACTCGAACCTCTCGGACGGTGCGCTGCGCGAGGTGCTGGTGACGCGCCCGTTTTACGCGCTCGATACCCGCTGGGCGGCCTCCGGCGCGGCGGTCGATGACACTCGCATCGATCCGATCTACGACCGCGGCCGGCTGGTGGATCAGTTCCGCGACCGCCACGAGCTGCTGCAGGCGTTCTACGGCTGGTCACGCGGCCTGCAGGACGGCTGGGCGCGACGCTGGACCGCCGGCATGGCCTTCGACGAGCACATCTTCGATCCGGTCAGCAACCACAGCGGCACCACGAATCTCATCCCGCAGAACCGACGCTTCCTCTATCCGTTTGTCGAGTACGACCTGGTGCAGGATGACTATCTGAAGCTCTGGAACCACGACCAGATCGGCCGCACCGAGGACTTCGAGCTCGGGGGCACCGCGAGCCTGCAGCTCGGCTACGCGCACGCCGGGGTGGGCTCGACGCGCAGCGCGGTGCTCATCAAGAGCAGCGCCGCCAAGGGCTTCAAGGATGGAGGGACCTCGACGCTCTTGCTCTACTCGGATTTTTCCGGGCGCCTGGAGGGCGCCGCGCTGCGCAACGGCGTGCTCGACGCCTCGGTACGCTACTACGTCGAGCAGAGCAAGAACTGGCTCTTCTTTAGCACTTTTAACGCGACCAAGGGCTTCGCTCTCGATCTGGACAACCAGATCCTGCTGGGGGGCGACAACGGTCTGCGGGGGTATCCGCTGCGCTATCAGGACGGGACGGCGCGCGCCCTGGTGACGGTGGAGCAGCGTTACTTCACCGACTGGTATCCGTTCCGGCTGTTCCGGGTAGGCGGGGCAATCTTCTTCGACATGGGACGCACCTGGGGGCAGCCGCCCCTCGCTCAGCCGAGCCTGGGGATGCTCAAGGACGCGGGCTTCGGACTGCGCTTCGGCAACGCGCGATCAGGGCTCGGCAACGTCATTCACGTGGATCTGGCTTTCCCCTTCAACGGCGATCGCAACATCAGCCGCGTGCAGTTCCTGGTCCAGACCGAGCAGAGTTTCTAGCGGCTCAGCGCTTGGTCCCGTTCGCGGGCGCGGGCTTTGGGGCCGCGGCCGACTGTGGCGGCATGACCTCCACCGAGAGCGTGAAGGTGCGCTTCTCCGTGCCCTGCAACGCCCCGACGCTCACCACCTGACGGGTGACTTCCTCGCCGCGGTCGTTGCGCACCGCGATGACCACGAAGTACTCCCAGGCTTCCTCGAGCGGCGGGTGGCGGATGATGCCCTCCACCCGCAGCGCGGAGGTGGCCGCCACCTGGCGCTTGGCCGCCTCCTGGTCAAAGCGCAGGTGGTGCAGGCACCCCGGGCAGATGCTTAAGGTTTCGAGGATCGCCGCCTTGCAGTGCGGGCAGGTGCGCGTCTTGCCCGGGGTGACCCCCCGAGTGGCGACGTTCATGCGCTACCGTAGCCCTTCGTGTCGCCCTTGGCCGCCCGGGTCTCACCCTCATAGCCGAACTCGACCTGGCCGCGCATGCGTGAGCCGGCGGCGACCGTGAGGGAACCCGCCTTGACGTCGCCGTTGATGACGCCGGTCTCGAGCAGCTCCACGCGCTTGGCATTCTCCACGTTGCCGATGAGCTCGCCGCCGATGCTGACCACGCCGGCCTTGACGTGTCCTTCCAGGCGCGCTCCGCTGTCCAGCGTGACGTTTCCATCGACCTGCACGTCGCCCTTGAAACGACCCGCGATGCGCACGTGACCGGTGCCCACGATCTTGCCCTCGATGGTGAGGTCGGAGGCAATGTGCGATTCCTTCATATCCATACGCTGCGGCGCCGGCGCAGGGCGGCGAGCGGCCTCCGGGGTGAGCGAGGCGACATTCGCCCGCTCCGGCTCCCGCGGGTGAACCGGGGCGGGGCTGCCGCCCGGGGCGGGCGAAGCCGTGCTGGTTCCGGTGTTTGAGTCTTTCCAGAGCGCCATGGGTAGTCCCTTTGGTGATTGAACGATGGAAGGTACCTGCAGCTTAGCAGTGCGAAAAGTGTCTCCTCATGCAGACAGGCGCCCGCCAAGATAAAGTCTACGCCCGCCCCACAAGCTGCGACGCCGGGCAGTGTAAACCCGCCCGGGTTTCGTCAGCATGTCGCGGCTCTCACTCTGGGCGGCCCGGGTGGAAAGGCAACGCGTGACCCTCCCCGTAGTGCACCTGATCGCGGCGGCGCGGCCGAATTTCATGAAGGTGGCGCCGCTCCACCACGCCCTGGCGGCGGCGGGCTGGTGCCGACCGCAGCTGGTGCACACCGGCCAGCACTACGACGCGAACATGTCGGACGCCTTCTTGCGCGACCTCGGCCTTCCTGAGCCCGCCCACCACCTGGAGGTGGGTAGCGGCAGCCATGCCGAGCAGACGGGCCGGACGATGATCGCCTACGAGGCCGTCTGCCGGTCCGCCAGCCCCGCTGCCATCGTGGTCGTGGGGGATGTGAACGCCACGGTGGCCTGTGCGCTGGTGGGGGCCAAGCTCTGGATCCCCGTCGTGCACCTCGAGGCGGGGTTGCGCAGCGGCGACCGGCGCATGCCGGAGGAGATCAACCGCCTGGTCACCGATGCCGTGGCGGACCTGCTGTGGACTCCCTCGCGCGACGCCGATGCGAATCTGCGCGCCGAGGGCGTCCCGGCGGCCAAGATCGAGTGCGTCGGCAACATCATGCTCGACTCCTTCGAGCTGCTGCGCGAACGCATCAGCGCCGCGGATACCCGCGCGCGCCTGAAGCTCGACGGCCCCTATGCCGTGGTCACCCTGCACCGCCCCTCCAACGTCGACGACCGCACCCAGCTCGAGGCGCTGGTGGGTGCGTTGGTGGCGCTGTCGCAGGAACTCACCGTGGTATTCGCCGTCCACCCGCGCACCCGCAAGCGCCTTGCTGAGTTCGGCCTGGCCAGCCGCATCGCGGCGGCCCCCGCGATCCGCAGCTGCGGGCCGCTGAGCTACATCGATTTCATGAGCCTCGTCATGCACTGCACGATCGCGCTCACCGACTCGGGAGGGGTACAGGAGGAGACCACCTACCTCGGCATTCCCTGCGGCACGCTGCGCGAGAACACCGAGCGGCCCATCACCCTCACCGAGGGCACCAACCGTCTGGTGAGCGCGGCCACCTTACTGTCGAGCGCGCGGGAGGCACTCGCCGGTCAGTGGCCCCGCGGGCGGCGCCCGGAGCTGTGGGACGGTCACGCCGCCGGGCGCGCCGCGGACAGCCTGCGGCGCCGGCTCCGGGGCTAGCCCTCGTTCAGGCGCTGTCGACGAGCCGCAGGACCTCCTCGGTCTTCGCCCGCATCAGCGGCTCGTCCGCGCGTGACTCCACATTGAGGCGCACCAGCGGCTCGGTGTTCGAGCCGCGCAGGTTGAACCGCCATTGCGCAAACTCCATCGACAGCCCGTCGGTGAGGTCGATGCGCTCGGCGCTGCCCTCATAGTGGGCGCGCACGCGGGCCAGGATGCCCGCGGCATCCTGCTGCAGCTTGCGGTTGATCTCCCCGCTCGCCGGAAAGAGCCGCATGCGCTCCCCTACCAGGGCGGACAGCGGCTTGCCGCTGGCGCTGATCACCGCCAGCACCAGCAGCCACGGGATCATGCCGCTGTCGCAGTAGGAGAAACGCCGGAAATAGTGGTGCGCGCTCATCTCACCGCCGTAAACGGCGTCCACCTCGCGCATCTTCGCCTTGATGAAGGCGTGGCCGGACTTGCATTGCACCGGTGTGCCGCCGAGGGTGCGCACGATGTCGAGGGTGTTCCAGGTGAGACGCGGGTCGTGCACGATCCGCGCGCCGCGCTCCTGCCTGAGAAAGGTCTGCGCCAGCAGCCCGACCAGGTAATAACCTTCGATGAACTGCCCGCTCTCATCGAAGAAGAAGCAGCGGTCGTAGTCGCCATCCCAGGCGAGCCCCACGTCGGCGCCGCGGCTGCGGACCACTTCGGCGGTCGCGGCGCGGTTCTCCTCCAGCATCGGGTTGGGCACCCCGTGCGGGAAGTGCCCGTCGGGCTCGTTGTAGACCTTGGTGAACTGGAACGGCAATTGGGGCGCGAGCGCATCGAGGATGGGACCCGCCCCGCCGTTGCCCGCATTGGTCACCACCTTGAGGGGCTTGAGCTGGCGGGGATCCACGTAACTGAGCAGGTGCTCGAGGTAGCGTGGCCGCACGTCGAGCGCACTCGCGCTGCCCGGCCGCGCCGCCTTGCCGGGGAGCTGACCCGACTCGATCATGCGCCGCATGTCCATCAGCCCCGTATCGCCCGAGATCGGTCGCGCCTGCTCACGCACGAACTTCATGCCGTTGTAGTCGGGAGGGTTGTGGCTCGCGGTGACCATCGCCCCGCCGTCGAGCTGCTCGGCGAAGGTGGCGAAATAGACGCCCTCGCTCCCCCACAAGCCGATATCCGCCACATCGACCCCGCAGTCGGTCAGCCCGCGCTTGAGTGCGCTGGACAGCTGCGGGCTGGACAGGCGGATGTCGTACCCGACGCAGACACGCTTGGGCTTGACGAAGCCAGCGAAGGCGCGTCCGACGTCGTAGGCCAGGCTCTCGTTGATCTCGTCGGGGATGCGGCCGCGGATATCGTAGGCCTTGAAGGAGTCGAGTCGGGACATGAGCTCTCCAGTTCCGGCGGTCGCGGGGCAGGCGCTACTTGTTGGTACCCTCGCGCCCGTAGCGGTCCTCGAAGCGGACGATGTCGTCCTCGCCCAGATACGAGCCGGACTGCACTTCGATCACTTCGAGCGGAATCATGCCCGGATTCTCGATGCGATGCTTAACCCCGATCGGAATGTAGGTGGACTGGTTCTCCTCGAGCAGGAACTGCTCCCCGCCGCGGGTGATGCGGGCGGTGCCGGCCACCACCACCCAGTGCTCGGCACGGTGGTGATGCATCTGCAGCGAGAGCTGGGCGCCCGGCTTGATCTTGAGGCGCTTCACCTGGAAGCGCGGGCCGTTCTCCAGGCTGTCGTAGCTGCCCCAGGGACGGAACACCTCGCGGTGCAGAGAATGCTCGTAACGTCCCTGCTCCTTCAGCCGCTGCACGAGCTTCTTCACATCCTGCACGCGGTCGCGCGGCGAGACCAACACCGCGTCCTTGGTCTCCACCACCACGTGGTCCTTGAGCCCGACCGCGGCGACCAGGCGGCTCTCGGCATAGAGATAGCTCCCCTGCGTATCTTCACTCAGCACATCGCCGTGGGTGACGTTGCCGCGCGCGTCCGCCTCGCTCGCGCCATGCAGCGAGGACCAGGAGCCCACATCACTCCAGCCGGCCGCGAGCGGCACCACTACCGCGGCCTGGGTCTTCTCCATCAGTGCGTAGTCGATCGAATCGGCCGGGCAGGCGGCGAAGATCTCCGGGTCGATGCGGGTGAAGTCGAGGTCCGCCTTGGCGCTGGCCCAGGTGGCCGCGCAGATTCGGGCCATGTCCGGCGCGAGCCGCGCGAGCTCCTCGAGATAGCGTTGGGCACGGAACAGGAACATGCCGCTGTTCCAGTAGTGGCTACCGCCGGCCACGAACTGACGCGCACGGGCGGCGTCCGGCTTCTCCACGAAGCGGGCGATGCGGTATGCCCCGTCCACGGGAGCGCCGCGCTCGATGTACCCGTAGCCGGTCTCGGGGGCCGTGGGCAGGATGCCAAAGGTGGCGAACTGACCGGCCTGCGCGGCGCTGCTCGCCACCCGTATCGCTTGCTGAAACGCCGGCACGTCCTTGATCACATGATCGGCGGGCAGGACGAGCAGCAGCGGCTCGGCCTCGGCGGGGGTACCGGCCAGGGCCGCGTGCGCCGCGAGCGCGATGGCGGGGGCGGTGTTGCGACCGAAGGGCTCGAGCACCGTGGCCCGCGCGCTGATCTTCAGTTGCCGCAGCTGCTCGGCCACCAGGAAGCGATGCGCCTCGTTGCAGACCAGGATCGGCGGGGCGGCCTGCAGGCCCTCGAGCCGCAGCAGCGTCTGCTGCAGCAGCGTGCGGGGGCCGGTGAGCGCGAGCAGCTGCTTGGGATAGAGCTCGCGCGAAAGCGGCCAGAGCCGGGTGCCTGCCCCACCGGAGAGGATGACGGGGGTCAGCATCACTCGGTGGCCAGGGGCTTGCCGCGGCCGATCCCGTAATAGGTGAGCCCGAAGCGGCTGAGCATGCTCGGATCGTAGAGATTGCGCCCGTCGAAGATGACCGGCGAGGCGAGCACCTGCCGCAGGCGCTCGAAGTCGGGGCTGCGGAACTCCTGCCACTCCGTCACGATCGCGAGCGCGTCCGCGCCCGTGACCGCCTCGTAGGCGTTGCGTGCCACCTCAAAGCCACCCCGGCCGCGGAAGATCCGTTGGGCCTCCTCGCCCGCCACCGGGTCGTAGGCCTGCACCGCCGCCCCTGCCGCGAGCAGCCGCTCGATGAGGGCGACGGCCGGTGCCTGGCGCATGTCATCGGTATTGGGCTTGAAGGCGAGCCCCCACATGGCGATGCGCCGGCCCCTGAGCGCGCCGGCGAAGTGCCGCTGCATCTTGCGGAACAGGATCTCCTTCTGCCGCGCGTTGACCGTCTCCACCGCGTTGAGGATGTGCGGCTCATGGCCGGCCTCATGAGCCGAGCGGATCAGAGCCTGCACGTCCTTGGGGAAGCAGGAGCCGCCGTAGCCGGTGCCGGGGTAGATGAAGCTGTAGCCGATGCGGGGATCGGAGCCGATGCCGATGCGCACCTTCTCGATATCCGCGCCGACGCGCTCGGCGATGTTGGCGAGCTCGTTCATGAAGCTGATCTTGGTGGCCAGCATGGCGTTCGCGGCGTACTTGGTCAGCTCCGAGGAGCGGATGTCCATGACGATGAGACGGTCGTGATTGCGCGTGAAGGGCTCGTAAAGGGCGCGCATGAGTTCGGTGGTACGGGGGTTGTCGGTGCCGATCACCACGCGGTCGGGCTTCATGAAGTCGGCGATGGCCGCGCCCTCCTTGAGGAACTCCGGGTTGGAAACCACGTCGTACTCGAGCTTGACGCCGCGCTCCTGCAGGGTGCGCTCGAGCTCGCCGCGCACCTTATCCGCCGTCCCGACCGGTACCGTGGACTTGGTGATGACGATGCTGTAGCGCCCGAGATGCGTGCCGATGGTGCGCGCGACCGCGAGCACGTAGCGCAGGTCCGCGGAGCCATCCTCTCCCGGAGGGGTGCCGACGGCGATCAGCTGAAAAAGCCCGTGCTCGACCCCGTGTGCCGCGTCGGTGGTGAACTCGATGCGCCCCGCCTCGGCGTTGCGCTTCAGCAGCGCATCGAGGCCCGGCTCATGAATCGGCACCTCGCCGCGGCGCAGCCGCTCGATCTTGTCCGCGTCGACGTCGACGCACACCACGTGATTACCGGCATCCGCCAGGCAGGCGCCGGTGACGAGCCCGACGTAGCCGGAGCCGAAGATGGTCACGCGCATGGGTTAAGTTCTTGAGTCCG
>JAFAPI010000031.1 GCA_019247195.1 Gammaproteobacteria bacterium
AGCGGATGGCGATGTGATCGATGGATTGCTGCACGCCGACCATCACGCGTGCCGTGTCGAGCGCGGCCAGATCGGCCATCAAAGCACGGCTGCGCGCCGCCGGGTTCACGCCGATGTCCACGCGGGTGCTCCGATGCACACGGGGTCGCAGCGTAAAGCAATGCCCCCGCGGGACAAGCAATGCCTTTAGCGGTCGAGCCGATAGTTTTTCTATAATCTGCCTATGAAGCCGAACAGCACGCCCGTGAACTGGCTGCGCACGTTCGAGGTGGCGGCCCGTAATCTGAGCCTGACGGCCGCGGCAGCCGAGCTCCACGTGACCCCGGCCGCCGTGAGTCAGCAGGTTCGTCACCTGGAGCACCGGCTGGGTGAGACGCTGTTCATTCGCCATGCGCGCGGGCTGCGCCTCACCTCCGCCGGAGAAGCGCTGCTGCCGGCCTGCCGTGATTCGTTTGCGCGGCTCGACGGCGCAGTGCGTGAGCTTTTTGGCGAGCGTCACCGCGAGCGGTTGGTGGTACGGGTATCGCTCGGCTTCGTAAGCCGCTGGTTGCTCGACCGGCTCGCTTCCTTCGCCGATGCCTGCCCTCAGACCCCGATGCGCCTCGTGGTGACCGTCTGGGGCGCGGATCTGCTCGATCCGGGAGTTGATGTCGATATCCGTATCGCACCGGGCCCGGCCGCGGGGATGGAATCTCACCAATTGACCCAGGACGAGATATTTCCGGTCTGCAGCCCCGCCCTCGCCAAAGCCCCTCCACGCCTGCGGCAGCCGGCGGACTTGCGCAGCCGGCGGTTGCTGTCGGCGATTGGGTTCGCCCAAGGCTGGCGCCAGTGGTTCGCCGCCGCCGGCGTCGAGTACCAGGAGAGCCCCCCGCCGCTGGAATGTGACTCGATGCGGCTATCGCTCGAGCTCGCCGCACAGGGTCACGGTGTCGCCCTCGCCCGCACCAGTTACGTGGCGGACTTCCTGCGCTCGCGACAGCTCAGAATACTGTTCGGGGTGCGGATTCCCGCCGCCGACAATGTCTATCTGACGGTGGCCTCGGGCCTGCCACCTCTTTCGCCTGCGGCCCGATTCAGGGACTGGATCTTGACGAAGTCGAAGGAGACGCCCTTTAGGCCGGGAGGTGTGCCCAGGACTAAGAAGCGCTGACGCGTCGGGGGATGCGGTGCCCACGAACCCCGAGCCCCCCTAACCTCACCGCAGGATCTTGCGCAGAGTCTTAGGCACTCATCCCTCCCCCGGGTTGCCAGGCCCAGGGAATGTATTTCCTCCTAGAGGAGCCCTGGCAGAGCGTCGCGGCGCGTCGCCAGCGCCTACGAGCCCATTGGAGCTGAAGCTTGCGCTCATATCGGGGTCACTCCTACGGCACGGTCGCCGCCGGACGCGCCAACATGCACGTGGAGGCAGACCATGGCCAGGAAAGACCGCATGCATGGCTCGGTCCCCGACCGGGCGAAGACCGCGCTGCTGGTGCTCGACATGTTCTCGGACTTCGCGTTCCAACACGGCGCGCGTGCCGAACAGCGGGCCCGGCCGGTGGCGACCCGGATCGCCGCGCTCAAGCGGCGGCTGCTGCGTCAGCGCGTCCCGTGCATCTACATCAACGACAACCTCGGACGCTGGCGCTCGAGCTTTCCGGAGATCGTGAAACAGGCGGCGGCCTCTCGCGGCGCCGCAATCGCG
Source organism: Gammaproteobacteria bacterium (assembly GCA_019247195.1). Classification (GTDB taxonomy): domain Bacteria; phylum Pseudomonadota; class Gammaproteobacteria; order Steroidobacterales; family Steroidobacteraceae; genus 13-2-20CM-66-19. The sequence continues at coordinate 1,688 of JAFAPI010000031.1, forward strand.
CGCACGCTGCGACCCGAGGAGCGCGATTACTGCCTGCTCAAACCGAAGCATTCCGGCTTCTTCGATACCCCGCTGGATACCGTGCTGGAGACGCTGGGAGCCCGCCGCCTGATCCTGTGCGGTACGACGACCCCGCAATGCATCCTCTTCACTGCCACCGACGCCTACGTGCGCGACTACGAGCTGATCATTCCTACCGACTGCGTAGTGGCGCTGACCTCGCGTGAGCAGCGGCTCGCCTTGTATTTCCTCCAGTCGGTCCTGGGAGCACGCGTATGTCGCTCCCAGTCCATTCGCTGCTGAGCCCTTGCTATCATCGGGACGCAGGCAGCCGGGGGGTCGATGCTCGATTCGGATCTCGGACTGAAGCGCTCGCTCGGCCTAGGCGACGTGACGCTGTACTTCGTCACGGCCTGCAGCAGCCTCCAGTGGATCGCGACCGCTGCCGCGGCCGGGCCGAGCGCGCTCACCGTGTGGGTGATCGGCGCGGTGACCGTGTTCATGCCCCTGTCGGTGTGCACGGTGTGGATGGCATCGCGTCACCCTGAGCAGGGCGGCATGTACGTCTGGGCGGATCGCGCCTTCGGGCCGTTCACCGCCTTCATGAGCGGCTGGACCTACTGGACCGCCAACCTGCCGTACTTCGCGGGGCTGCTGTACTTCGCGGCCGGCAGCGCGCTGTGGATCGGCGGCGGCGGCAAGCACGCGCTCGATGCCTCCCCGATCTGGTTCGTCGGCTTCGCACTCAGCGCCCTCGCTTTCGCGACGGTCCTCAACGTGTTCGGCCTGCACATCAGCAAGTGGATCAGTAACGCCGGCGCGTGGGCCCGCTGCGCTGCGACCGCGCTGCTCATTGGTCTTGGTATCGCCGCCTGGCTGCGCTTCGGCACGGCCACGCCGCTCACGGCACGTTCGCTCAGGCCGGGACTCACACTGGAGGATCTGATCTTCTGGGCGGCCATCGCCTTCGCCTTCGCAGGGCCCGAATCGGCGAGCTTCATGGGGGGTGAGATCCGCGACCCGCGCCGCACCGTGCCGCGCGCACTCGCCATGGCCGCGCCCCTGGTGCTCTTCATCTACATGTCCGGGACGCTCTCGGTGCTGGTCTCGATCCCCTATCAGCAGACGAACGCCCTCTACGGCGTCATGCAGGCGGTGGACCACGTCGGCGGCCGGCTGGGGGCGGCCTGGCTGGTGCCCCTGATGGCGCTGCTCACCGTGCTCACCTGTCTGGGCAGCGCGGGGGCCTGGCTCGGCTCGGTGGCCCGCATCCCCTTCGTCGCGGGCATCGACAGCCTGCTGCCTAAGGCCTTCGGCAGGCTCCATCCGCGCTACGGCTCGCCGGCCAACGCACTCATCACCCAGACGGCAATCGCGATGGTCCTCACCGTGATGGGCCAGGCCGGCACGACAGTCAAGGGCGCCTACGAGGTGCTGGTCAATCTGATGGTCATCACGCAGATGATTCCCTTCCTGGTGTTGTTTGCTTCGGCCATCAAACTCGCCGGCACCCCGCGCGTCCCCGAGGAGCTGCGCCTGCCCGGCGGGCGGGTAACGGTGGTTGCGACCGCCGCCCTGGGGGTGCTCAGTACCAGCGGAGCGATCGTGCTCTCGCTCGTGCCGCGCGCGGACGATCCGCACAAGCTTCTATCGGTGGCGAAGGTCGTGGGGATGACCGCACTGCTGCTGGCGGGGGGGCTCGCGATCTATGTGCAGGGGCGGCGTCGGCAGCAGCGCGCGTGGCGGGCCGCCGCGGTGCGGGCCTAGCGGCCGATCAGTGCAGCGGGGCGAGATGGCCCGCGAGTACGGTGATCGAGGCCGCGGGCAGCTCGTAGGTCGTGCCGGCCGTGGCGATGATCTCCCGCGTCAGCTCCGGACCATCCGGCCGTGCCTCTCCGCCGCGCACCGCCGGGTGCCACTGGTACTGCGCCTTGCCAAACACAGTGGCGCTGACCTTGCCGGCGTAGCTCTGCGCCGCGCCGCCGCGACCTTCGAAGCGCACGCGGACCCGGTGCGCGTTGTCCTGATCCTTGTTGACGATCAGCACCGCCCAGCTGCCATCCGGACGCAGTACCGGGTAGGCGGTCACGAGCTCATGCCCGGCCCCGTCCTCGATGTCGCTCTGGGCGTGGAAGAACTGGTGCACTCCTCCGCCGGGCTGCAGCCAGCGCAAATTGATGAGACGCGCCGCGAAGTACTGCGCGAGCGGCTGACCGACGGGCTGCTGCTCGTCGGCGGCGAAAAAACTGAAGGTGCCGGCCGAGCCGTGCGCCCCGGAGCCGAGCGGGGCGGGGATGTAATGAAAGTAGTACACGGCGTCGCCGCCGCCGGCCAGGAAGGCACCGATGTAGTCGGCGAGCCATAGCCCCGCCCACACATCCAGGTAGATCTCCGAGTACTGGGGCGTGATGTTCGACTCGGTGATGAAGAGGGGCACCGCAGCCGGCACCCCGTCCTCGCGCCACACCTGCATGATGTGCGTGACCAGCCGGGCCTCATCGTAGAGGCTGCTCCAGCTGATCTTGCCCGGATCGAAGGGGTAGTGCTCGAACGAGAAGAACGCCAGCTCGCCTAGTCGGCCGCGGCGGCGGAGATACTCGACGAAGCGGTGCGTCCAGGAGGTATCACCCTCGGCGTCCGCCCAGCTCTGCACGTCCTCGTTCTGGCCGGTGAAGACCGGTCCGCCGAGCTTGAGGGTCGGATCCAGACCGTGCAGCGCCGCGGCAAACTGCAGATAGAGCTCCGCGTAGTCCTCCGGGGTCGTGTAATGCCCGTCCGGTTCCTCGCCCATCTCGACGTAGGCGACGGGGTGGCCGCGCGCCTTGAGGTAGCTGAGCTCCGCGACCGCATCCTCGGGGGTGGAGTACAGGAGCGCGATCGGCACCATGGCGGGCAGCCCGCGGGTGATCCCGCTGCCGAAGAAGCGGTCGAAACCTACCTGCTCCCCTGCGTGCTCGTCCAGGTCGGCTGCCTGGTGCCAAGGGTCGACCGAGGAGCAGTAGGTGGCGGTCTGATCCTGGTCCGGTGTGTGCCGGACCAGGTCGTGGAAGGCGCCGTCGGCGCTGACCGTCCCCAGCGCGAGCTCGCGCACCGCGTAGCCGAGGCAGTTACGCTGATCGCGCCGGTCCTGGTCCACGCAGGTGTCTGAGGAGCGCGTCATGAGGATGCGCACGAACTGCACGCTCACCGCGCTTTGGGCGAGCCTGAGCAGGGAGGAGCCGCCCTGGCCGTGGGTGATGCGACCGGCCGGGAAGAGCTGCCAGCTGCCCGCGGCCGGTCGCTTGATGGGGTCCTCGCCGGTCCAGAACTGCACCAGGTAGTCCTGAGCGTAGGGGTCAGCCCAGTCGATACGGATCGCATCTACCGGCTGCCTGGTGGCGAGATCGATGATGATCCACTGCGGATGGCGCGCATCGTCCTCGTGGGTGAAGGCGTGCGAGAGGTAGGGATTGCTCTTCCAGAAGCTCGCCGGGTCGCCGTCGGTGAGACGCGAATAGCCTGAGTTGTCGGTGCCGTCGTCGCGTGTCACCCCGCGCCGCGGCAGTGGGTAACCCCACGAGTGCATCAGCGGCTCAGGACCCGGCCGCGCCTCGCCGACGAAATAGCCACGTCCGGCGCCGCTCCAGGTGCCCTGCGGGTTCCAGTGCCAGGCCTCGATCTTGAGCTCGGTGTTCTGGCGGTAGGTGACGGGCTGCCAGCCGGTCTCGAGCAGCCGCGACACCACTTCGGGCCCCAGTACCTTGTCTGCCAGCCCATAGGGCAGCCGGTCGACGCCCGCACCGAGCGCCTCGCTGGGGCGGACGCGGTTGGACACGTGCTGGGGGGCGGCGTCGATGCGCACGGTCTGCCCCGCGGCAGCCGCGGCGCCGCAGACCCATAGCGCCGCCAGCCAAGCGAACGACCTCATGGAGTAAGCGCCGCGCCCTTCACGGTACCTGCCGCATGCTGCAGCAAACTCCTGCCGCACCGCCCGCTAGATGACGGGGACCTGGCTGATGTTGTTCTTCGGGTCCATCCAGAACGATTCGTTCGCGAAGCGGCCGAAGATCTCGCGCGGCAATATCGGGGTACGCTCGAGCGGCTCCACCTTCGGCCGCACCGTATGCAGGCCGGGCATGCCGACCCGCGCGTCGAATTCGTCCGCCTGATACGCAAGGTGGTCGAAGTCATGCTCGAACCAGGGTTCGCCGATGAACTGGTAGAGCGCGCGCAGCGCCGCCGCCGGGTTGCGGGCCAGACTCTCGTAGGTCAGCAGCAGCAGGTGCCCCGGGGCGTACTGACCGTAGAAGGCATCCTTGGTCGCCTGGAAGGAGAACCCCACCATGCCGCGCGGATCGGTCAGCGCCTCGATACGCGAGTACACGGTGGTGTTGGTGTCGAACCGGAACACCTTGCTGACGCCGACCGCTTGTCTGCGCACCAGCCGCTCCATGCTATCCAGCACCCAGGACAGCTGCCGAACGCAGGCGATGACCTTCGCCTCCGGGAACAGCGTATCGAGCAGCTGCATCCGACTGCACCACAGCCGGCTGGTGTCGAACACCACGCGGGCGTCGGCGTCTGCCTGGTAGAAGTTCTCGACCAGGCCGCGCAACATCGCCACGCGCTGCTCGTCGGAAACGTCGAACGAGAAGTCGTTCTTGCTGCTCAACTCGGCCATCACCACCCCCATGATGTCGGCCAGGGGGCTGGTCATGCCGGCGCGGAAGCGCGGATTCTGCTTGAGGATTGCGGCTAGCAGCGTGGTGCCCGAACGCGGCAGCCCGGAGATGAAGTGGAACTTCGGGGCTGACGGGGCGGTGCGGGATGCCGCGGGCATGGGATCCTCTCGGTGGAGCGGTGACCGGGATTGTAAAGAAAGCGCCCCGGCCGGACTCAATGATTCGCAGCAGCACTCAATGATTCGCAGCAGCGCTCGGGCGGCGCTCCGCCGCGATCGCGATACTGCGGGTCGGGACGTTCCAGCCGCTCACTTCGACGACCGGCGTCACCGCTTGCGCTGCGGGAAGCTGCGCAGTCAGGGTCAGCGATTCCCCCGGCCACAGCGTGACGTCATTGTCACTCCACAGGATCGGCAGCAGCGGCTCCCCACCGGCGGAGCGCCGGACCGACACGTGCTGGAACAGCGCCACAGTCTTCGAGGCGGCGGGTACCGACAGGGTGACGGTGAGGAGCTCCTGACCCGCCTCGCGGCTCACCGTGGCGCGGACCTCGCTGGTCGCCTCGGGCAGGGACTGCAGGGCAGTCAGATCTGCGTAGCGCGTAACGGGCGTGAGGTACCAGTTGGAATGCGCCCAGTCGAGTTCGTCCGGCTGGGTGGACAGCCAGTAGACGTTGCGGCTGATCGGTTTGCCGTCCGCGGCGGCGAGTTCGAGCTCGACGAAGTAGGTGCGCGACAGGCCCGCCGGAGCCGGCAGCGTCAGCAATTGCCGCATCCCGTTGGGGGGGATATCGAGGTCCCGCAGGCGCCGCTCGTAAGGCAGGCTGCCGTCCAAGTTTCGCACGCGGATACTCGCCTGCAAGCCATGCTCACCGGCCAGCGTGTGATTGACCACCAGGACGGCGCGCGTGTCGTACGCGTACTGGATGTGCACCGGCTCGTTGGCCACCTTGGCACCGAAGTAGGCCCCGGCCGGATTCAGGAAGTAGTCGTAAAGGTGCCAGTGCAGCGACGGCCAGGCATTGTTCAGCATCCAGTAGATGACGCCGGTCGAGGGTTTGGACGCATCGGTGTGCGCGTTGAACGCCTCGAATTGCGCCCGAACGTTGTCGTAGTTTTCCAGCTGGGACTTGGCGACGTAGTCCGCGAGGCTGCGCGGTGTGCCGTAGCGCTTCGCCAGTGCGTTGTCGAACGAGGTGAGCCGGGCAAACGTCGACCACGCGGCCGAGGCGTGAAACTGCCGCGCCTGCGGGTCTTTCCACAGTGCCTCCAGCTCCTGCGGCGCGAGCATGCGGGTGAGGTCCTCGAGCAGGGGAATACTCGCGCCCGCGCTCACTTCGGAGTCGAAGCCGAATGCGCCGCCCAGTTTGTCGGCATACCAGTACGCCGGCGGAACCCATGCATAGGGCCCGAGCATCTTCAGGCCGGAGGGGCCGGTCTCAGCGGTGCCCTGCTCGATGGCCGCCGCGATGATCGGCAGCGGCCAGTCTGCCGCGCGCAGGGTGTCGACGTACATCCTGGCCAGTGCGGGCGGCGGGGCATTGTCACTGCCGATCAGAAATCCGATCACCGCGGGGTGATTGCGCAACAGCCGCGCCTCGCTCGCCAACGAGGCGGCGGCCACCTTCTCGTCCGCCGCGTCCCAGGGCTCGCCCCCCGTCTTGGCCCACGACTCCCACTTGTCGCAGCACTCCCAGCCAGGCAGGACCATGATGCCGTCGGCGTCCGCCAGGTCGTAGAAGCGCGCGTCCTCCAGCTTGCCCTCGCTGCGAATCGTGTTGAGTCCGAGGTTCATGACGTAGCTGAACTCGGCTTCCATCCGCTTGGGATCCTCGCGCAGGAACATGTCCGGCGCCCACCCGGCGCCGCGCAGCAGCACCGGCTGGCCATTGATGAGAAACTGCCGATATCCCTGCGGCGTGAGCCGGGAGCTGACGCTGCGTACGCCGAACGTCGCGCTGACCCGGTCCGACAGCGCTCCCGCGACTGCCGCGCTCAACTGCAGTCGGTACAGCGGATGCGCGCCCATCCCGATCGGCCACCACAGCTGCGGATGACGGAGTTGCAGGCCTGGATCGCTCTGCGGGTTGAATGACACGGTCTGCGTCTGTCCGGCGGCCAGGTGAATCGTGCGCCGCAGGGAGACGCCGGCGACGACGCCCGTGATCGTGGCGTCGTGTGCTGTGGCATCGAGGTTTCGCGCCTCCACCGTCACGGTGAGCGCTGCCTGCGACGGCTCCGGAGACGAAAGCGTCGACCGCACCTGCGGAAACCGCATCTGCACCGGGCCCGTCCGCACGATGTCGACGCCGCGCCACGGGCCCATGTTGTTATCCGGAGGCGTCGGATTCCAGTCCACCCAGCCGATCGACAGACTCTTCCTCGGATCGGCCGGATGCACGCCCAGGGCGAGGATATTGGAACCCGGGTGCACCCAGCGCGTCACGTCGAGCTCGTGCACCGGATAGGCCCCGGCTATGGCCGTGCGGTCGGCGACCAGCTGCCCGTTCAGCCAGACATCGGCGCTGGCGATGATACCGTTGAGGCGCAGCAACGTATGAGTGAGCTCTCCTCCGGCGGCCTGGACGAACTCGGTGCGATACCACCAGGGAATCACGAACAGGTTGCCGCTGGAGTCAGGCTCCTCGACCGCGCGCAGGTTGTCGCTGTAGAACACATCCTTGTACGTCCCGTTCTCAAGCAGTCCCGCCATCACGGTCGCCCGACCACTGACCGGGTACCAGCCGCGGGTCGCGTACCCGGCGGCGGAGACTTCGGCCCCGCTTTGTGGCGCCTTGGCGCTCGACTGGATCTGCCACTGCGCGATGGCTGTAACGGACCCGGCTTCGGCATTCATGCGGGTGGGGGCGAAGGGGCCTGCGGCGCAAGCGAGCGAGGTAGCCACCAGGGCCACGACCCCGGCCCAAGCCGTGCGCGGGATGCGCCTCACGTCAGCCGCTGCCGCGGCGCCGCTCACCACTGACCGCGCAGGCCGAGCGTGAACATGCGCTCGGAGAAGTTCGAGTGTCCCCACTGATCGGGCCATACCAGGTAGAAGCGCTGATACTCGTTGGTCAGGTTGGTCGCATCCACGAACAGCTGCGCGTACTTGCTGAACCGGTACGCCGCAGAGGCATCGAGGTACCGCTGCGGCGCCTCGTACTCCTCCAGGCCGAGGATGCCGCCCACGCTGTCCGCGTGCGCCTTCTTCGAGCGGTAGTTGTACGCGAGACGCAGCTCGAACTGCTTGTCCTGGTACCACAGGATGAGGTTGCCGGAGGTGGTGGAGTGGTCCTGGAAGGGAATCTGGTTCCCGGCCAGGTCGGTCTCGCCGGTCTTGCTGGGCGCGTATGTGGCATTGAACTCAATACCGGTGTTGGCCAGGAGTCCGGGCAGGAAGGTGAAGCCCTGCCGGTAGTCGAATTCAGCCCCCTGAATGCTGTTGCCCGAGCCCTGCAGGGGCTGGCTGATGGCAATGCAATGGTGCCGCACCACCCCATCCTGGTCGGGCAGATCGCAATTGATCACCGAGCCGGTGAAGATAAAGCTCTTCACGTTGATGTGGAACAACTCGAGGTTCACCATGCTGGTTGGGTTGAGGTAATACTCGAACGAGGCGCCGTAGTTCGTGGAGCGCCACGGGTTGAGGGCGGGATTGCCGGCGGAGTTGCCGGTGGAGACCACGTAGAGAGGACCGGTCTTGGTCTCCTGCAGCGAGTAGTTGAGCTGCAGTCCGCCACCCCACGTACCCAGATCCAGCGGCAGCATGTTTTTGGAGGCGGAGAGCCGCACCGTGAACTTATCGGTGACGTTCAACGACAGGTTGAGCGCCGGCAGGACGTCGGTGTAGCTGCGCTGGGTGACCTTGGGGCCCGCATCGGCGGGCTCGGTGCCGTACTGGCCCGGGGGGCCGAGATTGTGCTGGGTGACACTGAGGGTGGTGTGGATCACGCGCGCACCGAGGTTGCCGCTGAAGGACATGCCGCCCAAGTGGCCGCCAAAATCGCTCTGCAGGTACCCGGTCGCTTCGTGCAGCGACACTCTCCAGCTGAATTCCGGCGCAAACTGGGTCGTGGCAGTCGGGTATAGCGATTTCCAGAACGCCATCGGATCATCCAGCGCGTGGGGATTGATCGCCCAGAAGTTGATCCCGGTCCCGAGCAGGTTGTTGTATTGCTGCCAGTTGTTGGCGAGCGGCGGCGGAGTCTTCGACAGCGGCTGTGAGGACAACGGGCCACCGCGGAAAGCGCCTTCGGCGTTGCCGGCGGTACACCAGGTGCCCGTCGCGTTGCCACTCAGGATCACGTCCGCACCCAGATAACGCACCAGGCATCCGTTCGGGTCGCTGGCCCCCATGCCGGCGTAGATGGGGGCCACCAGGGTGAAGCCGTCGTTCTCAGCGCTGCGGATGCTGTTGCGCACGCCGAAGTCGAGATTGAAACTGCCGTTGAGCTTGTAGTGTCCATCGAAGCGCAGCGCGGTGATCGCGGTGTTGCGGTTGTAGTCGTCGCTTGACTCGAGCGTCTTCATCGACCAGCCATTCGGGTTGGCGAAGATGGCCGCGAGGGCCGGCGGCAGGGTGATGGCCACGTTGCGACCGGTGAAATTCGCGATGATGGGCTGCGTGTTCTGCGGAATGCCGATGGGGTTGAAGACGCGATCCCCGCCCAACTGCGCGGGGTAGACGAAGGTGCCGCAGGGCAGCGCGGTGTTCGGATCCGCCCACAGGCAGCCGTCGGAGGCGGAGATGTTGATGTCGGTCTCGATAAACTCCTGGCTGGCCGTCTCACGCACGCCGCGCACGCTGGCCTTGAAGGGACCGCCGTCGTCGAAATCCATCTGCAGGTTGAAGTTGCGTGCGGTTGAGATCCTGCGGATGACCTGCGAGAAGGACTCGACGTCACCGGGCCACTTCTCGTAGACCTGGGTGGTATAGATGTGCGAGCCGGTCCAGTTGGGATCCGGCGGCGGGGTGTTGTACTGGCCCACGGTCGTGCTACCGGTATCGCGCGACTGCAGGGGAACGTAGGTGGCGCCCTGCCAGTTGGTGGAATTGAACTGCAGGCCGACGCTGCGCTCCCACTGCTTCTGACGCGTGTAGAAGAAGTCGCTGGTGAGGGTGAGTCCGTGGTCGAAGTCGGCCTGGAAGGAGGCGTTGCCCGCCTGGCGCTTGCGCTGAATGGTGGAATCGTAGAGGCCGATGTTCTGGCTGCCCATGAAGACGCCGTT
>JAFAPI010000050.1 GCA_019247195.1 Gammaproteobacteria bacterium
CGCTCGGTGACCGTGGCATCGAGGAGGAAGTGCGCAGTGCGTCACAGTTGGGGGGCCGCCCGGAGGAAAGCGAGCCTTCGGACAGCGCCGGCCCGAGGCCTGGCACGGCTGATGCAATGACTTACTCAGCCACGGATTAACCGTTGGGAAGGAAGACCAGGGATTACCGAGACAAGAGCGCAACGTGCAGGCGGGATGAACTCCGCGGCACCGTTCGCCTCGACCAGATAACGAAAACAACAAAGACACTCCTCCACACACAAGCAAGCGACCGACAACCCCGCCCTCCGGCGGGGTTTTTTTTCGCCAGCGCCCGCCCCCGCAGGCGGGAGGCCGTCACGGCCTGCCCGGCCGCGAGCGGGCATCCTTCGCTCTCCTCCCGTGCCGGAGTCGTTTCATGCAGGGTACCCGCAGAGTCTGGCTGCTGCTGCTGCTGGTGGTGCCCGCGGCGCTGCTTGGCCTGACCTACCTGCTGACCGCGATCTTCGGCGCCCCGAGCACCGGTCTGCTCTGTCACCGTGGCGCGGATGCCCCGGGCATCTGCCAGATCCAGCGCTCGCGGCTCCTGGGCTTCGGCGGCTCGAGCAGCGTCGCGATCCCGGAGAGCGAGATCGTCGGCGCCGAGACGCTGCGCCCGCGCAGCGGCGTCGGGCGTGGCAGCGGCGGCTATACGCTCAGCCTGCAGCTGCGGCGCGGCCCGTACCGCCACTACCCGGTGCTGAGCGGCCCGTTCTGGGCGGACACCGACGCGCAGACGCAGCGGCTCAATGCGTACCTGCGCGATCCCGGCCAGCGCGAGTTCGCGGTGCGCGAGAATCGCGCCCAGGCACTGCTCCTGCCGCTGCTGCCGCTCGGCGTCGTCGCGCTGCTGCTGCTCATCGCCTCTCTCCGCGGGCGGCGGCGGCGGACGGTGGCGGGGGGCTGAAAGAAAAGAGGCAGCCCGCGGGCTGCCTCCAGAGGTACGGCCTGAGTCTGTCAGCTCGAATGGTTCAGCGCCGTTGGGACCTACCCACACTTCGAATCGCCACAGTTCAGACACGTCATGCAGCCGTCCATCATGACGACGGCCGCCGTGCTGCAGCGGCCGCACAGCTGCGCGCCTTCGGGGAAGTGCGGCTTGGCGAAAGCATCGCTCTGCTTGGCGCGCGCCTCGAACTCGGCGCGCTTCTCGTCGACCAGGCGCTGGTGGGCCGGATCGAGCGGGGTCTTGCGCATCAGGCCGATCGACTGCAGGTGGCGCTCGATCACGTGGCCGAGCTCGGCGATGATCGAGGGCATGAACTTGCCGCCGGGCTGCCAGTAGCCGCCGCGCGGGTCGAACACGGCCTTCAGCTCATCGACCAGGAAGGTGACGTCACCGCCCTTGCGGAACACCGCGGAGATGATGCGCGTCAGGGCCACGATCCACTGGAAGTGATCGAGGTTCTTCGAGTTGATGAAGATCTCGAACGGGCGGCGCTGCTCGTACTCGGTACCCTCGTTCAGCACGATGTCGTTGATGGTGACGTACATCGCGTGATCCGAGATCGGAGTCTTGATCTTGTAGGTCGAGCCGACGAGCATCTCGGGACGCTCGAGTCGCTCGTGCATGCGGATGACCTTGGCCATGTGGCCATTGCGGTCGCGCACCGTCTCCCCCTCGCCGCCCGCGGCCTTCGGTTCCGGCGCCTTCTCGGCCGGCTTGTCCTCCGGCTTCTGCACCGCGTACTTGACGATCTTCTTTTCGATCTTGATGGTCATTGCTGGTTCCTCGGCCGCGCGGGCTCACATCCGCCCGTAGTACCCGTCCTTGATCGCGTCGAACAGATTGGCGGCGGTATGGATCTCGCCGTCGTAGTCGATCTCCTCATCGCCGCGCGCCTCGATGACGCTGCCGTCCTCGAGGGTAAAGCGGTAGACCGTGTTCTTCAGGTCCTGTTCCTTCACCAGCACGCCCTGGAAGGCCTCGGGATTGAAGCGGAAGGTGGTGCAGCCCTTCAGCCCCTGCTCGTGCGCATACAGATAGATGTCCTTGAACTGGGCGTAGGGGAAATCCGTAGGCACG
>JAFAPI010000029.1 GCA_019247195.1 Gammaproteobacteria bacterium
GGCGTCATACACCGGCAAAGCAGCCGAGCTTGCGCGCAAGATTTAGGCCGCCGCGTTACGACGCGCTGCAAAGCGTAAAACTTTGTAATTCCCTGCCCCATCGCGAAACCTCGCACCTACACTCGACGCCAAAGAATCAGGCAGGCCCGCGTCATGCATCGCGGCCGCCATTACGAGTGAGGCGCTTATGCGACGCTTTCTGAAAGCTTTCATCGCGCTGGCGGCGATTACCTTCACCGCCGCCGCTTATGCCGATCCGCCCGGCCGCGTGGGGCGCGTCAACTATTCGCAAGGTCAGGTTTCCTTCGCGCCGGGAGAAGCACCCGACCAGTGGGTGCAGGTGCCGCTGAATCGTCCGCTCACGGCGGGCGATCGCCTGTGGGCCGACACCGGCAGCGTCGCCGAGCTTCACGTCGGTTCCACCGCTCTGCACATCGGCCAGCAGACGAGCATGGACGTGCTGAATCTCGACGATCACACCATTCAGCTCCGGCTTGCACAGGGCGACCTCACGGCACGTGTGCGCGATCTTCCACCCGGCGATCGCATCGAGATCGCGACGCCGAGCGGGGCGGTCGTCGTCCAGCAGCCGGGCAGCTACCACGTGAGCGTCGATCCTCAAAGCGACTCCGCGCGTGCGATCGTCAACTTCGGGCAGGCGCAGGTCATCACGCCTGCACAGGCGCTCACGGTGCCGTCGAGCCAGGCTCTATGGTTTGCGAACGGCGCACCGCCACAGTTCCAGCTCGTCACCGCGCAGAGCACGGACGAGCTCGAGCGCTGGAGCGCCGATCGCGATCGCCGCGAAGATCGCATCGCGTCCACGCGTTACGTCTCGCCGAACATGACCGGCTACGAGGATCTTGATCAGTACGGCACGTGGCGCACGTATCCCGAATACGGCGCGCTATGGGTACCGACGCGAGTTGCTTCGGGCTGGGCGCCGTATCGCTACGGCCACTGGGCGTGGGTGTCGCCGTGGGGCTGGACGTGGGTCGATGACGCCCCGTGGGGGTTCGCGCCCTTTCACTACGGCCGCTGGGTGATGTGGAACAGTGCCTGGTGCTGGGTCCCCGGACCGCGGCGCGTGCGCCCCGTGTACGCCCCGGCCCTGGTCGCCTGGGTGGGCTCGCCCGCCTACGGTGAGCCCGGCGCGTTCGGACCGAACGTCGGTTGGTTTCCGCTCGCGCCGCGTGAGGTCTATGTCGCACCGTACCGCGTCAGCCCCACCTACGCGCGCAACGTCAACATCACTAACACCACGATCGTCAACACGACCGTGATCACGAACGTCTATCAGAACAACGTCACCAACGTCCGCTATGTCAACAATACGCCGGCGGCGGTCACGGCGGTGTCGCGTGCCACGTTCACTTCTGGTGAGCGCGTGGGTACGCACGCGGTGCCAGTGACCTCGGCGCTGCTGGCCACCGCTGCGGTCGCCGCCGCGGCGCCGGCGCTCATACCCGCACGCCAGAGCGTGCTCGGTCCGCCGGCCTCACGCGCCGTGGCACGGCCGCCGGCGGCGGTGCTCAATCGGCCCGTGTTGGCCCGAACGCCACCGGCCCATGCCCCGCCGCCCATCGAACGGCAGGCAGCAGCGATTCAGGCGAACGGGGGCAAGCCGCTGCCGCGCACCGAGCTCGCGCGCCTGGCCCCCGCGGCGGCCCCCACTCCTGTGCGCGTGTTACCGCCCTCGCGCGGGACCAGTTCGGTCCGGGGTGCGCCGCCCCCCGCGCCGGCTCCCAGCGATATGGCCGGCCGCGAGCGCGCCCTGCAGAACGCGCGCACCGCGCCCGCACCTCGCGGCGGGCCCGCTGAGGCGCCGCGCGCGCCAGTCGAGACCCGGGCACCCACCCCCCCGGCGCCTCGGAACGACCGGCCCGCGAGCGCCGCCGCCCCCGCGCCTCGCGAGTACGCACCAGCACCGCGCCCCGAGCCCGCCGGCAGCGCCCCGCCGGTTAGGCGTGATTACGCACCACCGCCCGCTCCCGCCTCGCGCCCGGAGTCATCCGTCCCCGCACCGCCAGTGCCGGCGCGTGACTACGCCCCGCCCGCCCCGCGGCCACGACCTGAGCCCCGCGCGACCGCCCCAGCGCCTGCCCCGGAGGCGGAGTCTCGACCGCAAGTGCCCAGCCCGCCGCCACGACGGGACGCGGAGCGCGTGCCGGCCCCAGTCGCCGCGCCTGCCCGTGAGGTGCCGCGCTACGTGCCGCCGCCTCCGCGCGAGACACCGCGCCCGGCCCCGGCCCCGCAGGTGGAGCGCGCCCCGCGCGAGACCCCGCCGGCAAGGCCCGAGCCGCCACCCCGTGGCGATCCACGGGAGCGCGACCCGCGTGATCGCAGCGAGCACTGATCAAGGCCGAGGCGCGTCCTCCGAGTGATACTGCAGCGCCTCCTGCTCGAGCTCCTGCACGAAGGCGCGTAGCTCGGCGCGCGAGCACAGACCGCTTTCAAGGAGCGACTGCAGCAGCGCTTCCAAGTGCACGCGCAGCGCTACCGCGAGCGTAGTCGGC
>JAFAPI010000236.1 GCA_019247195.1 Gammaproteobacteria bacterium
GGATCAGGTGCAGAAGGCACTGCGCATCTCGGGTTTTGGTGCGTCAGACGAAGACTGGCGGGCCGACATCATCACGCGCAGCGCCGCCATGGAGGAGAAGCTCGCGCAGGCCCACATGGTGGCGGGCACCGATGCCCGGGTACTTATCACCGGCGAGAGCGGCACCGGCAAGGAGCTGCTGGCGCGCGCCATCCACAAGGGCAGCCCGCGGCGTAACAAGCCCTTCGTCGCCATCAATTGCAGCGCCATGGCGGAGGACCTGCTGGAGTCAGAGCTGTTCGGCCACGAGAAGGGCTCCTTCACCGGCGCGACCCGGGCGCATCGCGGCCTGTTCATGGCCGCCGACGGCGGTACCTTGATGCTCGATGAGATCGGCGACATGCCGATGCGGCTGCAGGTGAAGCTGCTGCGCGTGCTGCAGGAGAACGTGATCCGCCCCGTCGGCAGCACCGACGCGGTGCCGGTGAACGTACGGGTGATCTCCGCTACGCACCGCGATCTGCAGGCGTTGATGAGCGCGGGGCAGTTTCGCGAAGACCTCTACTACCGACTGAACGTGGTGCATATCGAGATGCCCTCGCTCAATCGCCGCCGCGAGGACATCCCGCTGCTGGTGGCGCACTTCCTGGCGCAGATCGCCAAGGAAAGCGGCGTGCGCAAGATCTACGCGCCCGAGGCGGTGGAATTGCTGGCCACCGCCGACTGGCCCGGCAACATCCGCCAGTTGCAGAACGTGGTGCGCCAGAACGTGGCGCTGTCGCAGACGCCGATCATCCCGGTCGAGCTCGTTCAGCAGTCTCTCGGGGGCACCCCGGGGCGGCTGCCCTCCTTCGATGAGGCACGCGATGAGTTCACCCGCAGTTACCTGTCGCAGATCCTGCAGATCACCGGCGGCAACGTCAGCCAGGCCGCTCGCCTGGCCCGGCGCAACCGCACCGACTTCTACAAGCTTCTGGCGCGCCACCAGTTGACGCCCGAGGAATTCAAGCAGCGCTGACGGGCGATGCGCCATCCGCCCCGACGCGTCGTCCCCTGCATGACCCGCTCCGGCGCGGCCCTGGTGATGCTCCTGGTCGGGCTGGGGGCGCTCGGCGACCCGGCGCCGCTGCGCGAGCAGGCCCGCATCGAGTATCTGATCGCCAGCGTCGAACTCATGCACGACGTACAGTTCATCCGCAACGGCAGCAGCTACGATGCCCACGCCGCTGCGGATCACATGCGCCGCAAGCTGCGCATCGCCGGCTCGCGGGTACGCAGTGCCGAGGACTTCATCCGCTACTGCGCTTCCGTCTCGTCCGTTACCGGCCGTCCCTACCAGGTCCGCTTTGCCGACGGCCATGTCGAGCCCGCCGCCACACTGCTCAGCCGGAAACTGGCCGAGTTCGACCGCACCCATCCCCCCAGCAACGCCGCGGGCCACTAGCTCCCCGTCCGCACCGTCGCCAGGCGACGACAGTGCCGCGACGGGCGCAGCACACTGAGGGAAAAACCGGCTTGCGGCTCGTTCCGCGCAGAGGTACGGTCTTCACACGGCTGCGTGACAAGCGGACGCACGCGGGGAGTTCTGACTCGTGTCACGGCACGACGCCCGAGCTCTCCCGGCACGCGGGAGTGTGCGGTGAGAACCTGGCTCGATCTGACGGATCGGTTCCCGATCCGCTTCGACGTCGAAAGAATGCGGGCGGACCTGGACCGCCTGACGAGCTCCGAGAGCTGGCTCGATCATTACGACAGCGGACTGTCCACCGACTTTCGCGCCATCCTGCTGAAGAGCAAGGGCGGTGAAACCAGTGGGCCGAAATCGCAGTTGCCCGCCTGGGATTTCGCCGACTTCCGCCGCACCGTGTACGTGGATCGCCTCCCCTACTTCCGCGAGCTGATGGATCAGATCCAGTGTCCGCAGGGCCGCATGCGCATCCTGCGCCTCGCCCCCGGCTGCGTGATCGGCGAGCATCGCGACGTCGGCGCAGAGGTGGGTTGCCTCGCCTTCGGGCAGGTACGCCTGCACGTACCGATCATCACTAACGACCGTGTGACCTTCTTCGTGGGCGGGGAACGGATCCGCATGCAGGCGGGGCGTCTTTATTATGTCAACTTCTCCAAGCGTCACTACGTGCGCAATGACGGCGCGGAGGCACGCATTCACCTGGTGATGGATCTGAAGGTCAATGACTGGCTGAAGCAGGCCTTTCCCCCCTCGACCCGTTGGGAGGAGTACGAAGAGGCGCTGGCGCGTGCCACCTGGCCGACGTACTGGCGCATGCGTCAGTACCGCGTCCGCGCCGAGCGGCAATTCTGGAAGCACTACGAGGGATCGCGGGTGCAGGCTCTGCGTCACCGCGTCCTGCCCAAGCACCGGGCCGAACCGTAGGAATCACCGACCCAGGTTCCCGGACTTCGGACGGCCACTCGGTCATCCGTCACTGCCGCCGGTGCTTCTTTGCGATGCGGCGCAACAAGTCTTTCAATCAGCAAGACAGCGAGGTGCGAAGTGCCCAGGGCTCAAAGACTAGCGGCGCCCGCGGCCGTCTTGCTGAGTCTGCTGAGTACGGCAGCGCTCCCCGCGGGCCTCGTGTTCTCAGACGGTTTCGAGGACGGCACCGCGAATAAGTGGCAGCAGTATGACAATCACGACAACTGTGCCGTCGTGGAGCGGTCGGTCGACGGCGTCGCACCGCATTCAGGTCGGTACATGCTCGAGTGCAATTGGAACGGTGCCGTGCCGTGGACTGACTCGGCGTCTTATCAAAGCGTAGAGCTGCCGACTTGGCCCTATCAGCGCGAGTTTTTAGTGCGCGCGTGGGTCCGCTTCACCCGCGACGTGACAAGGCACGCAGGCTCGAAGATTTTCCGCCTGTTCCCCAACTCGGGGAAGATGGACAGTTTTACGATTCAGCCCGATATGAGCGCAGCCGATACGCCGATCCAGTTCTCGTGGATTCTCAATCACAAACAAATGCCGTCGTTCTGGGGGAATGGACATACGATCGGCGACGGCAAGTGGCACCGGCTGGAAGTCTATGTTGCGGAGAATCGCAGCGGCGCATCAGATGGCACAGTTCGGGTATGGCTGGACGGTGCCCTGCTCCAGGAGCTGGTGAATGAGGTCACCATTGCTCCAGGCGACCACTGGTCGAACCTGCACCTGATGTCGAACTGGACCAGCAACCCGGGCTGGGACCATGGCGCAAACAACCACGTGGACTGGGACGACATCGAGCTCTTCTCGGACGCCGCGACGGGTGCTGGCGGCCAGATGCGCAATGCGACCATCAGCGCCACTGCAAGCAGCGCTGCGACTGCGCCCGCCGGGGGACCCGTCCACTAGTCGCGGCGTCGGTAGCCCCCGCGCAGCCGACCTAACGCTGCGCTCTCCAGGTGAACGCAGTCGTCATCGCATAGTTGAATACCGCGCTGACCAGAACGCCGGCGATCGCCGAGGGCACCCAACCCAGGCTGGACTGGTACAGGTACGACGCAATACCCACGTTCGCGAGTGCGGCGACGCTGCACGACAGTGCGAACGTCGTCAGCCCTCGCAGCCACTTCAGTCCTCGCAGGCGTCGGTCGCGATAGGTCAGGAGGTTATTGACGGTAAAGTTAAAGACCATCGCAACCATTACCGCGACGGACTGGGCGGCGACGAACGACACCCCGATGACCCGGAACAACGTGACCAGACAGGCAAAATGCACCACGACACCCGCGCCGCCCACCATTGAAAAAGCGATAAAGCGCGCGGGCACAACGTGGCCGAACTTCTTGTCCAGCAACAGCATCACGAAGTCCCACGCAGCGGCAGAATCCAGCTTGCTTTCTCCGGAGCGACGGGCTCTGAACTCATAGGGCACCTCGACAAACCGCAACGGACGAGGCGCGGAGGCGAATAGGTCAAGCAGGATCTTGAAACCGATCGCCGACAAACGGTGCACGGTCATTCCGAGCACCTCGCGGCGCAACATGAAAAAACCGCTCATCGGGTCCGTAAGGTCCGCCGGCACCACCAGCCGGCTCAACCGCGTGGCGAACCGGCTCACCGCTGCCCGGGAAGTATCCCAGTCCCCCAGACCACCACCCTCGACATAACGGCTGCCGACGACGACATCCGCGTCGGTATCGCGCAGCACTTTCAGCATCTGCGGCAACACCTGCTCGTCATGCTGCAGATCTGCATCGATGACCGCGATATAGGGTGCGGAGCTCGCCAGCATTCCCTCAATGCAAGCCGACGACAGCCCGCGCCGGCCTATCCGCTGGATGCACCTGACACGGCGGTCGGCGATGGCCAGCTTGCGGACCGTCTCGGCGGTCTCATCCCCAGAGTCATCATCAACGAAAATAACCTCCCACGACTCATGCTCGAGACAACGACTCAGTCGGTTAACCAATCCCACCACGTTGCCGCGCTCGTTATAGGTCGGGGCAATGATTGTCAGCTCAGGTCCCGCGCGCTGCGCCTGCGACTCCGGTGCCGGCTCCGGTCTTGGCAGGCGCGACGGTAACGGCCAAGTCCGCGGAATTGATTTTGGGTCCGGCATGTTGGCTACCTTCCTACCTCAGCCGCTCGGCGGCGGAGCTTCCCGTACATGTCGAATTGGCTGGCGGCACGGCCAGGTACACCTCGACGCTGAACTGGGCGTCATCGAACCGTCGTCCACCCACGGACAATTTGTGAACCGCACAATCGAACAGCCAGCGTTGCAGGTGCGGTTCCAGGCCAGCGCGGGTATTTTCGAGGACTATCCACAGCCGGCCGCGGCCCGCGACCAGGTGAGCGAGCTGCCCCTGCGAGCCAGGGGCAACCGCAATGAGCGGTTCGCAACAGTGTGCGGCGTACTGGTGAAACAGGCCCATCGCGTCACCGGCTACCCGGTCCCCGGGAAGCCAGTTGCTCCGAACGTAAGCCGCAGCGGTCTTTAGGTTCCAGCGGGAGCCATCGACGTAGTAACTGGCCAGGGCTGGCAAGTTGGCCAGGCAACTCAGGCCAAGCCAGGCCACTGCAGCCACGGCCGCTCGAGTGCGTAGCAGCTGGTTAACCACGCTGATGGCGTAGGCCGCCGCAACGATGGCACCCAGCACCAAAGGAAACACGTACTCCGTATGGTAAGGAACCAATAGCGGCAAGACGAGGGTGGCGCCGAGCCACCCCAGACAGCACACCGCCCAGTAATAACCTTGCGCAGTACGTTCCTGCAGCAATAGAGCAAGCCCAACGACGGTAAGCAGGGTCAGTGGCCAGCCCAGCATGACGACCGACGCCAGCACCGCGTGCGAAACGGAGTAGCCCCAGGTCACTTGCTCGTTCCAGCCTCCTAACAGCGGCCGCATATAGAAGACCAACACCAAGACCATCGCAGCCATACCGGCCGCAAACACAATCCATGTGGCTCGCGGCACTGCCCCCCCCTTGCCGAACGTCGCAGCGCCGACTGCCAGCAGCAGTAACGGCAACAGCAGGACCAGTAAGGTGTGCGCCAATACGGCAAGAAAGGCAGCCACCACCGCTAACACGGCATAGAGGGTGCTACGCGTACTCAGCGCCCGCGACCCCAAGAGCAGGGTGGCAAAGGCAAAGAATGCCGCGACCATGTAGAAGCGCGTTTCCTGGCTGTGCAAGACGTGCTGCGGCAGCAGTGCAACGAGCATCGCGCTGACCGTTGCGACAATCGGCGGGAAGGGGCCACTGAGTAGCCAATACACGAGCATTACACTTAAGACTCCCAGCGACGCGATCACGACCCGAGTGCCCCATTCGTTTCGCCCGAACAGCTCGTGACTAATGTGAAACGCGAGATAGCTCGCCGGGATTAGACGCGGCAGCCTGTACGTCTGGCTGTCCGGCGGAATGCTCACTCCGTGAAAGAGTGATCTTTCCTCGTACAGACTCGCAGTCTCGTCGCCCGAGTATGGCCACATTCCGAGATCGAAAAAACGCAGCGCAGCCGCGAGCACGGCAATTACGAGGGCCAACGTAAGCGGCCTGCGACCGCCCCGAGGCAACGGAGTCCGCGTAGGGTCAACCGCCGGTAAGTTGGGGTTGCTTAGGACGGTCATGTGCGAACCATGGCCATTTTCCTAGGATGGCATGAGTTGCTCGACGACGCACCGCGCGACTCCACCACCGCAGCGCCCCTGCTGACGCTCTTTGAAAAGGTAGAAGCCGCGGTACCAACTCAACTCTGTGCCAAAGCTCCAAAGAGTCGCCCTGATGAGACAGCGCGTGTTCTCTGCAGGAATACGTGGACGTTCAGTGCAAGTAGGCACTGACAGCATTGAGAGCGGCGGAGATGTGCCCATACGTTCTGAGCACTCTCCCCGCATTGGCGACACCGGACTCGCAGATGCGGGGATGTGCTTGCCCGGGGAAAGCCAAGGATAGTTGCCTGGCCCGCGTCAGCGTCCTACCTCGAGCACGCGGGTAGCTGATCAGGGAACGCTGGCCGCAGCGACTGGCTCGTGTGCGTACCACCGTCGCGCCCAGCCCGCGGGTTCGGGGCTGAGGCCCGCGGCGCCTCGGAACTGCTCCGGAGGACGTCCTGACTACGATTCCTGGCCGGGCTCGCTGACTGGAGTCGAGGCCACGGCCTCGGGGGCGTGCGGCGCGGAGCGTCCAAACTGCGCGGCATCAATGCTGTGCTTCGCCAACAGATCGTAAAGCGTGGGACGCGTCACCCCGAGCAACTCCGCGGCGCGGGACAGGTTGCCGCGTGCGACGGCTAGCGCCTGCCGCGCTGCCTGCGCCTCGGCCCGCTGACGAGCCACGCGCAAGTTGAGATACTCCGGATCATCTCCGGGATCCTCTAGACCAAGGTCGGCGGCGGTGACCACGACGCCCTCGGCCATGATGACGGCGCCCTTGATGCGGTTCTCCAGCTCGCGCACGTTTCCTGGCCAGCGGTACGCCTGAATGGCGCGGATTGCGTCGGGGGCCAGGCCACGCGTCGGCTTGTTGAAGCGCTCGGCGATCTGCTGCAGCAGGAACTGGGCCAGCAGCAGGCTGTCGCCCTGGCGCTCGCGCAGCGGCGGGACGCGGATCGTAACCTCGCTGATGCGATAGAAGAGGTCATCGCGGAAAGTACCGTTGCCAATCAGCGTGTCGAGGTTGCGATTGGTTGCGCAGACGATGCGCAGGTCGAGGGCCAGCGGTACCCGTCCGCCGATGCGCTCCACCGTACGCTCCTGCACGACGCGCAACAGTTTGGCTTGCAGGGAAGCCGGCATCTCACCGATCTCATCGAGGAAGACTGTTCCGCCATCGGCGAGCTCGAGCTTGCCGGCCGTGCGCTTGGCGGCGCCCGTGAAGGCACCCTTCTCATAGCCGAACAGCTCGCTCTCCAGCAGCGTGTCGGGAATGGCCGCGCAGTTGATGGCAACGAAGGGTTTGTGGGCGCGGCCGGAGAGGCGATGCACCGCGCGCGCCAGCAGCTCCTTGCCGGTGCCACTGTCCCCGAGCAGCAGCACGGTCGCATTGGTGGGGGCCACTTTCTCGACCGCGCGGCACAGGCTGCGCATCGCGTCGCTGACGCCGATGATCCCTTCGAGCGCCATGGCGCCAGTGCGCTCGCGCAGCCGCCAATTCTCCTCCTCGAGCTCACGGATGCGTAGCGCCCTGCGCACCACGATCGACAGCACTCCGGCATCGAGCGGCTTGTAGTAGAAGTCCGCAGCTCCCAGACCTACCGCTGAGACCGCGAGCTCACGTGCATCGTGCTCGGTCATGGCAATGATCTTGGTGTCGGGCGAGATATTGAGGATCTGACGCAGCAGCTCGAGGCTCTGCGCCGCCACCGCCGGCTCCCGGGCTGTGCCGAGATCGAACAGTACTACGTCCGGCTCAGTGCGCCGGACAATGGCGAGAGCCTGCTCCGAGGTCTCGCCGCTCGTCACGTCAAGGTCCGAGAAAACGCTCTCCAGCTCGCGGCGCAGGGCGCGGTCATTCTCCAGGATCAGGAGCTTGCGACGCTGCATCAGGGTATTCATCAGCGCGCTCCCTTGCCGAGCAATACCACCTCGGCGGTCTGCACCAGGATCGCGATGTCGAACAGCAAGCTGTTGTTCTTGATGTAGTAGAGGTCGTATTGCAGCTTCTCCAGCGCATCCTGTTCAGAGGATCCGTAGGGGTAGCAGAGCTGCGCCCACCCGGTGATACCCGGCTTCACGTAGTGACGCTGCACGTAATAGGGAATCTTCTCCGCAAGCTCGGCCACGAACTCCGGCCGCTCGGGCCGGGGGCCGATGAAGCTCATGTGGCCGCGCAGCACGTTCAGTACCTGCGGCAGCTCGTCGATGCGCAGCTTGCGGATGATGGCGCCCACGCGGGTAACGCGCGGGTCCCCCTGCCGCGCCCACTGTGCGCCGTTGAGCTCGGCGTCCTGGCGCATGCTGCGGAACTTGAGCACCTTGAAGATGCGGCCGCCCAGGCCCACACGCCGCTGGCTGTAGAACGCCGGGGCGCGCCAGCCGTCCTCGAGCTTGATGGCGAGGATGGTAAGCAACATGAACGGCAGGGAGATCATGAGCACCGCGAGACTGGCGGTGAGATCGAGCAGGCGCGAAGAGAAGAGTCGCAGCGGGTCGCGCCTGAAGCCCTGCCCGAAAATCATCCAGCTCGGATTCAGGACATCGAGCCGCACCCGGCCGGTCTCGCGCTCAAGGAAGGTGAGAAGCTCCGTGACCTCGACCCCCGCTAGCCGGCAGTCGAGCAGCTCGCGGATCGGGAAGCCGCGCCGTCTGTCATCCATGGCCACCACCACCTCGGTCACGTTCAGCTGCTCGCACAGGCCACGCAGGTCACCGTGCGCATCGACCACGCGGTCCGGCGGTACAGTCCGCGTCTCCCCCGGCGCCTGCACGAAGCCGACCAGCTGAAAGCCGCGTCGGTCCGAGGAGCGGCGCAGGCTGGCGACTGAGGAGGCGGCAGCCCCGGTGCCGTAGACGAGCACCCGTCGCTTGAAGATGTCCTGGTTCACCGCCTGCCCGAACACGAGACGCGAGAGGACCAGCGCCAGACCTGCAGTCAAGATCGCCAGCGCCTCGACGCCACGCCACAGGCGCAGGCTCGGTACCAGGTAGAAGCCCGCCGCGACCGCCGCCGAGGCCACGAGGAGCGCCGCCGCCACCCGCACCAGCACGCCGGAGAGCTGCGCACGCTGGCGGCCGCTGTATAGGCCGAATGCGAGCAGGCACAGGATGACGATGGCGCTGAACATGAGCGCGCGCGGCCAGAGCGCGCCGAGCTCCTCTTCGAGACGCGGAATCCGGTAGATGGGCGTCTGGAAGCGGAGGCACACCGCCGCGTACAGGGCGAGGTACGCGATCGCAGCCTCCACGGCGGCGAGCACCGCGATCGAGGCCGGCACGTATTGTCCAAGTACGCGGATGCGCATGCTGCTCTAGGCCGGGGGAGTAATCGTCATGGCGGAAAGGTCCGGAACTTTACAGGAGAGTGTAAAGAGCGGCAGAACCGGCACCGTGCCGAGCATCACAGTTGCCGCGGGCCAAGGAAAGTTGTTGGTCCTTGGCGACGGGACGGCGCCTCCCAACCCGCCGGGGAGGCTGGAGTACAGCAATCTGAGGCCTCTAGGGGTGGCGCCGGAAGGCGGCCAGCTGCATCACCCAGTCTCCCGCCGGCGTAAGGGGTGCCGTGGCGGTGTAGCTCCCCGTCGCCGTCACGATGCGGTCTTCCACGATATCGGAGTCCGGGTTGGTGATCACCCGGCTTGTAAAACCGGCACCGGGGCCGGTGGTGGTCGTGAACACGACGTTCGCCCCCAGGACCAGGTCATTAGCATAGGTCGTCGTCGCGGCGCCGCTGCTGCTCAGAGTGCTGTTGCCTGAGCCCGCGGCCGTCACGTCGAGCGGATTGTTGGGGTCGATCCCCGAGTACTCCAGGATGCGCACGTCCGGATAGGCGGCGGCTGCCGAGAAGCTCACCGTGACGGTATTTGTAGCGCGAGCGGCAATGTTCGCCGCGTAGTAGATCGCCTGAGTGATCGTTCCGCTCACAATGGTGGGCCCTACGGCCAACCGGTACGTGTTGCCGGCCGAATCGGTAACCGTCCCGATGGTCGAGGTCGTGTCATTCCAGCCGATCACCACGACATTGAGGTCGCCGGCCGCTTGGGCGCCCTTTAAAACCACGCTGACCGTTGACTGCGGCGACTGTGGGGTCGCATAGGCCTGCTGCACAAACGCAATCGCCGGTGCACTTGCGCTCGTGGTCGCCGTCGCGGTGTTGGAGTAGGGCCCGGTGTTGCCGCCGGCGTCGGCCGCACGCACCCGGTACCCGTAGGTGGTCCCCGCGCTCAGACCCGCATCGTTGAAGTTCGTGCCAGTCGCGGTGGCGACCTGAGTGAAGGCCGAGCATCCCGAACCCTGGCAACGCTCGATGCGGTACTGGCTGATGCTGCCGCCACTCTCGCTCGCAGCCGTCCAGGTCAGGTTGATCTGGCTGGCGCTGACGGCGCTCGCACTGAGACTACCGGGCGCGGTGATGTTGGGCGCCGTGGTGACCGCGGTCGCCACGTTGGAATAGGGACCGGTGGTGCCGACCGAGTCCTTGGCGCGCACCCGGTAGCTGTAGCTGCTGGAGCCGCTCAGCCCTGTGTCGCTGAAACTGAGCGTGGTAACGCTGGCCACTTGGGTGAAGGAAGAGCAGCCCGCCCCCTGACACCGCTCGATCAGATACTGGCTGATGGTGCCGCCGGTCTCGCTCGCGGCACCCCAGGTCAGGTTCACCTGTGTCGCACCGGCCGCGCCCGCACTCAGGGTGCCCGGTGCGCTCGGGGTGGCGGCGCCCGTGGTCGCAGTCGCGGAATTCGAATACGGTCCAGTATTACCAGCGCCGTCCTTGGCACGGACACGGTAACTGTAAGTCGTCGAGCCGTTCAGACCGCTATCTGCGAACGTCGTGGTGGGTGCAGTGACCGCGGCGATCTGGCTAAAGGCGGTGCAGCCCGAGCCCTGACAGCGCTCGATGAGGTACTGACTGATGCTGCCGCCGGACTCGCTCGCGGGCTGCCAGCTGAGGTTGATCCCCGTAGTACCCGCGGCGCTCGCGGCGAGTCCGCCGGGCGCGGTGGGGGTGGGTGTTCCGCCGCCTGAGCTGGTACCTGCCTTGAAGGCCACTAGCTGCTCGACCCACCCCCCTGCGGGTGAGATGCCATTCGTCCCGGAGTAAGTCCCCGTGGCGGCCACGATGCGGTCCTCGACCATGTCGCCATCGGGTGAGGTGAGGATGCGCTGCGTATAACCGCTGCCCAAGGTGGTGTAGGTCACGGTGATGTCAGCCGCCAGCAGCAGGTCGTTGGCACTGCCGGTCGCCACCGGGCCGCTGTTGGCTGCGGCGCTATTGCCCGACGCCGCCGCTGCGCCGTCGACAGGCGCAGCGCTCGCGACACCGGAGTACTCGACAATGCGGATGTCGGGATAGGCCGCGGCACTGTTGAACGTGACCGTTACGGTGTTGGCGTTGGCGGCGGCGCCGACGATATTGCTCGAGTAGTAGATCGCTTGGGTCAGGAAGCCGCTGAGCGTCGTCGGCCCGACAGCGAGCGAGTACACGTTGCCGGCGCTATCGGTGACACTCTTGACGGTGGCGGTGGAGTCGTTCCAGCCCACCACTATCACATTGAGATCGCCCTGCTGCTGCGCGCCGGTGTATTTGACCGTCACGCTGCTCAACGTGCTCTGCGGCGTGGCGTAGTTACCCTGAACGTACTTGATCTGAGCCGGTGCAGCACTGATGGTATAGGTGGCGTTCGCGGCGGGACTGCTGAGCGAGCCGCTCTTCACGGCCATCGCGCGGACAGTGGTCGTGCTGCTGACGCTGATGGGGCCGGTATAGACGCTCGAGGACAGCGTGGGCAACGAACCATCAAGCGTGAAGTAGATGGTCGCGCCGGCCGCGGCACTGAGGGTCACACTCTGCGTGCTCGTGTAGCTGCCAGGTGCGGGGCTGTAGGTGGGGGCAGCCAGCGCCACGGGCGCACCGGCTAGCAATCCGTATACGTCGAGCTCATTCGCCGTGTCGACGAATACCTTGCCGTTGGCCACCACCGGCACGGCGAATCGCTGCGCCACACCACCGGTGTCACGCCCATTGGCCGCCTGGCTGCTGTTGTAGAACTCGTTCGCGAGGTTGGTGGCATCGTAGGCATGCAGCACCGACAGGTTGTGCGTGCTGTCAGATTCGACGGCCCACAGGATCGCGCTGGTGGCGCTCGCGCTCGCAGCCGAGATCACCGGTTGCGCGCCCGGATACGCGAAGACCGCGTTCGTCTTCGATACCGGCGTCGTGCTGAGCTGCGCGTTGCTCAGCGAAAAGAGCTTGCAGCTGTCCTTCACGCCGCAGAAATACACCCGGTTCTGCCAGTAGGCGGGGGTGGTGTAGCTGTTGGCCACGTACGGCAGCGTCGGATTGGTGGGGGTGATGGGGGCCGTGCCGACCTGCCCGGGCAGCCACTGCACGATGTTGCTGTTCGGGGTACTGTACGAGCCATTGAAATGACCCATGTTGTCGCGGTCGACCAGGTAGACCTCGCCGTCCTTGCCTGAGCCGATCAGCAGGTGCGGATGAGCGGCGCTCCCGGCGGCATCCGGAAGGACGACGATCCCCGCCGAAGCCAGATCGAGGTCGGCCGAGGCCAGCGCCGACTGGTTGAACGGCGTGAAGTAGTCGAGCACCGACAATGCGCTGCTCGAGAGCTTAACGAAGGAATCACCCCAGCTGCCGCTGGTGCTGAAGTAGCCGTTGCCGGTAGAGATATAGATATTGCCGCTCGAATCCACCGGTGGGGCCTCGCCGGAGGACCAAAGGCCCGCCCCTTGGGCGCCGCCGGGCGAGCTGCAGAAGACCGCGAGCTGGTTGAGGGTGGTGCCGTCATAAGCCAGCAGCCAGCCCACCCATGGAAAACTATCGCCGCTGGAGCCGATCGCGACGTACACCACGCCATTGACCAGCAGCAGGCCCGGACGCTGCTGGCTCGTCGCGGCATCCACCGTGAGCGGGCTCTGGCCACTGCCCACGGAGGCCTGCACCTTTACGGGGGCGACCTTATCTTGACCGCTGGTGATATCCAGCGCGTGCAGCCAGTAATACGCCGTACCGCCACTCTGCACGGTCTCGGCGACCACGTAGAGCGTGCCACTCGCCGGGTCGATCACCGGGGTGGAGGTGATCGACACCTCCGGCGCGATGTCCTCGAGCGAGGGATTGGTGGTGCGGGTCGTCAACCCGCTGGCGGGGTTGATGAAGCTGCGGTACCAGATCGGAGTGGCACTGTCGGCATCGAGCGCATACACGCTGCCGTGTTCGGTAGCGACAAAAACAGTGTTGAACGTGCCGCGGTTCGGAATGGACAGTTGCGCCTTCAACAGCGGTTGGGCGTAGGCCTGGCCGTCGATCGGGTACGCATAGAGCTTGCCGAAACTGGCCGCGTTGACATTCAGCGTGGTGAGCGTGGTCTCGGTCAGGTTCTGGCCGGTGCGGGCCGCATCAAAGCGTGAGACGAGAACGTCGGTCTGGGCCTGCGCCAGCGAGGCCACCAACACGAGCAGTCCCCATCCCCAGCGCATCATCTTCTGCTCGCTCCTTCTGAACATAAGCAGAGCCGTGCCCTCCGCACGGCCCGCGGCCAGTGCAACCGCAGCAACAAGCATGCCTATTCCAAAACCGCGGCAGAATCAGAAACGTCGGACAGCGGCGCTTCCGGGTGCGCCTTCTCTTGTAAAGGTTTCCGACGGTGACGTCGCAAAAGCGCGTCACTCGAGCAATGTGAAGTTCAAGTCACTCAGTGGCGGTGAAGCTCGCGGCCTTCGCGCATCACTGTCATCTGCGTCGGCCGGCCCTGCGCGCGGTAGATACGCACAAAATCCTCCGGACTGGTCACCGGCTCACCGTTCACCGCTGTGATGACATCGCCGGGAAGTAACCGCATTTCCTCGACCAGGCTGCCGGGAGGCGTGTCGTCGACGCGCAGTCCCCCGTCGGGATTGCGGCTCAGGCCGCGGGCAATCTTCGCATCCTGCCGCACGTCCACCGGCGATGCGTCTGTTCCTGGCCCATAGGGTGGGGGTGGCTCCGTGGTCGGCGCTGCGCTTGCGGTAGAGACCGTATCGCCGGGCGCAAGCGGCACGGGGGCACCCAAAGTCTCGGACACCGACCCGCCGGAGGATGGCGTACCAGCGGTTAGGCGACCGGGCGGCACGATACCGCCGAGCGGTGTGCTCTCATGATTAACGAGGGCGAAGGTGAGGAGCGCCGCCCCAACGGCCAGCGCCAGCGCGATCAGGACCCGGCGCGACACGATTACTCCAGCCGCAACTTG
>JAFAPI010000086.1 GCA_019247195.1 Gammaproteobacteria bacterium
TAGTGAATGACTCGCGCACTGCCCGTTGCGGTGTGCTCCAACCAAGCTCAGCCCCCATGGCCCGAATTACCGTAGAAGATTGTCTTCAGAACGTCGACAACCTGTTCCAGCTCGTGCTGCTCGCCGCACAGCGCGCCCGGCGTCTCGCCAACGGCGCGGAGGCGACGCTGCCGCTCGAGAACGACAAGCCGACCGTATTGGCATTGCGTGAGATTGCCGCGGGCACCATCACCGCCGAGATGCTGCGCGAGCCGGAGCCGACCCCCGAGCCGGTCGTCCCCGACGCGGAAAACCAGTCGAGCTTCCGCGCCCCGCAGTTCGGCCTCGGAGACTGAGCCCGCCGACCGGACGCCCATGGACTATGCGTCTTCGCTCCTGGGTCTGCTGCCGGGCGGAAGACGCACCCCCGGACTGAAGGAGCTGCTGGGCGCTGTCGGCAGCTACCTCGCACCGGACCAGGTCGAGCGGGTGCGCGCCGCGGCCGAGTTCGGCACCTCCGCCCATCACGGCCAGAAGCGCCTGTCGGGCGAGCCGTTCATCGCCCACCCGGTGGCCGCCGCCTCCATCCTCGCCGATCTGCGCCTCGATGCCGACACCATCATCGCGGCGATCCTGCACGATGTCATCGAGGACACCCCGACGCCGAAGGATCAGCTGGCGGCGCGCTTCGGCGCCGACGTCGCCGAGCTGGTCGATGGTGTCACCAAGCTCGACCAGATCAAGTTCAAGAGCCGCGAAGAAGCGCAGGCGGAATCGTTCCGCAAGATGCTGCTCGCCATGGTGCGCGATCTGCGCGTCATCCTGGTGAAGCTCGCCGACCGCACCCACAACATGCGCACCATCGAGGCGATGGCCCCGGCACGCCGGCGCGCCATCGCCCGCGAGACGCTGGAGATCTACGCACCGATCGCCGAGCGGCTCGGCCTCTACAACATGAAGCTCGAGCTCGAGGACCTGGGCTTCAAGGCGCTCTATCCGCGCCGCTATCTCGTACTCGAGCGCGCCGTGCGCCGCACCCGCGGCAACCAGCGCGAGTTCCTGAAGAAGATCGAGCAGCAGCTGAACGCAGGCCTGGTGAAGAGCCAGATCCAGGCGCAGGTGCTTACGCGCGAGAAGCACCTGTACAGCATCTATCAGAAGATGCGCCGCAAGCGCGCCCCGCTCAACGAGATCGTGGACGTGTACGGCATCCGTATCGTGGTCGATACGCCCGATACCTGCTATCGGGCGCTCGGGGCGGTGCACGCGGTGTTCAAGCCGATGCCCGGGCGCTTCAAGGACTACATCGCCATCCCGCGGGTGAACGGCTACCAGTCGCTGCACACCACGCTGTTCGGCCCCAACGGGGTGCCGATCGAGGCGCAGATACGCACCCGCGACATGCACCGCGTCGCGGAAGCCGGCATCGCCGCGCACTGGAAGTACAAGGCCGGCGGCGACGCCGACTCGATGCAGCGCGAGCGCACGCGCGAGTGGATCTCCAACCTCGTGTCGCTGCAGGAAGCCGGCTCCTCCGAGGAGTTCCTGGAGAGCGTCAAGGTCGACCTCTTCCCCGACAAGGTGTACGTCTTCACGCCCAAGGGACAGATCCTGCGTCTGCCCTCGGGCGCCACGGTGGTCGACTTCGCCTACGCGGTGCATACCGACATCGGCAACCGCTGCGTGGCCGCCAAGGTCGACCGGCGCCTGACGCCGCTGCGCACCGTGCTGCGCAACGGTCAGACGGTGGAGATCATCAGCGCCAAGGGCGCGAGCCCAAATCCCTCCTGGGTGAATTTCGTGGTCACCGCCAAGGCGCGCAGCGCCATCCGTCACTATCTGAAGGGACTGCGGCGCACCGAGGCGATCGCCCTCGGCGCCCGGCTGCTGAC
This sequence comes from Gammaproteobacteria bacterium, assembly GCA_019247195.1. GTDB lineage: Bacteria > Pseudomonadota > Gammaproteobacteria > Steroidobacterales > Steroidobacteraceae > 13-2-20CM-66-19. The sequence goes on from JAFAPI010000086.1 coordinate 1,872, forward strand.
CCAGGCGCTCGGCGAGTTCAGCATGCAGCTCGAAGGGGTCTCGGCGGAGGTCCTGGGCGCCGCCCTGGGCGAGCTGGGCATGAAGGACCTCGATGAGCTGTACGAGAAGATCGGCCTCGGCGAGCGGCTCGCGCCCCTCGTGGCGCGCCGCCTGCTGCCGAGCAGCACGCACGGCCCCGGCAGCGCCGCGCTGGCGCCGCTCGCGATCGCCGGCACCGAGGGCCTGCTGGTCGCCTACGCCCGCTGCTGCTTCCCGATCCCCTACGACCCGATCTTCGCCTTCCTGTCCGCCGGGCGTGGCGTGGTCATCCATCGCGAGAACTGCGTGAACGTCGAGGACTACCGCAAGCACCCCGAGAACTGGTTGCCGGTGAGCTGGCAGACCGCGCCCGACCGGCTGTTCTCCTCGGAGCTGCGCATCTACGTGGTGAACCGTACCGGCGTGCTGGCCGCGGTCGCCGCCGCGATCGCCAGCACCGAGACCAACATCGATCACGTCTCGATCGATGAGCAGGACAGCGACACGGCGGTCCTGACCTTCGAACTGCGCGTGCGCGACCGGCGCCACCTCGCGCGTCTGGTACGCGTCATCCGCCGCATGCCCGACGTGACGCGCGTGGCACGCACCCTCGCCGCCCACGCCCGCCGCGGGCGGGTGAGCGAGAGCGACGCCGACCCCGAGCGCAGCGGCTGACCCTCCAGTATCTTCGCAAGGAGCTGCCATGAGCCGGACCGTCATCCACACCGAGCGTGCCCCCGCGGCGATCGGCACGTACTCACAGGCCGTGCGTGCCGGCGATACCGTCTATCTCTCGGGGCAGATCCCGCTCGACCCGCGCACCATGCAACTGGTCGGCGGTGAGGTCGAGGCCCAGATCCGCCAGGTGTTCGAGAATCTGAAGGCGGTGGCCGAGGCGGCCGGCGCCTCGCTCGCGCAGGCCGTGAAACTCAACGTCTACCTGACGGACCTGCAGCACTTCGCCAAGGTGAACGAGGTCATGACGCAGTACTGCGCCCGCCCCTACCCCGCGCGGGCCGCGATCGGGGTGGCGGCCCTGCCGCGCGGCGCGCAGGTCGAGATCGAGTGCGTCCTGTACCTCGGGTAGCCGAGCCCGCATCGCCCCGGCCTTTCCGCCCCGAGCAGCGGGCGGTGACCGCGCTGCGCGGGGTCGGCGCCGCCCTCGCCGAGCGGCTGGCCCGGCTCGGCGTCTACCGCGTCGCGGATCTGCTCTTCGTGCTGCCCCTGCGCTACGAGGACCGCACGCGTCTGAGTGCGCTCGGCAGCCTCGCGAGCGGGCAGCGCACCGCGGTGGAGGGCGAGGTGCAGCTCACCGAGGTCACTTACCGCGGCCGCCGCCAGCTCCTGTGCCGCATCGCCGACGGCTCGGGCATGCTGACGCTGCGCTTCTTCTATTTCTCCCAGAGCCAGCAGACAAACCTCGCGCGCGGCACCCGACTGCGCTGTTTCGGCGAAGTGCGCCGCGGGCCACTCGGGCTCGAGATGGTCCATCCCGAGTACCGCCGCCTCGGCACCCTGCCCGCGCCGCTCGAGGAGACCCTGACCCCGATTTATCCCCTCACCGAGGGGGTGCCGCAGGGGCGCCTGCGCGCGCTCATCGCCGAGGCGCTGCGCGAGCTCGAGCGCGACCCGCCCGAGGAACTGATGCCCGAGGGGCTCGTCCCCGGCGCGCTGCCTTCGCTGAGCGAGGCGCTGCGCTACCTGCACCATCCGCCCCGCGACGCGCAGCTGGAGGAACTCGCCGCGGGGCGCCATCCCGCACAGCGCCGGCTCGCCTTCGAGGAGCTCCTCGCGCATCACCTCGCCCTGAAGCTGCGCCGGCGCAGCCTGCGCACCGAGGCGGCCTGGCCGCTCCACGATGCCGCGCAGCTCGCGCCGCGTTTCCTCGCTGCGCTGCCCTTTGCCTTGACCGCCGCACAGGCCGGAGCGCGGGCGGACGTCGAGCGCGACCTCGCCGCGGCGACACCGATGGCGCGCCTGCTGCAGGGGGACGTCGGCTGCGGCAAGACGGTGGTCGCCGCGGCCGCCGCGGCGCGTGCCGCCGGCAGTGGCGTGCAGGCGGCGCTGATGGCACCGACCGAGCTGCTCGCCGAGCAGCACTGGCGCAACTTCCGCGCCTGGTTCCAGCCCCTCGGCGAGCCGGTGGCGCTGCTCTCCGGCTCGCAGCCGGCCCGCACGCGCGACAGTGCTCGCCGCGCTATCGCCACGGGCGAGGTGCGCCTGGCGATCGGCACCCAGGCGCTCTTCCAGGAGGGCATCGAGTTCGCGCGGCTCGGCCTGGTCATCGTCGATGAGCAGCACCGCTTCGGCGTGCAGCAGCGGCTGCGGCTGCAGGAGAAGGGGCAGCGCGGCGGGCGCGCGCCGCACCAGCTGATCATGACCGCGACGCCGATCCCGCGCACGCTGGCGATGACCGCCTACGCCGACCTCGACATCTCGGTGATCGATGCGCTGCCGCCCGGGCGCACGCCGGTGCAGACCGTGGTCGTGCCCGAGCCGCGCCGGGCCGAGGTGGTGCAGCGGGTGGTGCAGAGCTGCCGCGACGGGCGCCAGGCGTACTGGGTCTGCCCCCTCATCGACGAGTCCGAGGAACTGCGCGCGCAGGCGGCGGAGGAGACCGCGGCGCGTCTCAAGGAGGCGCTGCCTGCGCTGCAGGTCGGGCTGGTGCACGGGCGCATGCCGGCGCGCGCCAAGGACGCCGCGATGCTCGCTTTCCAGGCGGGCCGCATCCAGCTGCTGGTGGCGACGACCGTGATCGAGGTCGGCGTCGACGTGCCGAATGCGACGCTGATGGTCATCGAGAACGCCGAGCGCATGGGACTTGCGCAATTGCACCAGCTGCGCGGCCGGGTCGGGCGCGGCGTCGGGCTCAGCAGCTGCGTGCTGCTGTATCGCGCGCCGCTCGCCCCGCTGGCGCGCGAGCGGCTGCGCGTGATCCGCGACTGCGGCGACGGCTTCGAGATCGCCCGCCGCGACCTGGCGCTGCGCGGCCCGGGCGAGCTGCTCGGCACGCGCCAGACCGGGCTCGCCCAGCTCAAAGTGGCGGACCTGGTGCGCGATGCCGACCTGCTGCCCGCGGTGCAGTCAAGCGCCGAGCGGCTGCTCGCGCACGAGCCGCACAAGGCGGCCGCCCTGAGCGCCCGCTGGATCGGCGGCGCGGAGCGCTACGGGCGCGTGGGTTAGTCCGAAGGAGCGTGCGGCTGAGTGTGCTAACGTGCGCGCCGACCCATGGCCGCCGTTACCCCCGAGGTCACCGCCCCGCCCCAGCCACCCGAGGCGCCGCTCGCGCACCGCCTCGGCCGACGGCTCACCGAGTACGCCCGTCTGATGCGGCTCGACCGCCCGATCGGCACCTGGCTGCTGCTGTGGCCGGCGCTGTGGGCGCTGTGGATCGCCGGCGACGGTCACCCCGAGCCGCGCGTGCTCCTCATTTTCGTCCTCGGCGTGTTCGTGATGCGCGCCGCCGGCTGCGTGATCAACGATTTCGCCGACCGTGACATCGACCCGCACATCCGCCGCACCCGCGACCGCCCGCTCGCGGCACGACGCGTCGCGCCCGGCGAGGCGCTGGCGCTGTGCGCCGCGCTGCTGCTGCTCGCGCTGTTCCTGGTGACGCGTCTTGATGCCTTCACCGTGAAGCTCGCCGCCATCGGCGCGCTGCTCACCGTGTCCTACCCGTTCTGCAAGCGCTTCTTTCCGCTGCCGCAGCTCTATCTCGGCCTGTCCTTCGGCGGCTGGAGCGTGCTGATGGCCTTCGCCGCCCTGGGCGGCGCCCTGCCGCGCGTCGCGTGGGTGCTGTACATCGCCGCGGTGCTGTGGGCGGCCGTCTACGACACGATCTACGCGATGGTCGACCGCGAGGATGACTTGCGTATCGGGGTGAAATCGAGCGCGATCCTCTTCGCCGACCTCGACCGGGTGCTGATCGGCGCCATGCAGCTGATCATGCTGTGGGCGCTGCTGCTCGCCGGGCGCAGCATGCAGTTCGGCCGGGCCTACCAGGCCGGGGTGCTCGCCGCCGCGGTGCTGTTCGCCTGGCAGCAGTGGCTGATCCGGCGCCGCGAGCCCGCCGGCTGTCTGCGCGCCTTCCTCAACAACCAGTACGTCGGCATGGCGATCTTCGTCGGCATCCTGCTGCAGTACGTGTACGCCCCCGAGGTGGCGGGAGCGGGCTGAGCAATTGTCGACTTTTCCGCTCTCGCCAAGTTGACATGGACGTCGGCGCTCGGGCATGGTCGCCCGGATCTTGAGGAGTCCGCCCGCATGATGACCGCGCCGCGCCACGACTGGACCCTCGCGGAAGTGCAGGCCCTGTTCGCGCTGCCCTTCATTGATCTCCTGCTGCACGCCCAGGCCGTGCACCGCACACACCACCCGGCCAACACCGTGCAGATGAGCACGCTGCTGTCGATCAAGACTGGCGCCTGTCCCGAGGACTGTGCCTACTGCCCGCAGAGCGTGCACTACGACACGGGGGTCGGCGCCGAGCCGCTCCTCGAGCTCGAGCAGGTGCGCGCGGCGGCACGGCGCGCGCAGGAGGCGGGGGCGACGCGCTTCTGCATGGGGGCGGCGTACCGCGCGCCGCGGGCGCGCGACCTGGCGCGCATCTGCGCCATGGTGCGCGAGGTGCGTGCGCTGGGACTCGAGAGCTGCGCGACGCTCGGCATGCTCACCCCGGCACAGGCGCTGCAGCTCAAGGCGGCCGGGCTCGACTACTACAACCACAATCTGGATACCTCCGCGCAGTTCTACGGCGCGATCATCGGCACCCGCAGTTACCAGCAGCGCCTGGACACCCTCGCCGCGGTGCGCGCCGCGGGGCTGAAGGTCTGCTGCGGCGGCATCCTCGGCATGGGCGAGTCCCCGCGCGACCGCGCCGAGCTGCTGCGTACGCTCGCCAACCTGCCGCAGCATCCCGAGAGCGTGCCCGTCAATCAGCTGGTGCGCGTGCCGGGCACGCCGCTGCAGGACGCGCCCCCGCTCGATCCGTTCGAATTCGTGCGCACCATCGCGGTCGCGCGCGTGCTCATGCCGCGCGCCCAGGTGCGCCTCTCCGCCGGACGCGAGAGCATGAGCGATGAGCTGCAGGCGCTGTGTTTCCTCGCCGGCGCCAATTCGATCTTCTACGGCGAGCGGCTGCTCACGACCGGCAACCCCGACGTCGCGCACGACCGGCAACTGCTCGCCCGGCTGGGGTTGGCGCCCGAGCCGCCCGCCGCTCCCGAGGCGCGCCGCGCCGCAGTGGCCGACGCGACCGGCTAAGCCGTGGCCGCGCCGCCGCGCAGCCTGCCGGCGCTGACCGACGCGCTCGGATCGCTCGAGCGCGGGCAGCGGCGCCGCCGCCGCCTCACCGTCGAGCCGCTCGGCAGCGACCGCACCGCCGTGCGCGTCGGCGAGCGCGCGCTCGTCGATTTCAGCAGCAACGACTACCTCGGGCTCGCCCGTCACCCCGCACTCGGTGCCGCCCTGGCGGAGGCGGCGCGGCAGGGCGGCAGCGGCAGCGCCGCCTCCGCGCTGGTGAGCGGGCACTCGGCGGCGCACGCCCGCCTCGAGGCGGCACTGGCCGCCTTCACCGGGCGCGAGCGCGCACTGCTCTTTGGCAGCGGCTATCTCGCCAACCTCGGCGTCGTGAGCGCGCTCGCGGCCCGCGGCCAGCGCGTGCTCCTCGACCGACTCTGCCACGCCTCGCTCATCGACGGTGCGCGCCTGAGCGGGGCACGGTTGCTGCGCTATGCGCACGCGGACGCCGCGCAGGCGCGCGCCCGCGCCGGCGCCCCGGGGCTGCCGTTGGCGCTGCTCGCCAGCGACGGGGTCTTCAGCATGGACGGCGACGTCGCGCCCCTGGCGGCGCTCGCCGCGCTGGCGCGCGAGCGGCAGGCGTGGCTGCTCGTCGATGACGCGCACGGCCTGGGCGTGCTCGGCAAGGAGGGGCGGGGCTCGCTCGAGATCGCGGGCCTGGGCAGCCGCGAGGTGCCGCTCCTGGTCGGCACGCTCGGCAAGTCGTTCGGCCTCTACGGCGCGTTCGTCGCCGGCGCCGCCGAGCTCATCGACTACGTGATGCAGCGCGCGCGCAGCTACATGTACAGCACCGCGCTGCCGCCGGCGATCGCGGCGGCCGGCTGCGTGGCGCTCGAGCTCGTGGCGCACGAGCGCTGGCGGCGCGAGCACCTTGCCGGCCTGGTGGCGCGCTTTTGCGAGCGGGCGCGCGCCGCCGGCGTGCCGCTGCTGCCCTCCAGCACCGCGATCCAGCCGGTGCTGCTCGGCGAGGCGGCGACGGCCCTGGCCGCGCAGCGGCGCCTCGCCGCGGCCGGCTTTCTCGTGGTGGCGATCCGACCGCCGACGGTGCCGGCGGGCGGCTCACGGCTGCGCGTGACGCTCTCGGCGGGTCACACCGTGGCGCAGGTCGATGCGCTGGTGGCGGCGCTGGCGCGCAGCTGCCACGGGGACGAGCCGTGAGCGGGCTCTACTACGAGATCAGCGGTCGTGGCCGCGACCTGGTGCTGCTGCACGGCTGGAGTCTCAACGTGCGGGTGTGGGACCAGCTGCGGCGGGCCCTGTCCGGCTCGTTCCGGCTGATCGCGCTCGACCTGCCCGGCCACGGCCGCTCGGACTGGGACGAGTCGGCCGGCTCACCCGCGGCGCAGACCTGGCGCGTCCACGAGACGCTCGCGGCACTCAGCCCGCGCTACATGCTGCTCGGCTGGTCGCTGGGCGGGCAGTTCGCACTCGACCTCGCCGCGGCGATGCCGGCGGCGATCGAGCGCCTGGTGCTCGTCAACACCTCGCCGCGCTTCCTCGCCACGCGGGGCTGGCCCTTCGGTACCGCGCCGCTGCTGCTCGACCGGCTCGCCGCCCGCCTCGCCGCCGACCCGCGCAGCGCGGTCGATGAATTCCTGAAGCTGCAGGTGCGCGGCACCCCGCCGCGGACGGCGACGCGCGTGCTGCGTGCCCTGCGCGAATCGCTGCGCCGCCACGGCGCCGCGGTGCCGGCCGCCCTGGCCAAGGGACTCGAGCAGCTGAAGGAGGGCGATCTGCGCCCCGCGCTGACCCAGGTGCGCGTGCCCGCGCTCATGATCTGCGGCCGCCACGACCGCATCGTGCGCCCGACCGCCTCGCGCGCCCTGGCCGCGCTCGCCGGGGCGCGCTGCGTCGAGTTTGAGAGCGCCGCGCACGCGCCCTTCCTGTCGCACCCGCGCCGCTTCGCGCAGGTGGTGCGGGAGTTCCTGCTTGAGTGAGGACGCGCCCTTCCGCCTCGAGCGGCGCTGGGTGTGCGCCGCCTTCGAGCGCGCCAGTGCGGGCTATGACGGGGCGGCGGGACTGCAGGCCGAGGTGGGGGCGCAGCTGCTGGCGCGCCTCACCGAGCTGCCGCGGCGGCCGCGGGTGGTCCTCGATCTCGGCGCCGGCACCGGCCGCCTCACCCGCGAGCTGCAGCGGCACTACCCGGGCGCGCTGGTGGTGGCGCTCGATCTCGCGCTCGGCATGCTGCGCTGCGCGCAGCACCACCAGCGCCGCTGGCGCCGCTTCGCGCGTGTGTGCGCGGACGCCCAGCGCCTGCCGCTGGCAGGCGGCAGCGTGGATCTGGTCTTCTCCAACCTGATGCTGCAGTGGTGCGTGCCCCCCGAGGCCGCGCTGGCGGAGGTGCGACGCGTCTTGCGGCCCGACGGACTCTTCCTCTTCAGCACCTTCGGTGCGCAGACGCTGCAGGAGCTGCGCGCGGCGTGGGCCGCCGCCGACGGCCTGAGCCACGTGCACCACTTTCCCGACGTGCACGACCTCGGCGCGGCGCTCCTGCGCAGCGGGCTCACCGAGCCGGTGCTCGATGTGGACCGGCTCCTGCGCCGCACGCCCGACGCGCGTACGCTGATGCGCGGGCTGAAGGCCATCGGCGCCCACAACGTGAGCGCGGGCCGGCCGCGTACGCTCCTCGGCCGCGGCCGGCTCGAGCGCATGCAGCGTGCTTACGAGTCCACGCGCGGGGCCGCGGGGCTGCCGGTGACGTACGAGGTGATCTACGGCGTGAGCTGGGGCAGGGAGCCCTCCGCAGGAGTAGCGGGAGAGGCGCGCGTCGCGGTAGCTTCCATCGGCAGGGCGGATCGACGATGAGCGCACGCGGAATCTTCATCACCGGCACCGACACCGGCATCGGCAAGACGGTGGTCGCCTGCGCCCTCGTGCGCGCGCTGTGCGATGAGGGTCTGCGCGTGGCGGTGATGAAGCCGGTCTCCGCCGGCGCCGAGCGCACCCCCGAAGGCCTGCGCAATGACGACGCCCTGGCCCTCCTGGCCGCCTCCAATGTCCCGGCGCCCTACGAGGTGGTGAACCCGTATTGCTTCGAGCCCGCCGTTTCGCCGCATATCGCCGCAAAAGAGATCGGAATCGAGGTAGATACCGGCACGATCCGCCAGCATTACGAGCAGCTTCGCGCCCAGGCGGACTGGATCGTGGTGGAGGGCGCCGGGGGGTGGTTCGCCCCGATCAGCGAGCGCCAGACCATGGCGGACCTGGCGTGGGCGCTCTCCCTGCCCGCCCTCATGGTGGTGGGCCTGAAGCTCGGCTGCCTCAACCACGCGCAGCTGACGCGGCTCGCGATCGAGGAGCGCGGCGTGGTCTTCGGCGGCTGGGTGGCGAGCGCCGTCGACCGCAGCATGGCGCGCTCGGCGGAGAACCTCTCGGCGCTCGCGCGCGTGCTCGGCGAGCCGGCCCTCGACACCTTGCCCTACCTGCAGGGCGCGCTCGAGCCGGTCCGGCTCAAGGCGGCGGCGCGGCGTCTGCGTGAGCGCGGCTTAAGCCACTGATGGGGCTTAAATAAGAGCGCACGCGGGCTGGTATCCTCTGGCCGTGTCCGCCCCGACGCTGCGCATCGAGATCCGGCCCAACTGCTCGCTCACGGTGCCCGCCGCGCGACGCTTCTACCTCGCCGCCTGCGTGCCGCCCATGGCGATCGCGCTGTGGCTCAGCGTGCGCGGCTTCTGGCCCGTGCTGCCCTTCGCCGGCGCGGAGCTGCTGCTGCTCGGGTGGGCGCTGCGCGCCTCGCTCGAGCGGCGCTTCTACCTGCAGCGCATCACCCTCACCGAGCAGGAGGTGGCGGTCGAATCCGCCACGCGCGCAAGCCAGGGCCGGGTCGTGTTTCCGCGGCATTGGGCGCGGGTTAAACTGCGCCGCCCCGCAGCCCGCCTGCACCCGAGCCGGCTCGTCATCGAGTCGCACGGCCATGAATGCGAGCTGGGTAGCTTCCTCACAGAAGAGGAGCGCCGCGGTCTCGCGCTGCGACTGCAGCGACTGATCGGCCGCGTCAACGAGTCGCCCTCCTGGCCGTGACGGAGGCGCCGGGGGCTGGATCGCTTAACCGAGGTCGCGCGCCGCCAACGGGTGGTGCGCTGTAAGGCACGCATGATGACTCGCCCGCTCGCCCGATGGCTCCTGCTGCTGACCGCCGCCGCGGGACTGCCCGCCCACGCGGCGCAGTCGGGCTGGGGCCTGCTCAACATGACGCCGGGGGTCACCGCGATCAGCCGCCGCATCTACCAGCTGCACATGGAGATCTTCTGGATCTGCGTGGGGATCGCGGTCGTGGTGTTCGCGGCGATGATCTGGTCGATCCTCACCTACCGCAAGTCCAAGGGCGCGGTGGCGGACGTGACGCTGGTGCACAACACCAAGGTCGAGGTGGTCTGGACCATCGTGCCGGTCATCATCCTCGTGGTCATGGCGGTGCCCGCGGCCCGCACCCTGGTCGAGATCGAGGACAC
>JAFAPI010000131.1 GCA_019247195.1 Gammaproteobacteria bacterium
CGCTGCCCTTCGACGGCACCCTGAGCGCGCTGCACGCCGACCCGCAGCGCGACGGGGCGCTGTTCGGTCTCACCGGCTGGCTCGAGCCGCCGGACATCTGGGAGGCGGGCGCCGCCGGCAAGGTAAGAGCCACCGGCCTTACGCCCAAGCCGCCCATCGATGTCAGCGCGTACGAGAGCGAGCGGCTCTTCGCCACCGCGCGCGATGGCACCAAGGTCCCGTACGTCATCGTCCACCGCAAGGGAGTCAAGACCGACGGCAAGAACCCGGCTTTCATCTCCGCCTACGGCTCCTACGGCATCGCGGCCTATACGCCGGCCTTCGCCGGACGCTCGCTGGCCCTCATGGACGCGGGGTTCATCGTCGGCTTCGCCTACGTGCGCGGCGGTGGGGAGTACGGGCGCGACTGGCACAAGGCCGGGCAGCTCATGAACAAGCCCAACACCTGGCGCGATCTCATCGACGTGTGCCAGGACCTGATCTCCCGTCACTACACCAGCCCCGAGCGCCTGGCGATCGGCGGCCGCTCCGCGGGCGGCATCACCGTCGGACGCGCCCTCACCGAGCGCCCCGAGCTGTTCGCGGCGGTCGTGGACGGGGTGGGCTGGTCAAATCCGCTGCGCTACGTCGCCGAGCAGAATGGCTACGGCGAGGAGCCGGAGTGGGGCGCGATTGCGGAGGAGAAGGGTTACCGGGCGCTGAAGGGCATCGACAGCTACCAGGCGGTGCGCGACGGGGTGAAGTATCCGGCGGTGCTGCTAACCACCGGGGTGACCGATCCGCGCGTCGCGCCCTTCCATGTCGGCAAGATGACCGCGCGGCTGCAGGCGGCGACCAAGTCCACGCGGCCGATCCTGCTGCGGGTGGATTTCGATGCCGGGCACGGCGTCGGCTCGACCCGCGCGCAGCAGGACCGCGAGGCGGCGGACACCTACGCCTTCCTGCTGTGGCAGACCGGCGTCGCCGCGTATCAGCCGCCGGCCTGAGCGTCGCGGACGAGACCGCGTTCAAGGTTTGCGGCGCGACGCTTTGACCGCTTCGGCGGGGGCGCTAAGCTCATTCCGGGATGGGCCAACGGAGGGAGCCATGAAGCATATGCGGACGACGGTCCTGGGACTTGGAGCGCTGCTGCTTGCCGGCTGTGCCACCTCCTCGCACGTCATGCTCGGCAAGGCGCGGCCTCCGATCGCGCCCGAGCAGGTGAAGGTCTACACCCAGCCCCCGCCGAATTACGAGCAGATCGCGAGCATCGACGCCTCGAGCCGCGGCTCGCTCGCGATGACGAGCCAGCAGAACATGGACAAGGCGATCGCGCGCCTCAAGGCGGAGGCGGCCAAGCTCGGCGCGAACGGCATCGTGCTGCAAGGCGTGAACGATGTACGCTCGGGCTCGATCGGCACCGGGCTCGGCAACACCAGCTTCAACGGCAACACCGCGGTCGGGGTCGGGCTCGGCGGCTCGTTCGGGCTCTACAGCAAGGACGCGCGCGGGCTCGCCATCTACGTCCCCGACGCCACGCCCTGAGTCCCAGGATTCCCCTGCAGCTCCGATCCGCTTGACGACTGCCCGGCCTGTACCGGGAGCGGAAGGATGTCCGGGGCGGTCAGCGTGAGCAGCGGCGACTGACCGATACGGTCGAGGGGGCTGCGCACCGCCCGCGCGCCCTTGTTCATGACGTGGGTGTAGATCATGGTCGTCTTGACGTCCGAGTGGCCGAGCAGCTCCTGCACGGTGCGGATGTCATACCCGTCCTCGAGCAGATGCGTCGCGAAGCAATGCCGGAGCGTGTGACAGCTCGCCTGTTGGCTGAGGCCCGCCTGGTGCACGGCCCGCTGTACCGCCCGCTGCATGCTCTTCTCGTGCAGGTGGTGGCGCTGCAGCTGACGCGTGTAAGGGTCGCGGCACAGCGTCCGTGCCGGGAAGACGTATTGCCAGCCCCACTGCAGGGCCGCGTGGGGATACTTTCCCGCGAGCGCCTGCGGCAGTGAGACGCCAGGACGGCCGCACCGCCGCTCCGCCTCATACCAGACGTGCAGCCGCGACAGGTGTGCCCGCAGTACAGGCTCGAGTGCCGCCGGCAGCGTCGTGACCCGGTCCTTCCCGCCCTTGGCCTCGCGCACGATGAGCTCGCCGCGGGCGAGGGCGAGATCCTTCACGCGCAGTCGCAGGGCCTCGGTGAGCCGCAGCCCGCTCCCATAGAGCAGACCCGCGATCAGTCTTGCCGTACCGTGCAGCCGGGTCAGCAGCGCGCCAACTTCATCACGCGTCAGGACCACCGGCAGGCGTTTGGCCGTATGGGCACGGATCATGTCGCTGAGCCAAGGGAGCTCACTCTCGAGGACGTGCCGGTAGAGAAAGAGCAGCGCCTGCAGGGCCTGGTTCTGGGTGGCCGCACTCACCCGTCGCTGCACGGCCAGGTGCGTGAGGAAGCGCTCGACGTCCTTGGGTCCCAGGTCGCGCGGGTGGCGGCGTCCGTGGAACGCCACGTAGCGCCGCATCCAGTGCAGGTAGGTCTGCTCTGAGCGGTGGGCGAGATGTCGGGTGCGCATCTTGGCGCGCGCCACGGCGAACAGCCCCGGCGTCGTTGACATGGCCTGCACCCGTGTCGAGACTGAGGGAGTGGATTACCACGTTAGGTGTGACCTTCTGTCCCGTCCAGCGCGTTATACGACGTATCCATCGAGTTATGCGACCTCGATTCGGTCGCATAAATGTAGTTAGGCCGCTGGGTCTTGACAGACTATATC
>JAFAPI010000227.1 GCA_019247195.1 Gammaproteobacteria bacterium
CGCCATTTTGTGACCGGCTGCTGATCGGCGTTTGCGCCGATGCCCTCAGCGCCGCTCGACCCCCGCGGCGGTGCCGATGAGGAGCAGGTCGGCCGGGCGGGCGGCGAACAGGCCGACGCTCACGATCCCCGGCAGCTGATTGAGCTCGCGCTCGAGGGCGGGGGGATCCTCGATGCGCCAGCCGTGCACGTCGAGGATGTGGTTGCCGTTGTCGGTGACGCACTCGCGGCGCCAGACCGGGCGTCCGCCGCGGGCGCTGAGCTCGCGCGCGATGAGGTTGCGCGCCATGGGGATGACCTCGATCGGCAGCGGGAAGGCGCCGAGGACCGGTACCAGCTTGCTGGCGTCGATGATGCACACGAAGCGGCGCGCGGCGGCGGCGAGGATCTTCTCGCGGGTCAGGGCGCCGCCCCCGCCCTTGATGAGCTGGCGCGCGGCGTTAGCCTCGTCGGCACCGTCGATGTAGAGGGGGAGGGAGTCGATCTCGTTCAGGTCGCGTACGGCGATGCCGGCGGCCGCGAGGCGCGCGCTGCTCGCCTGCGAGCTCGATACCGCGCTGCGCACCCGCCCCGGGCAGGAGGCGAGCGCATCGATGAAGGCGTTCACCGTGGAGCCGGTGCCGACGCCGAGTGTGGCGGCGTCGTCCTCGAGCAGTGCGAGTGCGGCCTGGGCGACCTGCCGCTTCAGTGCCTGCGCATCCGTCTTGTCCGCACCCATCGTCGGCGGCGACCCCCACAAACGATTGTGCCCGCAGCAGTCGCGGGCACAATCGAGATTCGACTCGGCGACCGCTTGCGCGGCCGCCGAGCTAAGACCTATTTCTTCTTCGCAGATTTCTTCTTGGCCTTCTTCTTTGCCATGTTGGCTCTCCAATTTGACGGGTTAGTCCGGGGTCCGAGTATATACACGCGAATCTAAATTACAAGCGAGCACACCCCGAAGTGTGCTAGGCGTCGCGCATGCGCGCGCCGCACGCGCACCGCGCGTACGCATCACTCGAGCGCGAGGATGAAGCGCCAGTGCGCCGCCGCCACCTCGCTCACCGACAAACGGTTGCCCGGACGCAGCAGCGCGAGGCCCTTCAGCCCGCGCGCGGCGTGTGCGCGCAGCTCCGCGAGCGTGATGGTGCGCTTGAGCGCGCGCGCCAGGCGCACGTCGACCATGAACCAGCGCGGCTGCCGCGGATCGCTGCCCGGATCGTAGTGCGCATCGCGGCGATCGAAGGCGCTCGGGTCAGGGTAGGCCTCGCGCACCACCTCCATCACCGCGACGATGCCCGGCACCTCGCAGCTGGAGTGATAGAGAAAGGCCTGCTCGCCGCGGCGCATCTCGCGCAGCAGGTTGCGGGCCTGGTAGTTGCGCACCCCGTCCCAGCCGGTCGTGCGCCGCGGGGCCTTGCGCAGCTGCTCGAGCCCGAAACTGGTCGGCTCGCTCTTCATCAGCCAGTAGCGCATCGGATCGGGCCCTCCTCGGTGATCACCATGTCCATGCGCACATCGTGCGCGGCCGCGACGATGTGCTCGAGCTCCTGGCAGGCATAGCCCACCCCCACCAGCAGGGGGGCATGCCAGACGCTGCGCCAGCGGCGAAAGGCGAACGCCCGGTCGTAGTAGCCCCCGCCGCTGCCGAGCCGCACGCCGCGGCGATCGAAGCCGACCAGGGGCAGGAAGACCACATCCAGCCAGCGGGCACCGAGCGCCGCATCCCCCTGCGGCTCCTCGATGCCGAGGTGGTTCACCCGCAGCCGCGCGCCGCGGGCGATGAAGCGCATGCCGCGCGCCGCGCGCGGGCGGTCGATGCGCGGCAGGTAGATGCGGCAGCCGCGCCGCTCGGCGAGCTCGAGCAGCGGGGCGCAGTCGAGCTCGTGGGGCAGGGCGGCGTAGAGCGCCACGCGCGCCCCGCTGCGCAGGTGCAGAGCGTGCTCGGCGTGGTGGGCGATGCGGCGGGCGGCGCGGGCGCGCTCGCCCGGGGTGAGCGCGCGGCGGGCCGCGTTCAGGCCCGCGCGCAGCGCCCGGCGCGCGGCCGGTGAGGAATCAGGTGGCGCCACCCGCCTGTGCCGGTGCGAACCGTTGCTCTCGAACCGGAGCAACAAGTGGGACGAGCTGCGGCAGGTAAGGCTTCCCGCTCGAAGGCGGACATGCACAGCGCTGCACGCAAGCCCCTAGTCCCAAGGGTGTTTCAATTAGGGTCCGAGGTAACCCGATCCGCTTGTCGAACACCGCAGGTGACGCCGCAATGACTCTACACGAACGGGATTGCACGTGCTTGTAGGGCAAGCACGGTTTTCTCACAGCTCCAGCTGCTGACCCTTCTCGAGCGCGCTCTCGACCTTTTCGCGCAGGCCGCGCACCTTGTGGCCGACGCCGCTGTCGAGCTTGGTCTCGCGGTCGCGCCCCTTGAGGAACTCATGCGCCAGGTTCAGCGCCGCCATGACGACGATGCGGTCGTGGCCGACCACCTTGCCGCTGTCGCGGATCTCGCGCATGCGCGCGTTGAGGAACTCCGCCGCATCGAGCAGCGCGGCGCGCTCCTCGTAGGGGCAGGCCACCATGAACTCCTTCTCCATGATGCGCACGCTGACGCGCGCCGGCTCGGCGAGGCTCACGTCCCGTGTTCCAGGGTCTTCAGCCGGCCGATCATGGCCTCGACGCGGGTGCGCACCTGCTCGTTCTTGTGCATGAGCGCGGCGCGCTCGCCGGCCAGCGACTCGTGGCGCGCACGCAGCGCCCGGTTCTCATCCTTGAGCTGCTGCAGGGTCGCGATGAGCTCATCGATCCGTTTGCCGAGGCG
>JAFAPI010000077.1 GCA_019247195.1 Gammaproteobacteria bacterium
GAGCCGGTCGGTGTAGTCCCAGGCCGAGCGCAGCAGCGCGACGTCGAAGCGCCCCCACTCGACCAGGGGATCGTCCCAGTCGGCGATCTCGGCGTGCACGCCGACGGCGGCAAAGGCGGCCAGGAGCGGCGGCATGTCCTCATCGAGGCCGCGCGCGGCGCGGCAGCTGACCAGCGCCGCGGCGGGTCTCACTCGCGGATACCCACGCCACGGTTCATCAGCGTCACCGCCACGCCGAACAGCAATACCGCCGCGGCGGCCATGAGCGCGAAAGCCGCACCGACGTCCACGTCCGAGACGCCGAGAAAGCCGAAGCGGAAGGCATTGACCATGTAGAGGATCGGATTGCCGAAGGACAGCGCGCGCGCCCAAGCGGGGAGCAGGCTCACCGAGTAGAACACACCGCCAAAGTAGGTGAGCGGCGTCAGCACAAAGGCGGGAATCCAGTTCACCTGGTCGAAGTTCTTGGCGAAGAGCGCGTTGAGGAAGCCCGCCAGCGCGAAGGTGAGCGACGTCAGCAGCAGCGCCCCCAGCACGACCGCGAGGTGCTGCACCTGCAGGTGGGCAAACACCAGGGATACGATGGTGACCGCCGCGCCCACCAGCAGGCCGCGCACCACGCCGCCGACGGCGTAGCCGGCCACGATCACCCAGTTCGGCAGCGGCGAGACCAGCAGCTCCTCGACGTGCTTGCCGAACTTGGCGCCGAAGAACGAGGCCACCACATTGCCGTAGGAATTGGTGATCACCGACATCATGATGAGCCCGGGGGCGATGTACTGCCGGTAGTCGAAGCCCCCCATCGTGCCCACGCGGCGGCCGATCAGGCTGCCGAATATCGCGAAGTACAGGATCGAGGTCACCACCGAGGGAACGATGGTCTGGCCCCAGATACGGATGATGCGGCCGTACTCGCGGATGATGATGGTCTTGAAGCCGATCCAGCGCACCACGCCGAGGCTGACCGGCGGCGCGGCGCGGGCGGCGAGGGTCGGCGCCGTGCTCATCGGGCGGCGCCGGCCACTTCGCGCGCGCGCCCGGCGGCCGGGGCGGCCGGGCGGGCACCATCGCCACGGCTCTCCACCAGGCGCATGAAGATCTCCTCCAGCCGGTTCACCTTGTTACGCATGCTGAGCACCTCGATGCCCAGCTGCGAGAGCCGCGCGAACATGTCGTTGAGGTTGTCGTCCTTGGAGACCTCCACCTCCAGGGTGTGGTCATCGATGAGCCGCACCGCATAACGCTCGAGCGGCGGCGCGGCGCTGAGCGAGTTGCGCAGATTCAGCACGAAGGTCTCAACGTGCAGCCGCCGCAAGAGGCTGCTCATCCGGTCCCGTTCCACGATACGGCCGCCATCGATGATGGCGATATTGCGGCACAGGGTCTCCGCCTCCTCCAGGTAGTGGGTGGTGAGGATGATGGTCGTGCCGCGCGAGTTGATCTGGCGCAGGAAGTCCCACATGGAGCGGCGGATCTTGATGTCGACCCCGGCGGTGGGCTCATCGAGGATCAGCAGCCGCGGCTCGTGCATCAGCGCGCGGGCGATCATCAACCGGCGCTTCATGCCGCCCGACAGACCCCGCGAGATGCCGTTGCGCTTGTCCCACAACTGCAGCTGCTTCAGGTACTGCTCGGCGCGCTGGCGCGCCACGTGGCGCGGGATGCCGTAAAAACCCGCCTGGTTCACCACGATGGTGTACGGCGACTCGAACATGTTGAAGTTGATTTCCTGCGGCACGATGCCGATGCAGGCCTTGGCCGCCTCGAGCTGGGTATCGATGTCGTTGCCGAACACCCGCGCCTCTCCCGCGGTCTTGTTCACGAGTGCGGTGATGACGCCGATCAGGGTGGTCTTGCCGGCACCGTTCGGCCCCAGCAGGGCGAAGAAATCGCCTTGCTCGACGTCGAGGTCGACGCCGCGCAGCGCCTCGACGCCGTTGCGGTACGTCTTGGTGAGGCCGCGAACGGACAGTGCATTCATGGCCGAAGGATCGGGGCTCGAGCCGGGGGGTGCAAGTCGCGGCGCCACGCCGCAGTGTCGTCTCGTCGCGTCCGCCCGCCCATGCCCCCGGCGGGGGATTGACGCTTCGGCCTGCGACCAAGGACGGCGTGCACGCCGTGCTGCCGTAGGCAGCCACCGACGCGGCACCGGGTCGCTGGCAGGTGAGGCTTAGGTCAGAGGCGCGGGTCGGCCGCGTGCTCGGCCGGGTGTTTCACACGGGTACGCCACACCTGGTAGGGGTCCCAGCCACCCGCGGGCGGGGCGCCAGCCGCCTCCAGCTCTACGTAGGCGGGGAACTCCTCATTCGCTGCGAGTACCGGTTCCGGTTCTGCGGGCAGCCCTGCCCCCAAACTCTTGCTCTTCATCCTGCGTCGCTCCTGCGGTCGATTAGCTTCCCGCGTTCGTGTTGTTGTCTTCCCTCGTCCAGCCACGCCATCCATGGTGCGGTCGGCGCGGCGAAGTTTATGTCGTCCTAAGGCTGAAAGCGATGGGAAGCTGTCTGATGGAAGGAGGCGGAGAAGTTGGTGCTCACGTTACGTTAAATGAAAGCTGAACAGACGGCATCGAAACTGAACGAAATTTCATCCGCGCGGTCGCGCGTGGCCGTCGCTTAGTTGGCAAAGTACCGCGCCAGGTACTCGGCGAACGTTCCCCGATCATTCTCTTCTATGGTGCGTTGCGCGAGGTGCGATTCCTGGGCTGCTGCGGCGAACTCGCGCAGCCGCTCGTCGTTGGGTGGATAGAGCTCGAGGAAGTAGGCCTTGTGCGCCGCGGACATGCGCAGCGCCAGGTCGAAGAACGATTCCCCGCCCTGCAGGTCGGCGAGCAGCCGGGCGGAGGGAGTTAGTTTGGTGTCCTCGACTTTAGCCGCCTGGATCGCCAGGGCGGTGCCATAGGGCCGCGCCGCATCGCCGCGATCGAGAATCTCGCAGATGCCGGTCAGCTCATCGAGCAGCTCGCGCGCCCAGGTGGACAGGGCCTGCGCGCGCCCCTCGCGCCACAGCGTCAGCGCGGGGTCCCGGCCGCGCCGCGCCACCGCCAGGTGGTTCTCATCGAGCCGCAGCTGCTCGCCGTGGCCGATGGGCTCGCTCTGCTTCATCAGGCACAGCGCCAGAAAAGCCTCGAGGAAGCGCAGCTTGTGCTGGTTGACGCCGACCGGGTCAAAGGCGCTCACATCGAGCGCCCGCACCTCGACGTACTCGACGCCGGCGCGCTGCAGCGCCTTGGTGGGACGCTCGCCCGAGCGCGCGACCCGTTTGGGACGAATGTAGCTGTAGTACTCGTTCTCGATCTGCAGGATGTTGGCGTTGAGCTGACGCCACTCCCCGTCAACCTCCACCCCGAGCGCCTCGTACGGGGGGTGCGGGGTGCTGATCGCGCGCGACAGATCCCGCACGTACTCCTCGAGGCTGTTCACCGACACCTCGAGGCCGGCCTGGTTGCGATTGCGATAGCCCACGTCGCTCATGCGCAGACTGGTCGCGTAGGGCTCAAACGCGGTGCCCGGACTGAACTCGTGCAGGCCGAACTCGCGCCCGCGCAGGAAGGACTTGCACACCACCGGGGAGATGCCGAACAGGTACAGCACGATCCAGCCGTAGCGGCGGTAGTTGCGCAACAGATCGAAATAGCAAGCCGAGACGAAGGCGCTGTCGGCACGCGTCACCTGGCGCACCGCGGCATAGACCTCCCAGAACGGCAGCGGGAAGGAGTAATTGAAGTGCACGCCGGAGATGGCCTGCATCATGCGCCCGTAGCGCAGGCCCAGACCGTTGCGGTAGATCGTCTTCATGCGTCCGACGTGTGACCGGCCGTACTGGGCGAGCGGGATCTCCTCATCGCGCTGGATGGCGCACGGCATGCTCGTGGCCCACAGCAGCTCATCGCCGAGGTGGCGGTAGACGAACTGGTGCAGGTCGAGCAGGTACTGCAGCAGCTCCCAGGACTGGCTGAAGGCGGGCGTGACCAGCTCGAGGAGTGATTCGGAGTAGTCGGTGGTGATGTGCTCGTTGGTGAGCGCGGAACCGAGCGCCGCGGGATGGGGCGTGTAGGCGAGCCTGCCCTCCGGCAGCACGCGCAGCGATTCCTTCTCGACGCCCTTGCGCCCGCCCTGCAGCAGCAGCGCCGCCCCGGAGTTCTCCAGCGCGGCGAGGCGGCGTTCGAAGGCGCGGTCGAGCGTACTGGCCATGATTACCAGCGACGCCGCCCGCCCAGCACCTCAGCCATCATGCGCAGATCGCCGCGCAGGCTGTAGAGGGGATGGCGGAATGTGGCCGGCGTGTTGTGTTCGAAGAAGAAATGTCCGATCCACGCCGGCAGGTAGCCGCTCAGCAGCGCGACCGGGATCCCCCACCAATGCCGGGTCAGCAGCGCCGCCAGCAAGATGGCGAGCGCCAGCGCCGTTCCCAGCACGTGCAACCGCCGCGACAGCGGATGGCGGTGCTCCTGAAGATAGAACGGATAGAACTCCGCGAAGCTGCGGTAGCCCCCGCCGGAGGGTGGCGCGGGGACGCTCACGGCTGTCCGGCCGGCGAAGCCGGCCCCCTCAGCGCTCGGGTGACGCGTGGGTTCATACAGGCGGTGCGGTCGGAGGTGGCGCGGGCACGAACATCTTGCCGCGCCGCCCTGCGCCGGCGCAATTGCCCGCCCGGGGCAGCCGACCGCTAACCGCGCGCGTCGAGCGCCGGGCCGCTCCGGCGCGGCACCTCGGAGAGAAGGTCGCGCAGTCGCGCCGGATCCACCGGCTTGGTGAGGTGGGCGCTGAAGCCGGCCGCGAAGGCGCGGCGCTTGTCCTCCTCCTGTCCCCAGCCGGTGAGGGCAATGAGGCAGACCTGCTCGCCCTCCTGGCGGCGCATGGCCTGCGCGGTGGCATAGCCATCGAGCGCCGGCATGCCGATGTCGAGCAGCGCCACCTCGGGGCGAAAGCCCCGGGCGAGCGCCAGGGCATCCTCACCGTTGTAGGCGGTGCGCACCTCGAAACCGTCGACCGCGAGCAGCATGGCGAGTGACTCCGCGGCGTCCTGATTGTCGTCGGCGATCAGCACGCGCCTGCGCTGTGGCGGCGCCGCGGGCGCCTTGATGCGTACGGCGCTGCGGCGCGGGGCGACCGGCGCCTTCAGCGGCAGTCGCACCGTGAATTCGCTCCCCTGCCCGAGCCCGCCGCTGCGCGCCTCGATAGTCCCGCCGTGCAGCTCCATCAGTCCCTTGGCGAGGGCAAGTCCGATACCCAGGCCCCCCTCGGACCAGCGCTTGGAGGAGGGGATCTGCGCGAACATCGTGAACAGATCGCCGAGCTTCTCGGCGGGGATGCCGATGCCGTTATCCTTGACGCTGATGCGCAGCCAGCCCGGTTCGGCCTGCGCGCTGAGCTCGATCTGACCACCCGGCTCGGTGTACTTGACCGCGTTGGTGAGCAGGTTCGACAGCACCTGTGCGAGCCGCAGCGGATCCGCATCCAGCGCCGGTATCTCATCCCCCAGCTGCAGCGCCAGGTGCTGGTTCTTCTTCTGCAGGAACGGGCGCGTGGTCTCGACGGCCGCGTCGACGACACTGCGCAGCGAGCACGCCTGGCGTCGCAGCTGCAGCTTGCCGCGGGTGATGCGCGCGAGGTCGAGCAGGTCATCGAGCAGCCACGCCATGTGCGCGACCTGGCGCTGGATGACGCTGCGCGCCCACTCCAGCTGCGCCGGCTCGAGCTGTGGGGCGGTGAGCACCTCGGCGGCGTTGCGGATCGGCGCGAGCGGGTTGCGCAGCTCGTGCGACAGCGTCGCGAGGAAGGTGTCCTTGCGGCGGTCCGCCTCCTGCAGCGCCGCGAGGTAGCCCTCGCGCTCGCTCTCCAGCTGCTTGCGCTGCGTCACATCGCGGGTGACACCGCTGAAGCGGACCGCGACCCCGTTGGGGTCGTAATGAAAGCGGCCGAACAGCGCCAGCCAGCGCAGCTCCCCATTGTCGGCGCGGCGCAGCCGATGCTCGATGGCGAGCGAGGTGCGCTCCTCGCGCGCGCGGTCGATCGCCGCGGTGACCATCGGGCGGTCCTCCGGCTCGATGCGGTCACGCCAGAGGTCGGGGGTCGCGGGCGCATCGGCCGGGTAGCCGAGCAGTTCGGCATGGCGCGCGTTCCACACCGCAGTCCCGCTGCGCAGGTCGATGTCCCACGAGCCGAGATCGGCGCCTTCAAGAGCGAGTCGCAGCCGCTCCTCGCTCGCGCGCAGCGCCAGCTCCCGCTCGCGTTGCGCAAGCAGCAGGTCGCGTACCTGGTACTGGCGCCGGCGCGAATGCAGGGCCACCTGCACGCTGCGCAGCAGGGTCGCCGCCCGCAGCGGGCGCTCGAGCAGCGTGACGCTGCCGGCCGCGGAGGCCGCCAAGTCCAGCAGCCAGTCGGCACGCCCCGCCGCGCGCGTGAGGATGATGAGGGGTACCTCGGACCAGGGGGGCTGGCGGCCGAGCTGCGCGAACAGCGCGGTCACGTTCTCACCCTCGAGAGCCTCCTCGGTCAGCAGGAGTGCCCCCGTCGTCTCCAGATGCGCGCGCAACGCCGGGGCTCCGGCGCAGATCTCCGCCCCGATGCCGTGCTGCCGCAGCAGCGTGGCGAGCGCGGCCGCGTCTCCCTCGGCCGGCGCCACGATCAGCACGCGCTGCGCGTCGTTAGTCGACACCATCGGCCGAGGGGAGCATCTGTTGCAGATTGCCGTGAAAGACCGGCACGCCGGTCAGCACCCCCTGGAACTCACGCAGGGGGGGGCCCACGCTGATGCCGCGGCCGCGCTCGAGCTTCAACTCGCGGATCGTGGACTCGTGCATGCCGCTGCGCTTCTTGATGACCGACAGCGCCTTGCGCACCGTGCCGGCCACTTCGAAGTAGCGCAGCGACACCACGGTGTCCGCCAGATAGGACAGGTCCACCGGCGACTCCGCGTTCTGGATCACCCCGCTCTGCGTCAGGACGAACATCGTGAGCGCGCCCTGCTGGTTCAGGTAAGCCGACAGCTCGTGTAACTGGTTGTTGAGATACCTCTCGCCCGGCATGGCGTTCAGATAGCCGTTCAGGGTATCGATCACCACGAGGCGGCAGCCACTCGCGACCGCCTCGGCGACGCGACTCGCGAACTCACCGGGGGAGACCTCCGCAGGCTCGAGCTGTTGCAGCGTGACGAGGCGACGATTCACGTGCTCCTCGAAATCGAGGCCGAGCTTGGTCGCCCGCCCGAGGATGGTGTCGCGCGTCTCATCGAAGGCGAAGATGCAGGATTTCTCGCCCCTGCGCGCCAGTTGCGAGGCGTACTGCAGGGCGAGCGTCGACTTGCCGGTGCCGGCCTGGCCGAGGACGAGCGTGGTGGTGCCACGGTCGAGCCCGCCACCGAGCACCGCGTCCAGCTCCTCGATGCCACTCGGCACCGGCTCGCGGACGAAGCTGGCGTGGTGCTCGCCCGCGACCAGGCGCGGGAACACCCGCAGACCCCCCGTCTCGATGACGTAGTCGTGGTAGCCCTCGCGGAAGTTGACGCCGCGCATTTTGAGGAAGCGCAGCCGGCGTCGCGAGCGGCCGTACTCCGGCGAGAGCTGCTCCATCTCAAGCACGCCGTGCGCAAGGCTCAGCACGTGCGTGTCCGGCCCGGCGCGCGGGGAGTCCATCTTGTCATCGAGCAGCAGCACCGTGCTGCCGTGCTTGGCAAATTCCTGCTTGAGACTGAGCAGCTGATGACGGTAGCGCAGCGGCGTCTCCGCCATCAGGCGAAACTCCGACAGCGAGTCGAACACCACCCGCACCGGGCGGTGCGTGCGCAGCTCCTCGAGGAGCAGCCGAGTGAGGTTCGACAGCTGCAGTTCGGAGGCGTGGAAGATGCTGGTCTGCGTCTCGGGCCGCAGCAAGCCCTCGAGGGTGGAGAGCTCAAGCAGCTTGATCCCCTCGAGCGTCCAGCCGTGCGAGCGCGCGACGCGCTGCAACTCGGCCTCGGTCTCGGACAGGGTGATGTAGAAGACCTGTTCCCCGCGCCGGCGGCCCTCGAGCAGGAACTGCATTGCCAAGGTCGTCTTGCCGGCGCCGGGATCCCCCTGGATCAGATAGAAACACTGCGGCGGCAGACCGCCGCAGAGGATGCGGTCGATGCCGTCGATCCCGCTCGACACGAGCCTGTCGCTGGGGGGGGCGATCGGGTCCGCGCTCATACTCCGCTCCAGCGCTATTAATGGCCGTGCAGTCTGGTCGGGCGCCCCGCAGGCGGACAAGCTAACGCTGGCCCGTGCCAGTGTCAGGCGCGAGCCGCTGCACCTGTCGGAGGTGGCCGACGCAGCCTAGCGCTCGAGAATCGCGGTCACGCCCATGCCGCCCGCGGTACACACGGAGATGAGCCCCCGGCGCGCGGCGCTGTCCTGGGCGAGGGTCTTGGCGAGCGTGGCCAGGATGCGGGTGCCGGTAGCGGCGAAGGGATGTCCCAGCGCGACGCTGCCGCCTTTCACGTTGAGCCTGGCCCGATCGACGCTGCCGAGCGGACCCGGGAGACCGAGGGTCTGCCGGCAGTACTCCGCGTTCTCCCACGCCTTGAGCGTGCACAGCACCTGTGCGGCGAAGGCCTCGTGGATCTCGTAATAATCGAAGTCCTGTAGCGTGAGCCCGGCATCGCGCAGCATCGCCGGCACCGCATACGCGGGCGCCATCAGCAGTCCCTCCTTGCCGCTGGCGAAGTCAACCGCCCACACCTTGCCGTAGCGCAGGTAAGCCAGCACCGGGAGGTTGCGCTTGGCCGCCCACTCGGGCGTGGCGAGCAATACCGCGCTCGCTCCGTCGGTGAGCGGGGTGCTGTTGCCGGCGGTGAGGGTGCCGTCGGCGGCGAAGCTGGGTCGCAGCTTGCCGAGCTTGTCGAGACTGGTGTCGGCGCGGACGTTGTTGTCGGTGCGCAGTCCCAGATGCTCGACGACCAGGTCATCGTAGAAGCCGGCGCGCCAGGCGGCGGCGGCCTTCAGGTGGCTGTCGTAAGCGAGCAGGTCCTGCTCGGTGCGGCCGATCTGCCAGCGGCGCGCCATGACCTCGGCGCTCTGACCCATGGAGAGTCCGGTGCGCGGCTCGACCACGGCCGGTGCGACGGGCTTGAAGTGGCGGGGTCGCAGCGACAGGAACGGCGCCAGCCGCTCCCAGGTGCTGCGGCCGCGATGGCTGCGCAGCAGCAGCTGCTGATAGGCGCGCGGATAGACGAGCGGTGCATCGCTGATCGTGTCCACCCCGCCGCCGATTCCCGCCTCGATCTGGCCGAGGGCGATCTTGTTGCCGATGAGGATCGCCGCTTCCAGGCTCGTGCCGCAGGCGCGCTGCAGGTCGAGCCCGGCGGTATGCGGATCGAGGCCGCTCGAGAGCACGCTCTCGCGCACCAGGTTGTAGTCGCGCGTGTGTTTGATCACCGCACCGGCGGCGACATCACCCAGCCGCTCCCCCTGCAGCTTGAAGCGCTCGACCAGCGCGCGCAGCGTCGCGCTGAGCATGTCCTGGTTGCTGGCCGCGGCGTAGGCGGTATAGGCGCGGGCGAACGGGATGCGCACGCCACCGACGACAGCGACGCGCCTGACTGCGGGTCCGACCAGCATGGCTCCTCCCAGTTCGCCGCGCGTTAGAATGCCACGCCCGACCAGGCGAAGCCATGGAGACACGGATGGGCGAGTACACCACGATCATGGCCCGCGACGGGCACGAGTTCCAGGCATGGCTCGCGGCGGCCCCGGGCCGGCCGCGCGGTGCGCTCGTCATCCTGCAGGAGATCTTCGGCGTCAACAGTCACATACGCGCCGTCGCCGATGGCTATGCCGCCGACGGCTACACGGTCATCGCGCCCTCGCTGTTTGACCGCGTGCGACGCGGCATTGAGCTCGGCTACTCTGCGGCAGAGATGCAGGAGGGTGCGGGCTATCGCAGCCAGCTGCAGCCGGAGACGACGCTGAAGGACGTCGCCGCGGCACAGGCGGTGGTCAAGCACTCCGGCCGGGCGGCGGTCATCGGCTACTGCTGGGGCGGTTCGATCGCTTATCTGTGCGCCACGCAGCTGCCGTTCGCGGGCGCCGTGGTCTACTACGGCAAGGTGAGCGCCTACCTCGAACAGAAGCCGCGCTGCCCGCTGCTGTTCCATTACGGGGCGCAGGACCCGAGCATTCCCGCGCAGGAGGTGGAGCGGGTGCGCGCCGCGCGGGTGCCACCGGCGCAGCTGTACGTATACGAGGACGCCGGGCACGGCTTCAACCGCGAGGGCTCGGAAAGTTACCGGCCCGCAGCGGCGGCATTGGCCCGGCAGCGCACGCTCGAGTTCACGGCGCGTTGCCTGGCCGGCAAGAGCGCGCCCGAGGAGAGAGAGGCTGGGCCATGAACCTGCGAGATCGAGACCTGCTGCGCACCCGCGCTTTCATCGGTGGCGCCTGGGTAGAGGCCGACGGGGGTGCGACGCATCCGGTCGTGAACCCGGCGAGCCGTGAATCGCTCGGCACCGTGCCCGACATGGGCGCCGCCGAGGCACGACGGGCCATCGAGGCCGCCGCGGCGGCATTCCCGGCCTGGTCTGCGCGCACGGCCAAGGACCGCGCCGCAGTGCTGCGCCGCTGGTACGAACTGCTGATGGCGCACCAGGAGGACCTGGCGACGCTCATGACCGCCGAGCAGGGCAAGCCGCTCGCCGAGGCGCGCGGTGAGATCAGCTACGCCGCCTCCTTCATCGAGTGGTTCGCCGAGGAGGGCAAGCGACTCTACGGCGACATCATCCCGCCGCATCAGGCCGACAAGCGCATCGTCGTCCTGCGCCAGCCGGTGGGCGTGGTCGCGGCCATCACCCCGTGGAACTTCCCCCTGGCGATGATCACGCGCAAGGCCGGCCCGGCGCTCGCCGCCGGCTGCACCTTCGTGTGCAAGCCGGCCGGGCAGACACCCTACTCGGCGCTCGCCGCCGCCTACCTCGCCGAGCGCGCGGGGTTACCGGCGGGCGTACTGAACATCGTCACCGGCGATGCGGCCGCCATCGGCGCCGAACTGACGTCGCATCCGCTGGTGCGCAAGCTCACCTTCACCGGCTCGACCGCCATCGGCAAGAAACTCATGGCGCAATGTGCCGGCACCATGAAGAAAATCTCCATGGAGCTGGGCGGCAACGCCCCCTTCATTGTCTTCGAGGACGCCGATTTGCCGGCGGCGGTCGCGGGGGCGATCGCCAGCAAGTACCGCAACACCGGCCAGACCTGCGTGTGCGCCAATCGACTGCTCGTGCACGCCAAGGTATACGACGAGTTCACCCGCCAGCTCGTGCAGGCCGTCGCGCAGCTGCGCGTGGGCGATGGCCTCAGGGGCGTCACCGACCAGGGCCCGCTCATCGACGAGAAGGCCCTCGCTAAGGTCGAGGAGCACCTGAAAGATGCCATCGACAAGGGCGCGCGCGTGGTCCATGGCGGCAAGCGCCACGCGCTGGGCGGCACGTTCTTCGAGCCGACCGTGGTCGCCAACGTCACGCCGCGCATGCTGATGGCCTCCGAGGAGACTTTCGGGCCGGTCGCGCCGCTGTTTCGCTTCGAGACCGAGGCCGAGGCCATCCGTATGGCGAACGACACCGAGTTCGGCCTGGCGGCCTACTTCTACACGCGCGACCTGTCGCGCGCGTGGCGCGTGAGCGAGGCACTCGAGTACGGCATCGTCGGACTGAACACCGGCATCATCTCCACCGAGGTCGCCCCCTTCGGCGGCGTCAAGGAATCCGGCACCGGCCGCGAGGGCTCGCGCTACGGCATCCTCGACTACACCGAGCTCAAGTATCTGTGCATCGGCATCGACTGAGGCGGGGGTCGCGCTGAACCCCCGCCCGCAAGCTCTAATCCCGGCGGGCGCCGGGCGCATCGGCATCCTGCTGGTCAACTCCGGCACTCCGGAAGCGCCCGAGCCGCGCGCGGTGCGGCGCTTTCTCGCGCGCTTCCTCGCCGACCCGCGCGTGGTGGAGCTGCCCCGGGCGCTGTGGCTGCCGGTGCTCTACGGAGCGGTGCTGCCGCTGCGACCGCGACGCATCGCTCCCAAGTACCGCCGCATCTGGGGCAGCGCCGGATCGCCGCTGCGCGAGCTGAGCGTGCGGCTCGCCACCGAAGTGAGCGCGACGCTGGCGCAGCGGGTCCCCGCCCCCCTGTCGCTCGAGGCCGCCATGCTCTACAGCGCTCCCGAGCTCGACGCCGCCCTCGAGCGACTGCGCGCGGCGGGGGCACGCCGGCTCCTGGTCCTGCCGCTCTTTCCGCAGTATTGCGGCGCGACCTCGGGCGCGGTATTTGCCGCGACCTTGCGCCAGCTCGCGCGCTGGCGCTGGCTGC
The DNA here is from genome assembly GCA_019247195.1 of Gammaproteobacteria bacterium. GTDB lineage: Bacteria > Pseudomonadota > Gammaproteobacteria > Steroidobacterales > Steroidobacteraceae > 13-2-20CM-66-19. The sequence goes on from JAFAPI010000077.1 coordinate 12,314, forward strand.
CGGACCTGCACTTCGTGGCCGACTATCATGACCACCCGGGCTACCTCCAGGCGTTGCGCGGCAGCGTCGAGGAGCACTGGCAGCGTCACGGCCGCGCGGCGCACCTGCTCATGTCCTTTCACGGCGTGCCGCAGCGGATCGTGGCCGCGGGTGACCCGTACCTGCGCCACTGTCAGGGAACCGCGCGGCTGCTGGCGGAGGAGCTGCGGCTGCGCGAGGGGGAATGGAGCCTCAGCTTCCAGTCGCGCTTTGGTCCGGCGACCTGGCTCAAGCCCGACACCGCCAGCACGCTGCAGGCGCTGGCGCGGCGCGGGGTGCGCTCGGTGAGCGTGCTCTGCCCGGGATTCGCGGTCGACTGCCTCGAGACCCTCGAGGAGATCGAGATCGAGAACCGCGCGGTGTTCCTCGCGGCGGGGGGCGAAGAGTACCACTACATCCCGGCCCTCAATGCGCGCTCCGCGCACGCCGAGGCGCTGGCACAGCTGCTGCTGCAGCACTGCCGCGCCTGGACACCCCTCGGCGCAGAGCGGTCGACCCAGCCGGCCCGCGACGCCTCGGCCTGATGCTCGCCGCGCCGCTGCCGCTGCTCGGCACGTTTCACGAGTTCAGCGTGGCCGCGGCCTCCCTGCCGCCGTCGGTCGAGTTCTACCGCCGGCTGGGGTTCGAGCTCGCCCCGACCAGCGACGCCGTGGCCCACCCCTACGGTGCCCTGACCGACGGGCGCCTGTGCATCGGCCTGCACGCGCGCGCGGGCGTCTCACCGGTGCTGACCTTCGTGCGCGCGGGGGTGGCAGCGTCCGTGCCCGCGCTCGAGGCGGCAGGCCTGGCGCTGACCGTATGCCGCACGGGTGCCGAGGACTTCCACGAGATCGGTTTCCGGGCCGAGTGCGGCCAGCCGGTGGCGGTCCTGGAGGCGCGCACCTATTCGCCCGGAGTGCGCCTGCCCGGCACCTCGCTGTGCGGCGAATTCGCGGAAGTCAGCCTGCCCGCGGCGGACTTCGGCGCCGCGCAGCGCTTCTGGGAGAAACTCGGGTTCGTGGCCGCGGATCCGGAGCAAACGCCCTACCCGCGCCTGCCGCTCACCAGTGACTTTCTGAACCTGGCGTTTCATTCGCCGCAGCTGTGCCCCGCACCCATGCTCGTCTTCGAGGATGCCGAGCTCGGCACCGCGCCGGTGCGCCTCGAGCCGGCCGGCGCGAGCGTGCAGGCGCTGCGCGGGCAGCCGGCGGGGGGCGCGCTGTGCCTCGCGGCGCCGGAAGGCACGGTACTTCTGCTGCGCCCCCCCTGTGGCTGAGGCCAGTCCGAGCGGCGGGCGCGGCCTGCCGCCCGCGCTGCGCGCAGGTCGATCGCGCATAATTGCGGCCCCGTCCACAAGAAGCCGAAAGAACGACCATGCTCCGGACCTTCGCCGCCGCGCTGCTCGCGGCGCTCACCACCTCGCTCGCCCTGGCCGACGCCGGCATGTGGACCTTCCACGACTTTCCCGCTGCGCGGCTGCAGCACGAGCACGGCCTGAGCATCGACCAGGCATGGCTGGATCACGTGCGCACGGCCACGATCCGCCTCTCCAACTGCACCGCCTCGTTCGTCTCCTCGCAGGGCCTGATCCTCACCAACCACCACTGCGCCGAGGCCTGCCTCGATGAGCACTCGAGCCAGCAGCACAACCTGCTGCGCGAGGGTTTTCTGGCCCGCACGCGCGGCGAGGAGCTCAAGTGCACGACCCAGATCGCGGACGTGCTGATGGGCATGGAGAACATCACGCCGCAGGTGAGCGCCGCGCTCAAGGGCCTGGACGCCAAGGCGGCCAACGACAAGCGCAAGGCCACCCTCACCGAGCTCGAGCAGGCCTGCGAGCAGCAGAGCCAGTCGGTGCCGGGCGGCCCCTTCAAGTGCGAGAGCGTCGATCTTTATCAGGGCGGCCAGTACTGGCTGTACAAGTACCACCGCTACGATGACGTGCGCGTGGTATTCGCGCCCGAACGCGACATCGCCGCCTTCGGCGGCGACCCGGACAACTTCCAGTTCCCCCGCTGGTGCCTCGACATGTCGGTGCTGCGCGCTTATGGCCCCGACGGCCAGCCGGCCGCTACCCCTAACCACCTGAACTTCCGCGCCGCGGGGCCTGAGCCCGGCGAGCTGGTGTTCGTGTCCGGCCACCCCGGCCGCACCGACCGCCTGCTTACCGTCGCGCAGCTGGAGACACTGCGCAGCCTCGACCTGCCGCGCTGGTTGCTGCGCGCCTCGGAGCTGCGCGGGCGGGAGCTGCAGTTCGCCAAGAGCGGACCCGAGGCCGCGCGCATCGTCGAGGACCCGCTCAACTCGCTCGAGAACGCGATCAAGGTACGGCGCGGGCAGCTCGATGCGCTGCTCGATGAGCGCCTGATGCAGTCCAAGCGTAGCGAGGAGAACTCCCTTCGCGCCAAGGTGCGCGCCAACGCCGCACTCGCCGCCGCGACCGGCGATCCGTGGGAGGAGATCGCGCGCGCCCAGGCGGCGCACCGCGAGCTCTATCTGCCGTACACGTGGCTCGAGCAGGCCGTGGGCTTTAACAGCCAGTTGTTCGCCTACGCGCGCACCCTCGTGCGCGGCACCACCGAGCGCGACAAGCCCAACACCGAGCGGCTGCGCGAGTACCGCGACTCCGCGCTGCCGCGCGTGCAGCAGCGCCTGCTGGCGCCGGTGCCGGTCTACCCGGAGCTCGAGAAGCTCACCCTGTCCTACTCGCTCGAGCGCATGCGGGAGTGGCTCGGTCCGGATCACCCGGTGGTGCGCCGCCTGCTGAGCAAGGACTCGCCCGAAACCCTCGCGGCGCGGCTGCTGGGCGGCTCGCAGCTCGGCGACCCCGCGGTGCGCAAGCGGCTGTGGGAGGGCGGGGCCGCCGCGGTCGGCGCCGCCAGCGACCCGATGCTCGAGCTCGCGCGCGCCGTCGATCCGGATGCACGTGCGGTGCGCAAGGAGTTCGAGGACCGGGTCGAGGCGCCGGAGGAAGCGTCACAGGAGAAGATTGCCCGGGCGCGGTTCAAGATCTACGGCACCACCCTGCCGCCGGATGCGACCTTCACGCTGCGGCTCAACTACGGGACCGTGCAGGGGTGGAAGGAGAACGGCACGGAGATCGAGCCCTACACGCACCTGGCGCGGCTGTTTGAGCGCGCCACCGGCCTGGAACCCTTCCGCGTCCCCGACAGCTGGCTGAAGGCGAAGGACAGCCTCGAGCCCGCGACGCGCTTCGACCTGTCAACCAACAATGACATCGTCGGGGGCAACTCCGGCAGTCCCACCATCGATGCCAAGGGACAGATCGTCGGCCTGATGTTCGACGGCAACATCCACTCCATCTCCGGCGACTACTGGTTCGACCCGGAGCTCAACCGCGCGGTGGCGG
>JAFAPI010000081.1 GCA_019247195.1 Gammaproteobacteria bacterium
GCTGGAATGAGTACAATTAGATCCCAAGCTACCGTCCGCTTTAGAGTTTTTGATGCTCGCTGAAGCGCAATCCGGACGGTGATGCGCCGAAGCCATAGATGTCGGAGGACAACAGAAGAAACTTGGGGATCGACGCGGGCACGGGTATGACAGCTGCGAACTTGTTGTGGTTGTCAGGAACGATACAGCGCGTGGGATAACACGCGGGCCTCGCGATAGAAGCCGGAGCGAAGCTCCAAGCGTTTCAGCCGGAAAGTTTAGATGCTCGTGAAGACGCGACGTGCCGACGGCACTGCGGATGGGAAGTCCGCCGCCGCTTGGCGGTAGCTGACAGCGAACCACCGGTTCATCGAGCCGAGATGTTAGAAGCCCCGCTCCAGCGGGGCTTTTTTTTCGGCTTCAACGGCCGTGCACCTGTCGGTCCCAGTCCGCCGCGTCATAGTGTCCGAGCGACTCGGCAATGAGCCCGTTGCGATCGAGTTGCCAATCCTCGTAGCCGCTGATGCGCACCGTCCGGCCGGTGCCGCCCGGCCCACTGTTGGTGCCGGCGAAGGTCCAGTGGAACAGCACTCGCTCGTCACGCCGCTCGAGGCGATCGAACGTCACCACCAGATCCGGGTAGGCGTCGATGAAGCCCTGCGCGGCCGCTGCGACTGCCTGACGTCCCGTCGCCGGCCTGCCGCCGTTGATCGTGAGCGAGGCCTGCTCGGCGTAGAAAGTCGCGACGCTCGTGGCATCGTGACTGGACCAGGCTGCCGCATAGCGGCGGGCGAAATCGGCCAAGTGGACGTCACTCCCGGAGGCTCCTCCGGCAGCGCAGGCCGCGAGCGCTATCGCAGTCACTTCGATCATCAAGAGACGCAGCATGGGGGTACCTCAGCGTCAGAGGCGACGCGCCGTCGTCCTCAACTTAACCCAAGATAGTCAAGGATGCCGCGCGCCGCCTCGCGCCCCTCGAACACCGCCGTCACCACCAGGTCCGAGCCGCGCACCATGTCCCCGCCGGCGAACACCTGCGGATGCGTCGTCTGGAACGGCCGTGCGGCCGCGGCCGTGATCCGTACCCGGCCGTTCGGATGCACGCGGATGTCGTGCGCCGCGAGCCAGGGGGGTGGGCTCGGCAGGAAGCCAAAGGCGACGATGACGGCGTCCGCGTCCACGATCTCCTCCGTCCCCGCCACGCTCTGCGGCACACGCCGGCCGCGCGCATCCGGCCGACCAAGCTCGGTGCGCACCAGCTTCACCCCCTCGACACGCTCGCTGCCGACGATCTCGATCGGCTGGCGGTTGAAGAGGAACTCGACGCCCTCCTCGCGGCTGTTGCGGAAGTCGCGGCGCGAGCCCGGCATGTTGGCTTCATCCCGCCGATAGGTGCAGGTCACGGACTGTGCCCCCTGGCGCAAGGCGGTGCGGTTGCAGTCCATCGCCGTGTCACCCCCGCCCAGCACCACCACGCGCTGCTCGCGCAGCTGGATGCGGCCCCCCGGGGGGTCCGGCAGCCCGAGCTCGTGGCGGATGTTGGCGATGAGGTACGGCAGCGCCGCATGCACACCGCGCAGCTCCTCACCCGGGAAGCCGCCGCGCACGGGCTGGTAAGCGCCGAGGCCGAGGAACACGGCGTCGAACTCCGCGAGCAGCGCCGCAAAAGGCAGCGCCACTCCGACCTCGATGCCGAGGCGGAACTCGACCCCCATCTCCGCCATCAGCGCCGCGCGCCGCTCGAGCACTGTCTTCTCCAGCTTGAAGGGCGGGATGCCGAAGGTCAGCAGCCCGCCGATGCGCTCGTAGCGGTCGAAGACCACCGGGGCGACGCCGTGGCGCACCAGCACGTCCGCGCAGGCGAGGCCGGCGGGGCCTGCGCCGACCACCGCCACGCGCCGCCCGGTCGGGCGCACCTGGGACATGTCCGGCTTCCAGCCGGCCGCCAGGGCCGCGTCGGTGATGTACTTTTCGATGGCGCCGATGCTGACCGCACCCAGGCCGTCATTGAGCGTGCACGCGCCCTCGCACAGGCGGTCCTGCGGGCAGATGCGGCCGCACACCTCGGGGAGCGAGTTGGTACGGTGCGACAGCTCGGCCGCCTCGAAGAGGTTGCCCTCCTCGATGAGCTTCAGCCAGTTGGGAATGTAGTTATGGACGGGGCATTTCCACTCGCAGAAGGGGTTCCCGCAGGCGAGGCAGCGCCCCGCCTGCTGGGCGGCCGCGGTCGCATCGTAGCTGCCGTAGATCTCGCGAAAATCGCGCAGCCGCAGCTCGACGCTCGCCTTGGGCGGATCGCTGCGCGGCTGATCGAGGAACTGCAGGTGCCTGTCGGCCATCGCGACCTCAGGCGGCGCGCCGCAGGCTCTCGACCAGCGAGTCGATCGAGGCGGCCTTGGGTTTCACCACCCAGAACTTGGGCAGGAAGGTGCGCAGGTCCTGCAGGATCTCCTGGGCCCACGGGCTGTCCGTCTCGGCCGCGTGTCGCTCGAGCAGCGTCTCCAGGTGCTGCACGTGCGGCTGCATGGCCTCGGGATGGATGCGGCTGATGTCGATGAGCTCGTGGTTGTAGCGATCGACGAAGTTGCGCTCGAGGTCGAGCACGTAGGCGAATCCCCCGGTAAACCCCGCGCCGAAGTTCACGCCGGTGCGACCGAGCACACATACCGCGCCGCCGGTCATGTACTCGCAGCAGTGGTCCCCGGCGCCCTCGAGCACGGCGACCGCGCCGGAGTTGCGCACCGCGAAGCGCTCGCCGGCGACACCGGCGGCATACAGCTCCCCGCCCGTCGCCCCGTACAGGCAGGTGTTGCCCATGATGACCGTCTCGCGCGCCACGAAGCGCGCGGCGGGCGAAGGCCGCAGCACGATGCGACCGCCGGCCATGCCCTTGCCGACGTAGTCGTTGGCGTCGCCCTCCAGATGCAGATGCAGGCCACCCGCGTTCCACACCCCGAAGCTCTGCCCGGCGTGGCCGGTGCAGCGCACCGTGAGCGGCGCCTCGCGCATGCCCTCGTTACCCCAGCGCCGCGCGATCTCGCCCGACACCCGCGCTCCGAGCGAGCGGTGGAAATTCTGCACGCCGTAGTGAAAGGTGCCGCCGCGGCGCGCCTCAATGGCGGGCAGCATGTCGCGCACCATGCGCTCGGCCAGCTCGCCCCGGTCGAAGGGCGTATTGACGGGGACGCTGCAGTGCTGGGGCGCGTCGGGGGCGCCGGCACTGGCCAGGAGCGGCGCGAGGTCGAGCTTTCTCTGACGCGGGCTCGCGCCGGCCTGCGGCTCCAGATGCGCGGTGCGGCCGACGATCTCGGCGAGCGAGCGCACTCCGAGCGCGGCGAGGAGCTCCCGCACCTCCTCCGCGACGAAGCGGAAGTAGTTCATCACCCGTTCCGGCAGGCCGGTGAAGTGCTGGGCGCGCAGCAGCTCGTGCTGGGTCGCGACCCCGGTGGCGCAGTTGTTGAGGTGGCAGATGCGCAGGTACTTGCAGCCGAGGGCCACCATCGGCGCCGTGCCAAAGCCGAAGCTCTCGGCGCCGAGGATGGCCGCCTTGACGACATCCAGACCCGTCTTCAGCCCGCCGTCGGTCTGCAGCCGCACGCGGTGGCGCAACGCGTTGGCGCGCAGCGCCTGGTGCGCCTCCGCCAGCCCGAGCTCCCACGGGGTGCCGGCGTACTTGATCGAGGAGAGCGGGCTTGCGCCGGTACCGCCGTCGTGACCGGAGATGGTGATGAGGTCCGCGTAGGCCTTGGCGACACCGACCGCCACGGTGCCGACGCCCGGCTCGGCGACCAGCTTCACCGACACGAGCGCGGCAGGGTTGACCTGCTTCAGGTCGAAGATCAGCTGCGCCAGGTCCTCGATGGAATAGATGTCATGGTGCGGCGGGGGCGAGATGAGGCCGACGCCGGGACGCGCGAAGCGCAGCGCGGCGATCATCTCGTTCACCTTGTGGCCCGGCAGCTGCCCCCCCTCGCCCGGCTTGGCGCCCTGGGCGATCTTGATCTGCAGCACCTCCGCGTTGAGCAGGTACTCCGGCGTCACCCCGAAACGCCCGGAGGCCACCTGCTTGATCTTGGAATTGCGCTCGGTGCGATAGCGGGCCGGGTCCTCGCCACCCTCGCCGGAGTTCGAGCGCGCGCCGAGGCGGTTCATGGCGATGGCGAGTGCCTCGTGCGCCTCGGGCGAGAGCGCACCGAGGGACATGCCGGCGCCGTCGAAGCGCGCCAGGATCGCTGCCGCCGGCTCGACCTCGGCGAGCGGCACGGGGCGCGGCGCGCGCCGCAGGCCGAGGAGGTCACGCAGGGTACTCGCCGGGCGGCCGTTGACCAGCGCTGCGTACTGTCGATACAGCGCCGGGTCGTTGCAGGTCACCGCCGCCTGCAGCGCGGCGATCACGTCCGGGTTGTACATGTGGTACTCCCCGCCGTGCACGTACTTGAGCAGGCCCCCGGCTGCAAGCGGGGCACGGGCGTCCCAGGCGCGCGCGGCGAGCGCGCAGGCATCCGCCTCGAGGTCGGTGAAGTCCGCGCCGCCGACGCGGCTCGGCGTGCCGGTGAAGCACAGCTCGACCACCTCCGGCCCGAGCCCGACGATCTCGAAGAGCTGCGAGCTGCGGTAGCTCGCGATCATCGAGATCCCCATCTTCGACATGATCTTGAACAGCCCCTTGCGCAAGCCGGCGCGGTAGCGGCGACCCAACTCGAGGCGGGTCGCGAAGTCGAGCCTGACGCGCCCGCGACGCATCATGTCGAACAGCACCTGATACGCCATGTAGGGGTAGACCGCCGTGGCACCGTAGCCGATGAGGCAGGCGAAGTGATGCGGCTCGCGCGCGGTGCCGGTCTCGACCAGCAGGTTGCACTTGCAGCGCAGGCCCGTCGCCAGCAGGTGCTGGTGCACCGCCCCGGTCGCGAGCAGCGCGTGTACCGGCACACGCCCCTGCACCAGGTAGCGATCCGACAGCAGCAACACGAGCTTGCCCTCGCGCACCGCGGCCTCCGCCTGCGCGCACAGGCGCGTCAGCGCCGCGCGCAGCCCCTGCGCGGGCTCGTACTGCAGATCGAGGAACTCGTGCGTCACTTCCTCGATGGCGAGGATCTGCCGCAGCTTGCGCTGCGAGAGAATCGGCGAGCCGAGCACCACCTGCCGCGCATGCTCCGGTGCCGGCGCGAAGATGTTGCACTCCGGTCCGATCTGCGTCTGCAGCGACATGACCAGCGTCTCGCGCAGCGGATCGATGGGTGGGTTGGTGACCTGCGCGAACTGCTGACGGAAGTACTCGTACAGTGAACGCACGCCGTGTGAGAACACCGGCAGCGGCGTGTCGTCCCCCATCGAGCCCACTGCCTCGTTCTCATCCTGGGCCAGCACGCGGATGATCTCCTCGCGCTCTTCCTGGGTGATGTGGAACATCTTCTGGTAGAGACCGAGCGTCGTGCGGTCCATCGGCTCCGCCGCCAGCCGCGGATCGACCAGGTCGCTCTCGAGATAGCGCACCCCCTGCTTGAGCCAGCTCTTGTAGGGGTGGCGCGTCTTGAGGCGCTGATCGATGTCTGCCGAGTGCAGCAGCGTGCCGGTCTCAAGATCGAGCGCCACCATGTCACCCGGCCCGAGCTTGCCCTGGCGCAGCACGGACTCGGGCGGGTAATCCCATACGCCACTCTCCGAGGCGATGGTCAGCCAGCGATTCGTGGTCAGGCAGTAGCGCGCCGGGCGCAATCCGTTGCGATCGAGCGTGCACAGTGCCAGGCGGCCGTCGGTCAGCACCACCCCGGCCGGGCCGTCCCACGGCTCCATGTGCGCCGAGTAATACTCGTAGAAGGCACGCAGGTCCGGGTCCAGGGTGTCGAGACCATGCCAGGCGGGCGGCATCAGGAGTCGCATCGCGAGCAGCGGGTCGAGCCCGCCCATCAACAGCACCTCGAGCATGTTGTCCAGGCTCTGCGAGTCGGAGCCGCA
>JAFAPI010000235.1 GCA_019247195.1 Gammaproteobacteria bacterium
GAGCTGTATTATGAAATACAGTCGCTCAATGACTACGGGGCCGAGTCGCTCGAGGCCCTCTCCCAGGCGGTGGAGCGGCTGCGCACCGCCGTGCTCTCCCAGGACCGCGAGACATTTGTTGCGCTGATGCGCCGCGGACGCGATTATCTGGCGGACCGGCGCAGCGTCGCGGCGCGCCGCGCCTGAGGGACCGGGCGAGAGAGAGGTCAGGATGCGCCAAGGTCAAAGCGGCCCGTCCGCCGCGGACGCGGACGGTGCCGCGCTCGAGGCGGAGCACCGCGCGCTCAAGGCGCGCCTCGAGACGCTCACCGAGCAGGTGGGCCGCAACGAGGCGCTGCTGAAGAAGACGCAGGAGCGCGAGCTCGAGTTGCTGCGCGCCGGCTCGCTCACCCAGCTCTTCGAGCGCCTCATCCAGGGCCTGCAGCTGTCCTACCAGCTCGATGCGGTGGCGGTCATGCTCAATGACCCGCAGCACGAGATCCGCCACCTGCTCTCGGGCGATGGCCTGGCGCTCGATCAGCTGCAGGGCGTGGCCTTCGTCGATGCGCTCACCACCGTGGCGCCACAGCTCGCCCACCTGGAGCGACCCTGGCTCGGCCCCTTCCACAAGGCCGACCACGAGCTGCTCGTGCCCCCGAGCATGCGCCCGGGGAGCCTCGCGCTCATCCCGCTGCGCCGCCACGACGTGCTGGACGGGGTGCTGGTGTTCGCCAGCTCCGACCCGTTCCGCTTCACCCACGACCTGGCGAGCGACTTCCTCGCGCACCTCGGCGTGGTGGCGGCGATCTGTGTCGAGAACGCGGTCAACCGCGCCCGGCTGCTGCGCAGCGGGCTCACCGATTTCCTCACCGGTTTTCACAACCGGCGCTACCTGCACGCCCGGCTGCGCGAGGAGCTGGCGCGCGCGCAGCGCGCGCGCGCCCCGCTGGTGTGCCTGATGATCGACGTCGATCACTTCAAGCGCATCAACGACCAGTACGGCCACCTGGCCGGCGACACGGTGCTCAAGGAGGTCGCGCACCGCATCGACACCGAGATGCGCATCAGCGACACCGGCGCGCGCTTCGGCGGCGATGAGTTCGCCATCGTGCTCGCCGGGGCGGACATCCCGGAGGGCGAGCGGGTGGCGGCGCGCGTGCTGCACAGCGTGCGCAACCACGCCATCCCCATCGGCCGCGACGCGGCCGAGACCGTGACGCTCTCGATCGGCGTCGCGGCCGCGCACCCCGCGCCCGGCACGCGCGACTACAAGGTGCTCGCCGAGCGGCTGATCGCCGAAGCCGACGCGGCGCTGTACCGTGCCAAGAGCGCCGGCCGCAACCGCTTCGCCACCTCGCCCAACGTCGTCGCCTAGCGCCGCTGGCGCAGCAGCATCACGAAGAGCGGCGCGCCGACCAGCGCCATGATCGCTCCCACCGGCAGCTGGCGCGGCGCGGCGATGGTGCGCGCCACGAGGTCGGCGAGCGCGAGCAGCATGCCGCCGCCGAGCGCGGCGGCCGGCGCGACCACGCGGTGATCGCTGGTGCCGAAGCTCAGGCGTACCGCGTGCGGGGTGATGAGGCCGACGAACCCCACCGTGCCGGCGCTCACCACCGCGAGGGCGGTGAGCGCCGCGCAGGCGATGAACAGCACCGTGCGCCACGCCTCGAGCGCGAGCCCGACGCTGCGCGCGCGCAGCTCGCCCGCGGCGAGCACGTTGAGCGGGCGGGCGAGGACGATCGCGACCGCGACCGCCAGCAGCGCGGCGCCGGCGGACAGCCACGGCTGCACCGCCCACTCGAGGTCCCCGGCGAGCCAGAACACCATGCCGCGCACGCGCGAGGAGTCCGCGAGCGCGAGCAGCACGCTCACCAGCGCGCCGCAGGCACTCGCCAGCACCACGCCGGTGAGCAGCAGCCGCGGCGTGCCGCCGCCGCGCGCCAGCAGGTAGACGAGCCCCACCGCGCCGAGCGCGCCCGCGACCGCCGCGGACTGCACGATGAGCGCCGCGGCGCCGGCGATCATCGCCAGCAGCGCGCCGACCGCCGCGCCGCCGGAGACGCCGAGCACGTAGGGATCGGCGAGGGCGTTGCGGAACAGGGCCTGCAGCAGCACGCCGGCGAGCGCGAGCAGGCTGCCGACGCCGAAGGCGGCGAGCACCCGCGGCAGGCGCACGGCGAGGAGCACGTTGCGCGTCGCCTCATCGCCCGCGCCTAAGAGCGCGCCGAGCGCGGCGCGCACCCCGATGCCGGAGCTGCCGCTGAGCAGCGCCACCCCAAACACCAGCACCGCGAGCAGCCCCAGTACCAACAGGGCGCGCCCGGGGGCGACCCGGGCGCGCGGGGCCCTGGCATGCTGTAGTGCACTAAACACCGCGTTAGCCTCGACGAAATGAGGGGAAAACGCTATCCCCTGTGACGTACGTCCGGATCACGGTCCGAGGACCTTGTGGCAGACTCTGACACGGTCATGAGCGATGTCATCGACTCGGAAGGGTTTCGGGCCAACGTCGGCATCGTGCTGATGCAGGCCGACACCGTGTTCCTGGGCCGCCGCAGCGGCGGCAAGGGCTGGCAGTTCCCGCAGGGCGGCATGCGCCGCGGCGAGGCGCTCGAGCAGGCCCTGTACCGCGAGCTGGAGGAGGAGATCGGGATCGGCGAGCGGCAGGTGACCCTCGTCGGGCAGACCGAGCGCTGGCTGCGCTATCGCCTGCCGGCGCGCTACGTGCGTCGCAACCAGCACCCGGTGTGCACCGGGCAGAAGCAGCGCTGGTTCCTGCTGCGGCTCAAGGAACCCGCCACGTTCGACTTCACGCGCACCGCGGAGCCGGAGTTCGACCAGTGGCGCTGGGCGGGCTACTGGGAGCCGGTGCGCGAGGTCATCTATTTCAAGCGCCCGGTGTACGTGCGCGCGCTCACCGAGCTGGCGCCGCTCGCCTTTCCGCGCGGCAAGGAGCCGGCCAAGCCCGACTGGTGGGCCGAGGTCACCGCCGCGAGCCCCAAGAGCCGTCTGCCCGCCGCCGAGTAGCGTGTGCGCCTCGCCTCGCTCTTCGCCCGCAGGGATGGCGCGCCGCGCGTGGTGCGCGCGAGCGCCCCGGCGCTGCGCTGGACGCTGTACGTCGGCTCGGTGCTCACCGGAGTCTTCGCCCTCTATGTCTGTTACGAGCTCGGTCGCTACGACGCCGGCTACGACCGCCAGGCGGTCGCGCAGCAGCGCTCAGAGCTCGAGGTGCAGATCGAGCACCTCGAGCGCGCCAACCGCGAGCTGCGCACCCAGCTCGCCGAGCTCGACACCGTACGCATCGGGCGCACCCGCGAGCAGGCGGAGGTGGCCCGCTCGATGGGCGAGCTGCAGGCGCAGATCGACCGACAGACCCAGGAGCTCGCCTTCTACCGCGGCGTCGTGGCGCAGAGCGCGAGCGCCATCGGGCTCAAGATCGAGCAATTGCGGGTGAACCCGGGGCCGCGCCCGGGCAGCTTCCTCCTGCACCTCTCCCTGGTGCGCGCCGGGCGTGCCGACACCGGCGCGGTGGGCACGCTGCTGATCTCGGTGGAGGGCACCCAGGGCGGGGCGCCCAAGATCCTGGACCTCGCGGCCCTGAGCGCCGGCCGGCTGCACGAGCTGCGCTACGACTTCCGCTACCTGCAGGTCTTCGACCAGGCGCTCACCCTGCCGCCGGCCTTCCATCCCGAGCGCCTCGCCCTCGAGGTGCATTCCGCTCACAAGGACGTCGCGCCCCTCACGCAGACCTTCCTGTGGAGCGTCGAGCCCGCCCCCTGAGTCGCCACGAGACGGAGCCTCCATGTTCAGCCGCGATCCCCGACCCGAGCGCATCGACACGCTGATCGGCCAGAGCACGAGCGTGCACGGTGACGTCACCTTTCACGGCGGGCTGCACGTCGATGGCCGCGTGGTGGGGGCGGTGCGGGCCGCCGCGCCGGGCGCGCACCTCTCGGTGAGCGGCACGGGCGTCATCGATGGCCCGGTCGAGGCACCCACGGTCGTGCTGCACGGACGGGTGCGCGGGGACATCCTCGCGCGCGAGCGGCTCGTGCTCGGCCCGGACGCCCGGGTGGAGGGGAACGTGTACTACCGGGTCATTGAAATGACGCTCGGTGCCCAAATCGTGGGAAAACTGGTGCGCCTCGAGCCAGAGGGCGCCGACGCCGAGGCGAGCGGGGCACGCGCCTGAGCCCCACTTTGACCGCACCGGACCTGCCTTCTAGACTCCTTTACTTATGAGTACGACCGCCACCGACGTCCTGCCCGAGAGCGAGGCCCCGCTACTGCTCTTCACCGATGCGGCCGCCCGCAAGGTGGGCGAGCTGATCAAGGGCGAGGGCAACCCCAAGCTCATGCT
>JAFAPI010000088.1 GCA_019247195.1 Gammaproteobacteria bacterium
GGGTGGCCGAGCTCGCCGCGCGCGGGCGCGCCGAATCGGGGGTCTGGGCGCAGCCCCACGGCGAAGCCCTCTATGCGGCCAATGTGCGCGCGCTCGGGGACACGACGCTGACACCCGCGGAGATCCACCGCCGCGGACGCGAGGAGATGCGGCGCATCCAGGCCGAGCTGAATGCGCGCCTGGAGAGGCTCGGACTGCGCGACGGCAGCGTCGCCGCGCGGCTGCGGGCGCTCGCCGCCGAGCCGCGCTTCCGTTTCGGCAGCGGTGAGCCGGCGCGTACGGCGGCCCTCGCGGCGGCGCGTGCCCTCATTGAGGGCGCCGAGGCGCGTTACGACGCGATCCTGCCGGCGGATTTCCGGCCGCGCTCGCGTCTCGAGGTGCGGCGTACCCCGCCGGCGAGCGAGGCGGGCGCACCGATGGCGTACTGCGATCCGCCGCCGCTCGATCCGGCGCGTCCGGGCATCTACTGGCTCAACCTGCGCGATCCGGACGCGGTGACGCGCATCAACCTGCCGAGCACCACTTACCACGAGGCCGTGCCCGGGCACTTCACGCAGGGCGCGCTCGCGCTGGCCGCGCCGCGGCAGCCGCTGCTGCTTAAGGTGGCGAGCTTCAACGCGTACGCGGAAGGATGGGCGCTTTACTGCGAGCGGCTGATGGCGGAGCTCGGGGCGTACCGCGAAGACCCGTACGGGGACCTCGGGCGGCTCGACGCCGAGCTACTGCGCGCGGTGCGCCTGGTGGTCGACACCGGGCTGCACGCGCTGCGCTGGACGCGCGAGCAGGCGATCGCCTTCATGCGCGAGGCCACCGGCGATGCCGACAGTGACGTCATCGCCGAGGTCGAGCGCTACATGGCCTGGCCGGGTCAGGCGCTCGGCTACAAACTCGGGCAGCTGCGGTTGCTGGACATGCGCGCCGCGCTCGCGCGGCGGCTCGGCGCAGGCTACGACCTGCGCGAGTTCCATCGCGCGGTGCTGGCCTCCGGTGCGCTGCCGCTCGGACTCATCGAGCAGCAGGTCGCGCGCGTCGGCGCTTCCGGCTAGTGTGAAGCGATTCCGGCGCTGTCGGATCTAGGCTGCCGTCGCGGTGGGTCGAACCTGGCAACCGAGTCATCGGTGCGTCCGACCCGTCGGACCGGGCGCTGGATCATCTGCTGCGGTCGCGGCGGGCGAAGTGGGCGGCGCCGAGTTCGCAGTAGTCGATCCGTGCTTGCGCCTGGGTAGGCTCAGGTCAGCATGGGTGCGGCTATGGCGATGATTTCTTGGCGCCGCGGCGTGCGCGCCAGCGATGGAAGCGTACGCCAAGTCCGCTCGCTCAGTTACTGCTCAGGGCTTGGAGGCAAGGGCGACCCGCAGCGTATAGGAGCCCGTGTAACCGAATGAGGCCACCTGCACGGTGTAATGGCCGCCTTCGGGAAGTGTCCAATCCTGCGAGTGCAGCTCGGAGTAGCCAAGATCGCCAGTGTCTCCGGCCTTGACCACCCGCACGCGCAAACCGGTACAGCTGCAGTTTCCCTCGAGGTGAACGACGCTACCCGGATGGGCGTCGAAGTCATAGAAGTGCTGCGCGCCGGGGCCGGGGATCAGCCCCGCGCCACTTGAGGGTGAGTCTTTGGACGCCACGAATGGCAAGTGCACGGCGAAATGCCGGTCGCCCGGCACCTCGATCAGGGCGAAGCGGTAGCCCGAGCGCACGCTGGAGGCATCCCGGCTGGCCACGATGTGGTACCTGCCGGCAATCGGCAGCACGGCTCGGCCGGCATCCACGCTGCAGTTACCGCCGTTCGACGCGAGAGTCGTTCCGTCAGGGTTCACCAACTTCAGGTAGGTACGGCCGCTGTCACAACCGCCTGAGCTCAGGTACACGATCTCCCCGGCGTGGCCGCTGAATTCGTACCATTGCTCCTGTCCGATCTCGCTCAACACCCCGGCGCCGCTTGCGGGATGATCCGGCGAGACCGTGTCCCCGACTGTGATCGCATAGCGCTGCACATGCGCAGGGAGGAGAGAGAACGTGTAACGGTTCGGAGGCTTGTCACTCCTCACCTGCAGCTGATAGGTGCCCGCCGTGGCGAGTGTCACCGGGCCGAAGTCACCGCAGCCGATTTTGCCCGCCAGCGAGTGGGCGCTCGGATCCTCGAGATCGAAGACGACGCCCTCTCCCTCGCACGGGCCGACCTTCACGTATACCCTTGCGCCTGCGTCGGCGTGAAATCCGAAGAGCTGGCGCGCGCCGGGGGCTCGAATCAGGCCGGCACCGGGCGGATGATCCGGCGCCACGGTGGCGCCGATCCCGACCTCGAAGCGGTCGAACGGTGCCGCAGACAGGCTAAATCCATAATGCGCCGCTTGCTCGGCGCGGATGACCACACGGTAGGTGGCATCGCGCGGCAAAGCGACGGGGCCGACATCGCCGCAGCCGAGCCGGCCGCCGAGGGACTGGCCCGTCGGGTCCTGCAGATCGATGCGGATGGCGGAGCCGGTGCAGTCTGTGGCGCTGAGGTAAACATGTGCATTTTGGGTGCCGACGAATGAGTACGCCTGTTTACCGCCCTGAGGCCCGATCATGCCTGCCTCGGCGGCGGGCCGACCCGGCGACACGCTATCTCCGATGCGGATTGCGAAGCCGTTGTTCGACTCGAAGCCTTCGCTGCCTGCGGTGATGGCCGATGTGGAAAGAGCCAGCATCGGCGAATGGCTGCTCGCAATGGCCGCGCTGGCCGCTGCAATGGCAGGCTGACCCGTCGCGCCCACATCCAGAATGCAGTCATCCAGCAGTGGCTGGCGGTCGACGCCGAAGGCCCGGCAAACCCGCTCGCCGTGAGCGTGCTCGCTGGGCGAAAGGGTTGCTGCAGTGTCTGCAGTTCCGGGAAAGCCGATATTGGTGAACTTCGCGGTGCTCTCGCCCGGCCAGTAGTGAAACAAGGACTCGGCGGGCTTCACCCGCCCGGCCTCTCCGATATGGCGTTGAAACTGTAGCTCGAAATCGAGATCGCTACGGGAAAGTACCGTGCCATCAGGAGCCGTGAATCGGTTACCCGTGTTGGATGCAAGCAGTCCCTGCAAGTGCGGCATCGTTCCAGGCGGGGGCAGATAACCCACGTTTAACACGCCGGTGCGTGTAATCGTCATCCGCCCCCCGTCGGGGAAATCGACTCTGACGCTACCGCCGTGCCGGCTGAGTCTGCTCCCATGCGGGAGCTGCTCCTCGATGTCAGCCGCCGTTACTTCACGGTCGTTGACCAGCAGGTAGCTCGGTTCGTTCTGGTAAACGCTGATGCGATCCCCCGCGGCTCCGATCGCGACAGCGCTGATAAAAGAGGCGCGCCGGTGGGCCACTGGCTCTTGTCGCAGCTCAAGGACGAGCTTCCCATCTGACGAGCGAAGTGCAACGAACTCTCCGACTGCTTGAAACGCGAGATCAACGCCTCCCAAAGCTACATAGTGTGGATCTCCATAGCTGCAGATTATGCACGGAGGGCCGCCGTACGGAGAACACAACATTGCCGTACATCGAAACCCGCCAGGAGGGCCACCACAAAAGCCAAATACACATCCTCCTCCTCCACTTGGGGGCAAGCATATGAAGCCGATGCAGCCACCTTGGGGTGCTTGGTTGCCTGGGGGTGGACTCCCGCCAGAGGGAGGCAGCGGAGGTGGTGGTGCGTTGTTGGGAGGCTGCTGGCCGTTTGGGGGTGGCTGGCCGTTGCTGGGAGGCGGTGCGCTGCCCGGCGGTGCGCTGCCGGGCGGTGCTCCACCGGGCGGTGCTCCACCGGGCGGTGCGCCGCCGGGCGGTGGCTCATACGGCGCCCATGGATTGATCTGATTCCAAAATAGGCCAGCTCTGTCTGTCGCATTGACGGGATCGCCGTGCACATAGGCATACAGGTTGGCATCCCCGCCCCTGATGAGGATCGGATCCGGAGCGGTCCAGCGCCCGGTCTGAGGGTCGTAGTCACGCGCGCCAAAACGCAGAAGTCCGGTCTCCGGCTCGCGTAAACCACCCGCAAATCCGACTGGGAGGAAATCAGAGTTGGATTCGCGGACGACATTGCCCCAGGCATCGTAGGCCACCTCTGCGACCACGGCGCCGGTGCTGGAGTCGACCAGCAGACGCGGGCTGCCGAGCGCATCGGTGAGCACGCGGTAGGTTGCCGAGCCACGTTGCAGGAGCGCGAGATCGCCGCGATCATCGAATCCGAAGCGAGATCGTATCTGACCCGCGCCGTCCATTTCGGCAGCAAGCGTCCCATCAGGCCGATACAGAAGCCCGGAATCGAGCTTGTCGTCGATGCGCCGACCGACCCTGTGTCCCTCGCCATCGACGAGGAATGTCAGCTTGCGGCCATTTGGCAGTCCCGCCTCGCGCAGGGCACCGAGATCGTCGTACGAGAGAGCTATGTCGCCTCGTGCCCCATGCCATTTCAACAGCTTGCCGCTCGAGGCCCATGCATAGCGGGCCGATCCCCACTCGATGAGACGATCGCGCGCGTCGTACCGGGCGCTGAGCTGGCCCTTGGGCCCGTCGCTGCGGAGGCGGTTGCCGGCAGCATCGTACTCATTGTGCTCGACAAGCCGACCGTCGATCCGGACCTCCCGGAGCCTCCCTGCGGGATCGTACGCGTATTCGGTCTTCGTCGATCGGGTCCCAGGTCCGAGCTCGGTGACGCGCGTGATGCGGCCCCGCGCATCACGATCGTAGCTCTGCTCGAACAGCGCGCTTTTCCCCACCGTCGTTCGCGAGCGAACGAGGCGCCGCTGACCGTCGTAACGATATTGGGTATCGACCAGCCCGAGGTGGGTGCTCGCGATGAGCCCGGACTCGTCCCGGTGAATGGAGAGCGATCCTATTCCGCTCAGCAGGCCAGCCGGATCGTATGCGTAGTCAAGCGCCGAACCGCCATTGACGGTCTCGTGGGTGATGCGTCCGTCGGCATCGCGTTTAAGCTCCACCGCGCCGGCAATAGCGCCGGACCACGCTATGCGGGTCGCATACGGACCCGCATATCGGTACGCGGTCACGACGCCGCCCGGGTCCTGAATCTCCTCCACGCGATCGGACTGCGGCGCGTAGCGGTAGTCCCTTCGTCCCTGATCGAACTGCACGCTGGTGAGGCGGGCGCCCGAATCGTAAGCGGCCGTCAGGCTGATCGCGCCCGGGCCTGCGATGGCCTGCAGCCGCCCATCCGCGTCGTAGCTGAGGATCTCGGCCGTTCCGTCCTCGCCTATCATCGGGGGCGCGAAGCCGGTAAAACGACCGGCGGCGCTCAAGCCCAGCCGATAGCTGAACCCACCCGGCGCCTGGAACCCGACCAGGCGTCCGGCGCGGTCGTGCGTCATCAGTGTCACCGCGCCACTGGCATCCACCGATGCGGCGGGACGACCCGCCCGATCATTTAGGGTCTTCGCGACGGTACCGTCGGGCAGAGTGACGGTGACCGAGCCACTCGGTGCATCGTAGTCGTAGCGTGTCGTCGAGCTCTCCGGGCCGGATCCTACGGTCACGCTCGCCAAGCGGCCCATCGAATCATAGCCGTACCCCTCCTCGGCGATCCCGGGATGCAGGCTGCGGACGATTCGCCCGGCGCTGTCGTAGGCGCTCAACGTGCGCCGCCCGGCGCCATCGACGATGACGCGGGTGCGCTGGGTCGGATCGAGCGTCTCCACCCAGCGGTGTCCGTTCTCGATCGTCTCGATGGTGCCGGAGAGCCGATAAGGCAGACCTTGATCGGCGCGAACCGCAAAGCGCACCTCGCGAAGCGATTGCACGCCATCCGGACGTGTCGCGGTGCTCGGTGTCAGGATTGGCGCGGCCGTTCCCCAGGTTGGATGGGCGAGCGATCCCACGCTGGACCGCGTGCCGTCCGCCCATTGGATGTGGCGCGCCCCGCGCGCATCCAGGTACTCTGTGTTTGTGCTGCCGTCTGTGGCGGTGGCCGTGAGACGGAGTCCTTCGCTTGAGCGCTCGGCCCGATAGGCTGAGCGTCTCCCCAGCGCGCTCGTAACCGTTACCTCGAAACCGTTCGTCAGCTCGCGCCGCTCGAAACGCACGGTCACGCCGTCCTCATCGGTGGCCGTCTGCAGTCTGCCAGAGGCGTCGTAGCCGTAATGAGCGGTGTGCCCGAGGGGATCGGTCTTCGCCGAAACAATACCGCTCGACAGCCACTCGATCGATGTCGCATCCCCGGCGCTGTCCAGCGTACGGACCAGTCTGCCGTTGCCATCGAGAGTGAGCTCGGTTTTCATTTGGTCCGACCCGAGCAGCTGCCGCGCTCGACCCTGTGCATCGCGTTCGACGCTCATATGCACGGGCCGTCCACCCATGGAGCCTTGCATGGATGCAATGCGGCCTGCGGCATCGTAGGTGATGACCAGGAGCGTCATGCCCAGTCGGCCATCCACCGTTCGCACGTGACGACCGGCCGAATCGAAGAGGTAGGCGAGCGAGCCGTCGTAGCTCGGCACGGCGAACCCGCCCTCGGCCAGCGGCACCGGGTCAGCGACTCGCCAAGAACCGTCGCCGCTCAGCAGGACATGATTGCCCGCGTCGTAGCGCTGCAGAAAGTTGACGGCCCAGCCGCCCAGTCCGAGCGCGGCGGCATCCCACGGGCGGCCGCTTCCATTCTGCCATTCGCTCGAGTAGGTGAGGTACACGCCGGCATCGACGATGGGAATTGAGGCGAATGCGGCCTGGTGAATGCAGCGGACGTACCCCGCCGGATCGCATTCGGACAACAGAATATTCGGATCCGCAAATCTCTGCGCGGGATGACAAGCGCAGAGCGTGAGAGCTACCAACAGTGCGCTGCATCGTGACGAGGCCCGCATCGTGATGCCCGCTGTCGGATCAGAGTCTCGCAACCGCCTTGCGCCCGAGCGCTTCGAGCGCCGCGAGACGCTGATCGGGGGCTTTGCAACGGCCTCCTTCGGTCACTTGGAGCACCGACTTACCCTTGCGGACATTGAGCGTCGCGTAGATGCCAGTATCAATGAGGTAGGCCTCGTCTCCGACACCACTCACCGGCGTCTTCTTGAGGTTACCTATCGGAGTCTTTGCGCGCTCGAAACGCTCGACCGGAGACAGGCTACCCATCTGTCCCATGATGGTAAGGGTCAATGACGAAACGCACGGAGATCCGCCGGATTTGCCCGAAACACTCCACGTGCACATGCGCGAGCCTGCATTCTTGGCGGGAGTGACGGTCGAACCCTCGAGTGCGGCGCTCACATCTGCGGCGCTAAGCAGTGCGCAGGCGTCCTTATCGGCGGCGTGGATTGACGGTGCGATGGCGGCGCAGAGGATGAGCGCGCCAACGATATAAGAGCGTCGCATATAAGCCTCCCCCCACCCTGCATACAGCGCCGGCGACTCATACTACCGGCGGTGCAGGGCGGTTGCACGTCAGCACCCCCTAATTCGCAAAAAAGCGAGCCGCCACGCGGCGCCTCCCTGGTCCCTTAGCGACACCGCTGCTGAACGCGACGTGCACCGTCTCGAGGCTCGGGAAGCGCCGCCGTGCTTAAGTGTCGTAAACCCCTCAGCTTTCGGCGTCGCCCGCTGTTGATGTGGCGAGGCCGGGGAGTAGTGGTTTAGGCTGACCACCCTAGAGGTTGGAAAGAAAAGGCATGTCAAATGCCGTGCTGCCCTGATTTCTCTGCACCTAAGGAGGGCGAGAAGCCTGGTGGCTCCGCTCGCCCCCATTCGCTCGAGCAATTCACCCTCGATCCGAACCCAAGGGTGAGAACTGTGTGTGCGGTCGCAGACAGCTATCCCAGCTCCCCCGGAGGCCAAGCCAGGGGGAAAATATTGGCGACTGCCGCGCTCTCGAAGGTATAACCGTTATCCGCGTCCAGGCCGTGGCGCAACCCAGGAGAAATACCATGCGCTCGCTCGCCTTGTTGCTGCTCTCGATCCTCACGGTGCCCGCGGCGTTGGCCGGCGCAGTTCTGAAGATTGACCGCAAGGACTCCGGCAAGACCGTCCCGCACGAGGTCTACTACGCGCAGGATGGCATGCTGCGCGTGGATTCCGTAGATGAGCGTGGCACCGTCCAGAGCATGGACGTGGTGCGCGACGGGGTGATCTGGGAGGTGAACATGCGCGAGCGCACTTTCTCGCGCGTGGACGCGAACAGCATGAAGCAGATGATGGGAGACAAGACGAGCCAGTTCGATGCGGCACTCGCCCAACTGCCGCCGGAGCAACGGGCGGCTATACAGGCACAGCTGGCGCAGACGCGCCAGCGCAGCAGCGACGATAACGGCCCCGTGTTCAGCGACACCGGTCGCACCGACCAGGTAGGCCAGTACAGCTGCCGCATCTGGACCGAGGCACACGAAGGCAAGCCTTTCGCTGAGTACTGCGTGGTCCCCACCTCGAACCTGCCGGCGGGGAACGAGCTCGCCGATGCCATGAAAAAGGCTTACGCCACGGTGACACAGGCTTTCTCGGGGATTCCGGAGGCGGCAGCCTCGACCGCGTACCTGAGGCGGATTGAGAAGATGCATGGCTTCCCCGCGCGCCGACGCAGCCTCGGTGCCTCCGAGGCCCAGGACGAGGATCAGAACGTGCTCGCCTCCGCGGAAGCGCGGACTCTGCCCGCCGACCAGTTTGCGATCCCCAAGGGCTTTACCGAGAAACCACTGCGCTAGTGTAGTGCCCCGTATGTGAGTTTCCACGGCGCGCGTGGTGCAAGGAGTATCCTTGGCAAGCGGAGCGCTCGATGCTGGCAAAGCGAAGTAGCAAGGCACGAGTGATCACGATGAGCGCAGGGGATCGAGCACAGCTTTAGTCGATCGCCCGCTCGCAGAGTCTGCCGGCAGCCCTCGTGCGCCGTGCACAAGCATCGGCATCAGGAGTTCTCCCCTTCCTGCGCCACATCAAGGCGCACGTTCCAGTGCGCCTCGAGGTTGCATCTGATCTGCGATAACTACGCTACGCACAAGCATCCGAAGGTGCGCGCGTGGCTCGCCCGCCGGCCACGCTTCAAGCTGCACTTCACCCCCACTCACAGCTCCTGGCTGAACCAGGTCGAGCGCTGGTTCGCCCTCATCACCAACCAGGCCATCCGTCGCGGTTCCTTCGACTCCGTGCAGGACCTGCGTAAGATCGATCTCTTCGTCACCCGCTACAACCACATCCGAGGCCCTTCATGTGGACCGCCGACTCAGTCCTCGGAAAGATCGAACGCTTTGTAAATTTATTAACGGGACGCGAGGACTACCCCGCTCGCGTCAGGCTGCGCAGCAGCGCCAGGGTGGCGAGCAGCAGCAGCGCCGCGCCCAGATTGTGCGCGGTGGCGAGCCAGAGCGGGAAACCGTGCCGCACCATCGACACCGCGATGGTGAGCTGCAGCGCGAGCGCGCCGAGCACCGCCCAGGCGCTGCTGTGCGCCGCGGCGAGGCTGCGGGTCTTGAGCACGAACCCCGCGGCGCCGAGCAGCGCCGCACTCGCCGCCAGCGCCATCAGCCGGTGGGTGAGGTGGATGGCGACCCGCGCCGGCTCGGCGAGCACCCCGCCCTCATAGTTGAGATTGACCCCGCGCCACAGCACGAACGCGTGCCGGAAGTCCGCCCGCGGCCACAGCGCGCCCTGGCAGGTCGGCAAATCGGGGCAGGCGATGGCCGCATAGTTGCTGCTCGTCCAGCCGCCGAGAAAAATCTGCACCGCGAGCGCGGCGAGCGCGAGCACCACCAGCCGCCGCGCCGCGGCGAGCGGCTGCGCTCCGCCTCCACTCATGCGGTGCGCCGGCGCGCGCACCGCCGCCGAGCTCCACGGGGTGAGCGGCAGCGACAGCACCAGCCACCACAGCAGGCCGAGCGTCGCCAGGCCGCACAGCAGGTGCAGCGTGACGATGAGGGGCTTGAGCTGCCAGGTGACGGTGAGCATCCCGAGCAGCGCCTGGACGATGACCAGGCCGAGCAGTCCCAGCGCGTAGGGAGTCGAGGCTCCGACGCGGCCGCGCGCAAGCAGCGCGAGGGCAGCGATGAAGAGAATGAGGAGCCCGAGGGTGCCGGCGGCGTAGCGGTGCGCCATCTCCCGCCAGGCCTTGCCGGCCTCGAAGGGCCGCGCGGGATAGGTGGCCTGGGCGCGGTGCTCGGCCCCGGCGGGGGTCAGCTGCCCGTAGCAGCCGGGCCAGTCCGGGCAGCCCAGTCCCGCGGCGCTCAGGCGTACGTAGGCACCCAGGCCCACCACCGCGAGTGCGAGCAGCACGCCGGCGACGGCGAGGCGGCGAGTCCAGCGGGCGAGCGGCATGCCGGGGCAGTATCTAGCGCGTCAGGGCCGAGGCCGCCGGCCACGCGACATGCTGCTGCCCAGTCGCTTCGCCTCCCGGCGTTTCCCGCAACCTGCATAGCTGCTCAGGCGCGACTGGCTCCTGAACCCGCTGACCTGATGTGTAGGTCGAGACGACTGACGAGCATGCCGGGGAGGGGTGCGTGGCAGCTCCGAAGATACGCTCGCGCCTGTGGCTAGATCTGCGCACCCGGGCGGTCAGCATAGGGCCGCATAGGCACTTGAATTGCACACTGCATCGTAGATCGCATCACCGAGAGCCTGCTGATCAATGAAGTCGCCGTTCGTGAGCAGCGCTAGCGACAGGCCATCATCGAGAAACACCTCGTTGTAGGCGAGGAAGCCATTGATGAAGCCGTTGTGCCAGGCCCTCGGACGGCCGGCGAAGTTGTCGAGCACCAGGCCGAATCCGTAGAACGATCCGCCGCCCATGCCGATCGGCGCGGGAGTCACCATCTGTCCGAATGAGGCCTGGCTCACTACCGCACCCGAGTACAACGCGTGATCCCAGCCGAGCAGATCCTTCACATCAGCACTTAGGGCACCGGCGGCGAACAGCGCCGAGCGATCGGCCATGCGGATTGGCACGACGCTACCGCCGCTGTCAGTGTAGCCGACAGCTCCGGGCGGCACCTGCGGCAGGCGGTAGGTGATGCTCGCCAGCCCCAGCGGCGCCAATATGCGCTGCTGTACATTGAGGGCGTAGGACTGTCCCGTCACTTTCTCGATGATGACGCCCAGCACGAAATAATTGCTATTGCTGTATTCCCACGCAGTTCCCGGCGGGTGGTCGAGCGGGGCCGCGCCAATGGCCTCGAGCACCGTCGCTTCCGCGACCCCGTTGACATACCAGTCTTGGAACGCCGGGAAATTCGTGAAGTCCGGGAGGCCGGACGTGTGGTTCAGCAGCATGCGCAGGGTGATCCCCGCAGACAGGCTGTACTGCGGTAAATAGAGGACCGCCGGATCATCAACATGTAGCTGACCGGCTTCCTGCAGCTGCAGGATCAGAGCAGCAGTGAACTGCTTGGTGACCGAGCCCAGCTCGAAGACCGTGTCGGGGCTCGCGGCAGCGCCATGGGAAACGTCGGCGAGACCGTAGCTCTGTACGTAGATGGGCACACCGCCGCGGGCAAGCCCGACGCTGACGGCGGGTACGCCGCTGCGCTGCATGGCGGCCCGCACGACGGCGTCGACGCGCTCACCGAGGCTCGCCGGACTCGGCGCCGGGGACGGTGCGCCCGCAGTGCACCCGATCAGGACCGCGGTGACTAACAGCGTGGTGAATAAGGCCGTGTAACGAGGCACCACAGCAGGTTAGCACCTTGCGCCCCTATGCAGCTGCAGGCGCCGACGGCGACTGCGTACTCCAGCAGTTCAATACCCTGCGATGTTATTTCAGCTTCGGTGAGTGCTGCTGGAGAGCCACGGATGGGGCCGGGCGGTCTCAGGGTTCGAGGCGTGCGTTCTCGAGCGTCGAGACCTTACTGAGTGGATTCCTAGCACTCCTAGCCGACCTGCGAGAGCCGCAGCAGGCGCTTCAGGTCCTCGAGCAGGCCGTGCGGATCCTGGCGCGCATCGTAGCTCAGGATGAGATTGCCGAGCGGATCGACCACGAACAGCCGCGAGCTCGCATCGCCCGCCGGGAACTCGCGCCGCAGCGCGGCGTGCGCCGGGGTGCTCGCGTCGACCACGATCAGGCCGGGGTAGTCGGCGGCGACCTCGGGCGCCGGGGGGCCATCGGCGATGACCAGGAACACGCGCCGTACGCGCCCCATGTCCTGGTTGAGCGCGAGTCGCGTCTGGCGCATGAGATCGAGGGTCGCGCGGCAGCGCCCGGGGCAGCCGCCGCTGCCGAGATACACCAGCGCCCAGCGGCCGCGCCACAGGGGCGACTCGGGAGTGCCCGGCAGGGACAGCTCCGGCAGTGGCCGCGGCGGGCGCAGCAGCTCGCCGTGATTGACGTGGCCGGCCGGACGCCAGTCGCTGCCGTAGTAGGTACAGAAGGCGGCGGCGAGCGGCAGGACGAAGAGCCCGGCGAGGAGCGCGAGGGTGCGCAGGTTGCGGGCGCGCAGCGCGCGCTCCTCGGCGCTCATCGGCTGCGCCGGCGCCGCACGGTGAGCACCGCCCAGATGACGAGCGTCGCGAGCGCAAACGTCCACCACTGCAGGGCGTAGGAGAAGTTGCGCAGCGGGCTGATGCCCGGCGGGGTCCACTCGCGCGCATAACCGGGCCCGCTGCCCGGATCGAGCAGCAGCAGGCGCGGCTCGAGCGGCGCGCCGTAGGCGGCCTCGAGCTGCGTCATGCTGGGGAAGGAGGTGAGCTTCGGCCACAACCCGCGCGGGGCGGCGCGCCCCAGAGCGAGCCCCGGGGTGGGGAGGTGCCCCAGACGCCCGGTGAGCTCCACCGGCTCGGCGCTCACCGCGACCGGCGGCAGATCCTGGCGCGAGCGCCCGAGCGGGAGCCAGCCGCGATCGACGAGCAGCGCGCGTTGCGCCTCGCGCCTGAGCACCGTCAGCACCTCGTAGCCGGGTCGCCCCTGCAGGGAGCGGTTCTCGAGCAGGAACTGGTGTGCGCCGTCGAAGCGACCGCGCACCGCGACGCGCTGATAGAGCGGCAGCGCATCGCTCGCGCCGTTCAGCGCCACAAGGCGCGCGGTGCCGGCGGCGAAACTCCGCCAGGCCTCCTGCCGCTGCTCGCCCCGGTGCCATTGCCAGAACCCGAGCCGCACGAACAGCGCCGCGAGCAGCACACCCAGGAGCAGCGAGAGCGGAGCCGGCAGCGCGCGGCGGGCGCGGCTCACGGTCGCGCTGCCCCTGAGTCCGAGGCGCTACACTGCCCGCCATGCAAGGGTTGCTGTGGCTGCTGGTGCTCGCCTGCCTGGTCGGGATCGTGGCGAGCCTCGGGAGCGGGCTGTTTCATCTGTCGCGCGGCGGCCCGGACGACTCGCGGCGGCTGGCGCGTGCGCTCACCGTGCGCATCACGCTGTCACTGTGCCTGTTCGCGCTCCTCGTCATCGCCTGGTACCTGGGCTACATCGCGCCGCACGGCCTGGGCGGCGCGCCGCGCTGACTAGAGCCAGTAGACGAAGATGAACAGCCCGAGCCACACCACGTCGACGAAGTGCCAGTACCAGGCGACCGCCTCGAAGGCGAAGTGGCGGCGCGGCGTGAAATGGCCGTTGAGCACCCGCAGCCAGATGACCAGCAGCATGATGGCGCCGATCGTCACGTGCAGGCCGTGGAAGCCGGTCAGCATGAAGAAGGTCGAGCCGTAGATGCCGGTCGAGAGGCGCAGCCCGAGCTCCTTGTAGGCCTCGCCGTACTCGTGGGCCTGCAGGCCCACGAAGGTGAAGCCGAGGAGGAAGGTGGCGGCGAGGAACACCGCGAGGCGGCCGCGCTGCCCGGCGCGCAGCGCGTGGTGCGCGATGGTGACGGTGAGACCGCTGGTGAGCAGGATGGCCGTGTTCAGAAGCGGAATGCCGATCGCCGGGATGGTGCTGAAGCTGCCGTCAGCGTGCCCGCCGACGTGCGCCGGGCCGTTGGTCGGCCAGGTGGGCTCGAAGCCCGGCCACAGCACGTAGTTGGTGAAGACCTTCACGCCCACCGCGCCGAGCCACGGCACCGACAGCAGCCGCGCGTAGAACAGTGCCCCGAAGAAGGCGCCGAAGAACATCACCTCGGAGAAGATGAACCACATCATCCCCATGCGGAACGAGCGGTCCACCTGCAGGTTGTAGATGTGGTGCTGGTTCTCGCCGATGACGGTGGAGAACCAGCCGAAGAACACCACCGCCAGCAGCGCCGCGCCGGGCAGGAAGACATAGCCGGCGAACCAGTCGTTGAGCCAGGCCGCCACGCCGAGCATGGTCGTGAACAGCGCCACCGAGCCGATGATCGGCCACGGCGTGCCGTGCGGCAGGTAGTACTTGCTGGAATCGGCCGGGGCGTGGGGCTGCGACATGTGCGGTTTCCTAGGATGGTGCGCCGCTAGCGGGCGGCGACTCGGGCCGGGATATCGTAGAAGGTGTAACTGAGGGTGACGCGGTC
>JAFAPI010000110.1 GCA_019247195.1 Gammaproteobacteria bacterium
CCGAGTGCGCGGAAATGCTTCATGACGGCCGCTTGATCAGCCAGCACCTCTACCGGTTTCGCGCTGCTGCTCGGCCGGGCCCCTCGAACTGCAAATGCGGGCAGGGTAAACAGACCAGCGGCCAGGACTGCGATTAGCGTTTTAAACGACATGGAGACCTCTGTGCTTTTCTTGGTATCGAGGCTCGACCCACTATCGCCCCCCCCGGGTCCGCCGTCAAGGCGCTGGAACGATCCACGCGTCTGTCGATTTGACTCACCCCACCGACGCATGTGTAGCTTCGTTAGGTGTTCCCGCGACGCGCGCTGAGGCAGTTCTTCCCACGCCATGTTGCTTAAACAGTTCGACCTGTCCGCACCCCACGGTGGAGGTATATCTGTGACATTCAAAACTCTTTTGGCCCTGTCGCTTCTATCCGTGGCTTTAACGTCGAGTGACGCTGCCACAAATCCTGGCGGTGGCTCCTGGACTAACGCAAGGGTTGTTAGATTCACTTCCTGTACCACGGAGCGGTGCCCCCCTCATGGTTGGGTGACCGTTCAGCTCTCTGCTAAAGCGTCAGGGAATCCTCCGCCTTGTTCGAACGACCATCGGGACTCGGTCGCAATCGATACGGAAGATAAAGCGGGTGCGCTCGCGGCAACTATGCTGCAGGCTGGCCTACTGGTGGGCGCGACCTTTACCGTGAGCGGCACGGGTACCTGTAGCGTGGATCCTGCTATGGAGACAGTGGGCACCATCACCGAAGCGCTAGGAGAACCGGGCCACGTGATTGCGCACACAGGCCCGCCCCCGCAGAAATGACGAGCCCAGCGGTCCGGCCCCCGCGCGCTATTTTAACGGCCGGGTGTACCTACATCGCCTCGGTCGTGGAGAAGTGGCCCGCGACCTGTGCCGGCTGAAGCGAGGCGAGCTGCCGCCTCGGCACCCGAGGCTGCAACCCGTAGTGTTTTCAGCTACACCGTCACACTGGTGCCGTCGAACTTAGTAAAAGTAAATCCCGCGAAGGGCTCGTTGTACGTCGCACGCTGGTCCCTCAGGATGCTGATGGTCACCGCCTCGCCAAGCAGCAGCGCCTGTTCAGCGTCAGATCGCCAGTGCACCCCGGCCATGTCCCGCCCGAGCGCCACGTTGCTGGCGAGTTTGTTCAGCTCGCCACCGAGAGTGAGTTGCCCTGCGTCCGCGCCGGTGTACGAAACGAGTGACTGACCGTCATCGGCGGCAATCACGGGACTGGGGATCACGAAGCTCTCGTTGAAGAACGCCTTCATGGCGGTGACGCACGCTCCGGCGATTACCCCGTGTCCTTCGGCGTAGGACGGATGGGCAGGATTACCTTCCGGGAAAGCAGCAGGCAGCAGATAGGTCCCATACTTCGCGAACACCTGCGCCACGGCCTGCGAGTTGAGCACATCGCCATGCACCGGATAATGCGCGGCGCCGGTGATGGTGTTGTGTACCAGACCTCCATAAGCGATTGGCCGTAGGGTACGGTGAACGAACCACTTCTGATACCACATGGCCTTCAACGCGCGATTGGATACCTCGCCCAGCAGATCCAGGAGATATTGACTCCCAAAGGTCTGAACGCCCGCTTGGTTCTTGCTCGTCAAATAGGGATTGCCAGGATTTAGCGGCGCACCGTGAGTGAGCAGCCACTGAGCGGCGAACAGATAAGCCTGGAAGGTAATGTCGCTATGCACCCAAGCGCCGAGGTCGCGTCCGTTCTTTATGTAGCTGATGCCGGCAAGAGAGTTTCCCGGGAAGGGGCCCTGGCCATTCTGCACCTTCAGCCAAGCGGCAAAATCCGTCAGGTAGTCAGTGCCTGGCAGGTAGGCGTTGAATTTCTGGGTAATGCTGAGAGTTCCGAATGTGACCGGCAACCAGAAGAACTGCGACAGGTACGGCCCACTCAAGTCACCGGGACGGGGTCCGCGGAACAAGGTGGCGGGGGTTACCACGCCGCTGATCTTTGGGCCGCTAAAGGAACTGAGTTTGTTGAGCTCGGTGATCGCGGCCGCGGTTATCGGTTCCACGCCGTATTGCGAAAACGGCACGTCGCGCGCCAGCGCCATCCAGTAGTCCTCTACCATCTCGCCCGCGCGCGCGGCACTCGCGAGCGGCGGGGAGGGCGGGATAGTCACTTGCGCAACATCCGTGCCCTCCAAATCAAAGGCCAACCCGCCCTGCGGATTCGACAGCTTCACCGTTCCACCCAGCGGGATATTGGCGAAGTCACCCGCGCTGCCGCTGCGCACGGCGGTCAGCAGCGCCCGGTACGCAACTGGATCGACTTCACCCAGGCTGTCATGGGGCAATCCCTGGGAATAGTTGCCGATGAAGTTGTCGTAACGGCGCTCGTCGCCGTTGTTGATCTGACGCGGCTCGTCAACGCTGAATTGGGCATCCGCGGCGTCGATGCGGATGCGTCTGGCGCGCCGCCTCCGCGATCCGTCGTCCTCGTCGTCGGCGCTGGCCGGCTGCGTATGCAGCAGCGCGGGCACCGCGGCGCTGCCTGCCACCGCGAGGTAACCGGACGTGCCTACGCCACCAATAAATGAACGTCGGCTCAGATTAGGTGACGAATCATCAACCGTGCTGCCGCTGCGCCGCGCTCGCCCTTCGCCCTTGTTATTGGCCATAGCGCTAACTCCCCCGTTTTGTTGGACGAACACTCAATGCAAGCGATTCATGAGGCTCCCCGCAGCAACACATGTCAACCGGGATAAAACCCTAACCGCGCGCAACTGCTGAGTGCAGCTGCGACGAAACGATGACCCCTTAATGAAGTCCGATTCAACCCAAGGTCGACGGGGACACCTTGCACCATCGACTATCAAGGACTTAGGCCACGGTCGCCTACGTTTACACTTACATTACGCTGGCGGCGCGCCAAAGACTTGGGCGCCATCGCCCCGCAGGTGTGCTGATGGCGAAAGCTTGCTCATGGACGACAAGGCGGCACCGGGCGCATGAAGCATTTGCACTACATGCCAAACGCGGTGCGCAGGAACGAATCACTCTCGCGCAGCATCTGCGTTCGAGCTGTGGAGGCTTCGAGCTGGTGATCGAGATCATCCCAGGTGACTAGTTCGCACTTGCTACCGGAGGCCTTCAATCGCGCAGCCATGCGCCTCGATTGTTCGACGCTCACATTGCTGTCGGCACCCCCGTGAAACAGCAGCACCGGCACTTTGATCTTGTCGGTGTGCTCAATCGGGGAACCCGCGTGCATTTCCGGTCCGTCGCCGACGAAGTCGCGCTGCAGCTGGGCATTCGACCACCCGCTCCACTCATTCCTGAGGGCCGACAGATCCGTTATGGGCGCAATGGCGACGACCGCCTTGAAGAACCCTGGCTCAACGACAGCCGACTGCAGTGCGGCGTAACCCCCGTAGGACCAACCGACGATTCCCAGTTTGCTGGGATCGGCTATGCCCTCCTTCACCAGCCAATGGCCGGCCGCTAGTACATCGCCGATAGCGGTCGACCAGGACTTGAACCCGTTTTTCTCAAGCCACGCATCGCCGTAACCACAGGAGCCGCGGAAGTTGGGCTGCAGAACCGCATATCCGCGCGCCGCGTAAAACTGCGCAAGCCAGTTGAACCCCAACACGTCGCGCGCACTCGGACCGCCGTGCGGCAGCACAATGGCGGGCAGCCCCTTGGCGCTTTCAGCAGCGGGCGGTAGGGTGAGGTACGCGGGAATCGTGACGCCGTCCGCTCCGGGGTAGCTGACCGCCTTGACGTGAGCGAGTTTCGCCCCGCGCAGCGGTTCGCGCACCGCAAGCAGCGGACTCAGCGCGTGGGCCTTGCGGTCGAACAGGTAGTACGCGCCAGGATCCGTGTCGCTGCCCGCGAAGATCAGGAGCTTGGATTCGTCCGCGCTGGCATCAGCGACGCGCACGGACGGCTGCTCCGGCAATGCCTTTGACAGGGCCGCAAGCAGCTGCGCTAGTTCGGGAACGAAGACCTCTGCATGGTGGCCATCGGTGTCATAGGTAACTCCGACCACGCGGTGGCGCCGACCGATCGTCATCAGTCTGCTCAGATCCACTTCCGGATTGGCATAGATGAGTTTTTCCTGCAGTGAATCGTCCAGGCTGACGCTATACAGCGCCATGCGCCCATCAGTCTTCTTGAAGCCGTAGGCGACATTGAGGTCCGGATCAACCGCGAGGGGGAGAAAGCCGCTGTGCTGCACTGAGTCGTAGTCGCTGAGCTTGTGCCAGTCCCGGGACCCACGCTGCCGGTACCGGTAGCTGATAACGCCCGTGTCGACACGCTGCAGTTCTCTCTCGCGGAGTGCCACGATCCGAACGTTGCCTTGCCCATCGCTTATGTAATCGACCGCGTTCTCCGAGGGCGGCTCGATGCGCTTGCTGGCGAGGGTTCGCGTGTCGACCCAGTCGACTCCCAGCCCCTCCGCCGCTGAGCCGATGGATGAGCCCAGGTGCTCATCGGGAACGTAATTGCGGGCCATGAGGACCGCGTTGTCCTCATTGGGAAGCCAGTCAACGACATCGCCGCCGAAGAACGCAACCCCTTGTGCGTAAACGCTTTCGTGCTTACTCAACAGCTGCAGATTTTTCCCGTCGGCATCTACAGCAACGAGGCGCGTAAAGGTCACGACCTTCGCCGCCAGGCTGTTATAGGTGGCGGCGTAGATCGAACACACCAAGCGCGCATTCGACACCCAATCGCAGCCCGAGATCCGATCAGGTTTGCCAGCAGCGGTCATGGCCATCTGCTCCTTCGCCCCGGCCGCCAGGCTGCGGGTGTACACGGCGGAGCCCCGATCGGCGATCGGCACGACGTAGACAACGCTTGCGCCGTCCGGCGACAGACTCAGATCGATGATGCTCGGTCGTGCCCCGAACGCGACCGCGGCGTCGAAGGGTTTCGCGCTCTGGGCAAGCAACGGCACACAAACGCAAAGCAGTACCAGCGTCACCAGACGTTTCAGCATAGGGCTCTCGGTTACTTATTCGGTTACTGTCGAGCCGGCGGACGATCGGCAGTTTATGCGTTCGCGCTCGAACCCGTCGAGCGGGCCGGACAGGGTTCAGGAGAGGCCCGTGGCAGGCGGATCAGGTCGCCGGATGCGATGGGCGGCCCGATGCGATGGGCATTCAGCTGGTATTGAGGGTCGAAGCCGGCTGACCTCCTGCCCGAGGGGAGCAGGCGTCGGCCCTTCTACGCCGACCGGATGCGTACCCGATCAAGTCCGCTGCGTCCTGAGCGGAATCCCTTAGTCCTCCTCAGCGGTCGATCGAAGTCCGAGATCCCGCCGTGGAGACACCAAGGCCTTAAACGAGGGGAAGGTGGTTAGTAACTGTCCGCGGAAGTCATCTACTCCACGGCCCCTTGTGGACACCCCAGGTGCCTGTGTGACTAGCGATGCTGCGGTTCTGATAAGTGCCGCTGATAGAAGTCCCATCGAGCGATACCTTTGCGGGGTAATCACCCATCTGCCCCTTGATTACGAGTGTTCCGGTTGCGTCTATCGTCCCGGTCCAGGACTCATAGTCGCTGCTGTTAGAGGAACAGGTTGCCGGCTCTTGTCTTATATCCCAGCAGAAGAACCCAGTGACGATTGACCCCTTCTGCGTTTGAACGACGAAGGATTCAGTTCCTGTTGTGATGTTGTTTGCGTTCGTCCACGTCCCAGTCCACGTTCCGAGAATCGACAAGATTTTGCCGCCTCGCCCAACCTCGCTATGAAGAACGACCGGCAGCAGCGCCGTTGCCAGCAAAGCTATCAGCCCCGTTAGCCGAACCCGATATGACTTGAACATGTCGGTCCCAGAGTGCGCGCTGTTTTGGGCCGAGTTCGCGTGCCCATCCGCACGGGAATGTTCACCCGGTTGCATTATACGAAGGCGCATCGCGTGGACGGCATCCACGCAGGGAACTGGCCGTCCTAGGGACATCTGGTCGGACCGCTGCAATCGGCAGCTCTGGCCGTCGGACCAACCGGTAGCCGGCATTTCACGGCCTAGTTCAGGCCCGCGCATTTGTCCGAACAGTCCGCCGATGAGAGTGCCCCTTCTTACCATCCTGTTGATCGCTGCGCTGGCAGGTCGGGACAGTTCACTGCTGCAGGCTATGCTCGGAGTTCCCAGTTTGGAGAAGTCGCATGAAGGTGTTTACGTCGACCTTCGTTGTAATGGCGCTGATGCTTGCAGGAGGCTGTGCATCGCCGGAGCATCGGCAGAACGTTGCGGCGGCACGAGATGACGCTCGCCGCGCGGAATTCGAGCATTGCCGCGCAGAGGGTCGCACTGACTGCGACACCATCCTGAATGCTCCGGTTAACAGCACTCCCGGTCCCGACAGCGTCCGCGAGCAAGAACGCCGCGAGGCCTATGACCGCTGTGTTGCCAGGAATGGGAGCGACTGCGCCGACTTGCTGCGGCGTTAGGCGCGGCGAGCGCGTGAGCCACAGTTGACGTCACGCCGCTCGCGGAGAGCCCACCTCTCCGCGAGCCCGGCGGCTTGCCGTCATTACGGGGGATAGACGCGTCCCACTACGCCAGCGCAGCCCCCTCGAGACCTCGCAACCGGTTGAATCGATGCGCCATTGCCGTCGGCGCCTGGTGCTGCGCGTGCCATCACGGAGGCGGACCCGCACCCTTGGCTGCTGAATAAGCCTTAACGCCTCATCGTCACCGACATCCAACTGCTGAGGGAGCCTCGACTCGCAATCGTCGAGGAAGGTTCACGCGGGTCGGGGCTTGAGCTGCGGGTCGACCGTTGGTCAATGGTCACCGCGACCGCAGCTGCTGCTTCATCCTGTCGATCGGGACCCCTGTGATTCGTCGTCTTCTTGGAGGAACAGAAAATGCCCAGGATCATCGTGAATGCATTTCTGACCTTGGATGGGGTGATGCAGGCGCCTGGCGGGCCGGAAGAGGACGCGGAAAATGGCTTCGTGCATGGAGGTTGGCAGGCTCCATATGACGACGACGTGACGGGCCGGCTGATTATCGAGGGGCTGGCGGACGCCGACGGTTTTTTGCTGGGGCGCAGGACCTACGACGTTTTCGCCAACTACTGGCCCAAGGTCACAGATCCAGATAACCCTATCGCGACCGCGCTTAACTCGCAGCCTAAGTACGTGCTCTCGCGCAGTCTCAAGCGTGTGGGCTGGAACAATTCCCACTAATCGGGGGCGATGCGGTTGCGGAACTCCGGAAACTCCGGCAGGAGCCCGGCCGGACCCTACACACTTGGGGCAGCGCAGACGCACTCCAGACGCTGCTGCAGAACGACCTGATTGACGAGTATCGGCTGTTCATCTACCCGTTGCTGCTCGGCTCCGGGAAGCGGCTCTTCAGCCGCGGCACGGTACCGACGGCACTGCGACTTGTGCAGTCGGTCCCCACCGCCAAGGGTGCGACATACTGCCGATTCGAGCGCGTCGGGAAGCCGGAGTACGGTCGGATTGGGGTCTAGATCACCAAGAAATTTCTCTTGGCGTGAGATATCACGCGCCTCAACGCACTCCTCAGCACTCAGTGCGCGCGTGCATCCGTGGAGCTGCTCCCGAAGCAGTAGAGGTTGCTAAAAGGTTGAGCAGTGGGACCCGCGTCGCTACCGCCACCGCAGGCATCAGCAAAGCGCTGATCAACCCGGTTGCGATTAGGCGCGGAACCGGTCGCGCCTCATGTCCACTGATGATTTGCGTTCAAACCCTTCACACCGTCTCTGTGCGCGTGTCTTGGCGGAGAAAACCCTGGTTCCATGACAGGCCAGGAACTGGCCGAGCGTGCGGAAGCACTGCCTGCTACTCGACCATATACGAAAGCTGCTCGACGGACGGGAAAGCAGCGCTGCACGTGCCGGTGCCGATAACCGAAACAGGCTGACGCGTCAGCCGGGCCTCCGCCAGAATAGAAGCGGCAATCTTGCCGCCGCTGCTCGACGTGTCGATCGTCACCCACTGGGAATAGCCGCTGCCGCACGCCGCGCCGCCAACCGGGGTAGCAGACAATTCCACCTCGACGATTCCGTCGGGACCGATGTGCTCTGACGTTGACGCGCTGATTAAGATGACGACCACGTTGGTCCACGTGCCGCCTGCGAACGCCGCGCCGGACGCGAGTGTCAAGGCTGCGAATGCACACACTAGTTTCAATGTCTTCACTGTCGATTACCCCCGTCGGTTATGGCATTCAAAGCGAATCGGTATCCTGAACGCGGTACGGATTTCGCTGCGCGTTGAGCCACGGTTATTTCTTACGCCGTTGAGCTGCCTGATTATTGCGGCACCAGAAACCCGCCGCTCCCAAAGTCACGTTCCGGGCCGCCCTCAATAACCTCGGCATCTCGCTCAAGGCTGCGCCGGGCCAGTTACGCATGTCAATCCGGCGCTACGCTCACAAGCGACAGGGGATGTGCGCCGTGCGGTTGTGCACACTTGCGTTACACGAAGTAGCCAGATCTCGAGGTTAGACCCCGCGCGGGCCGCATGGTGTATCCGCTCGGCGCATCGTTTATGCGCCCGACACCGAGTTGACTATCCGCGCGCTGACTAATTTCCCGAACAACGCTGAACGCACTGTGGACTCTGCTGCGCACCCCCGAGCACGATCACATCTGCGCGCGAGCGAGTATCAGCGTGCTCGCGTTCGGCACGCCCTGGCCGGTGCTCCGGGCTGTTGCCTAACGTGACGGATCCGCGGCGTTCTGGCCGCAGTGAGGGTGCTGCCCAGACTTGGTCCGTTCTGATTCCGGGCATCGCCAGCGCCCGGCGCGCATATCGGATCGTCTCACTCGCCAGCGCCTACAACCGCGTCAGCCGCGGCCGCAACATCCCCGCCGCGCGTAGGTAAAGGCCTACTTGGTGCATCTTATGGCACCCACGAGCGTTTCCAACACGCTGGAGTACGCTGGCGGCTGTTTCGGCTGTTGGTGATGTTGACTCAACAGCAACACAAATTCCAACATCAAGAGGATCGAAAGATGGTTGACGTATATGTCGCGCAGAATACGACGGATCCGAATCGAACCATCGAAACGTCCAAATCCGCGGTCTCCTGGGCGGCAATCATCGCGGGTGCCGCCGTCGCCATAGCGACGACCGCGGTTGTTTTGAGTCTCGGCTCGGGTCTCGGATTGGCCTCCTTGAGCCCGGGTGTGCGCAGTACCGCCTCGGCCACCGGCGCCGGCGCCCTTGCAATCGCCTGGATCGTCATCGTGCAGTGGCTGTCGGCCGGTGTCGGCGGCTACGTCACCGGTCGCCTGCGCACCCGCTGGGTGGGCACGCATACGCACGAGGTGTTCTTCCGGGACACTGCGCACGGGTTCGTCACCTGGGCGGTGGCCACGGTCATCGTGGCGGTAGCGGCCGCGTCGGCGACCTCCAGACTCCTACCTACGGACGGCCACGGACCGACTACGGGATCGTCACACGCAGGCGCGGGACAGGAAAGTGCGGCGACGGCCTACGATGTCGATCTGCTGTTTCGCGGCGGCGGCTCGAGTGCCGCCACCAGCGAGAACCGCGAGGAAGCGAATCGCATCCTGGCCTACGATATAAGCGCGGGCGATGTTCCGAACGAAGATCGTGCCTACCTTGCCAAGCTGGTCTCCGAAAGAACTGGTGTCGCGGCGTCCGAGGCCCAACGGCGCGTCGATGACACGATCGGTCGGCTTCAGGAGAAGGCCGAAGCAGCCCGCAAGGCCGCCGCGACGGCTTCGTTGGTGAATGCACTGGCGATGTTGCTCGGCGCGTTTATCGCCTGCGCGGCAGCGGCGATTGGCGGGCGCGAGCGCGACCGACATCCGTAATGTTTTCCCGGCGGGCCGCGCTCCAGGGCGCGGCCCGTTTGGGGTCTGACACTCAGTTCGTCCCTGCAGCGCCGCAAACCTGGCGCCACTGCCCGGTGCTCTGGAATGACGCTGCCAGTCGCAGGCGTTACCGTGTTGAGCCATGGGGTCTCCGGGCTACTATTTCTTAGCCTGGTCGCCTTCGATGAGCTGCCTAGCCTTGCGCTCCTGCTTCAGCTCGGCCCGTTAGCCCTCGCCCAGACGCCCGCGCTACGACGCTCTACTCCGTCACGGGCGGCGCGCCGCGGGGACCCGTGACCCATCCTGATCGTCCGCGGGGCTGATACCCGCCTTTCTGACAAGGCTTTCATCGTAGTCAGCCGTGTTGGGGCCCGGCAGGACATTCGCCGATGCGAGTCCGAGCACGCGGTATCGATAGAGTTCCAGGTATTCGCTGCGCTGCGCGGGAGTGATCCGTCCGGGCCCATGAACGACGAAGGGTTCGACGACGGTGAAACCCGTGAAGGCGAGGATGCCGTGATTAATCGGGAATAGGATCGCGGACATAGGCCCATTTATCCCCGAATACGAGTACATCGGCGCGAGTCCGCCGACGGTCACCGAGCACATGGCGCGCCTGCCGGCAAACACGCCGCGATCGAACCACCTTCTCCCACCGTAGGCACGGCCCACGGCGAAGACGCGGTCCACCCAGCCCTTGAGGATTGCCGGCAGCCCGAACCACCAGAGCGGAAACTGCAGGATCAGCGCCTCGGCCCAGAAGAGTTTGTCCATCTCAGCCTGCAACTCCGGGACGAAACCGTTGTGCTCGCTGGCGTAGGACTCCTCGGTTTGCTGACGAAGCAGGAGCGGGTCGCGAACGGTGGTGAAGTTGCGGCGATCGGATACCGGATCGAAACCCATCGCGTAGAGGTCGGACACCAGCACTTCGTGTCCCGCTGCCAGCAGCGCCCGCTGGGCCGTCTGGGTCATCGCCCCGTTGAAGCTCTTCGCTTCATGGTGCGCATGAACAATGAATACTCGCATCACCCTGTCTCCGTCCTGGATCTTTCCCGCGCCGCATGGTCCCCAGCGGCAACCCATCGTCTTCCAGACAGGCGAGTACTCGCGGTGGGCCGCACCCTTGGGTCACCAACTACCGGTCCCCTCGAGATGGGGTGACATCGTCACGGGTCCCCACTGTAACGGCAGCGCCGCACGGGCCAGCCGGATTTCGCTCGGCGTGACGCGCAGCAAGCGTTCCGCCCCGCTGAAGGCAGCCAACTCCACTCCCGCCCAATCAACAGTGACCGTCGCGGCGATGGAGAGCAGATCGCCCGAGCCGAAGTCGATGAACAGGAGTCCGGCCGCGGGATGCAGCTCGATGTTGCCCAACGTGTTGAAGAAGAAATTTCCGACGAAGTCGGGAACCACGAGAGATCCGCTCTCATCCAGGCCGACGAACCCGGGTCGTCCGCCCCGGTGCGATATATCCATACCGTGCGCGGCGCTGCCGTGCGGCGCACCCGGGTGGGCTGTGGCAATGAAGAAGGTGTCGGCAGCGCGGATCAGCTGCGCGGCGGCGGAGGAGAGCCCGGGCACCTTTTCGAAGCGAGCTTCAACGCGCGAACTGCAGTACGTGGCTTCCCGCGCCTGGATGTATTTCGGGCAGTTGCCGAAGCTCTGGGCCACCCTCACCGTAAAACCCCGCTCATCCAGCTCGCTCACCAGCCCGTTGGCACGATTGCGGCGGCGGGTGTGCGGCTGCAGTCCCAGCACCGCAACGGGCGCCCCGACCGAGAGATTGTCGAGAAGTGCATCGCCCGCGGATGGCCGCGACCGAATGCGCAACGTGTGCGCATCCGTAGCGCTCGCGAATCCCGGCACGCCCGCGACAATCGATGCCCAGGGCTGGCCCGTCTCGCTCACCGAGCCGATGAGCACGAACGGCAACATGCCGAAGAACTGGCGGTGTTGTTCGCTCATCGACTGCCGGATCGTGCGCGCGCCCACCCTCGCCATGCGCTCGCTGACACCAGCCCGGGCCTGCACCGCGCGCTCGCCCGCGTGAAAGGCCGCTCGTGCCTCCCCGGTCCTATCCATGGCACCAGCGGTCAGTGCCGCGCCGCAGACGATCCATGGGACGAACTGATCTGACCGGACGCTTTACGCCTGCCTCGCGCACGATCTTCATGCCTATCAAACTCCTCTTGCATTTCGCTGCTGAGCCACCTGCCGCCGGACGCGACATCGACAGGCTAGACGCGAGGTCGCGCTCCCCTGCTGCGCTCCTAAGCCCACTGCCCTTTCTTCACCAGGACCGCCGCGCCGCGTTCCGCTGGTTATCGCCGCCCAGGCACGCGCTAGAATTGACTGATGGAAGTGCGTGCGGCCACGGCCGAGGACATGGTCGCAGTCGGGCAGCTGTCGCGTGAGCTGGCCAGATATGTACAGGACCCCGACCCCGGCACGGATATTGCGGGCCTTCGCGACGGCCTCGCTAGTCCGGAGCGATGGGGCGATTGCCTGGTGGCGGTGAGCGGCGGCCATGTGGTCGGATTTGCGACCTACTGTCGAATATTCGAAGCGCACACCCGCGAAAAGCGCCTGTGGCTGGGCGATCTTTGCGTGCAGGCGGACTCCAGGCGCCAAGGCGTGGGCCGGGCGCTCGTGACCGCACTGCGCGACGTGGCGCTCTCGCTGGGCTGTGTCGGCCTCACCCTGGAGCTCGCGCGCGGCAATATCATGGGCCGTCGCTTCTACGAGCGGATCGGCGCTCGAGCAGCGGACGACGTCCAAGTGCTGCGTATATCGTGCCCTCCGTGAGGCGGCCGACTCCCGCAGCGGGTTGCGCCCGCTCGCGGGACTCCGCCAGCCCTCCTACTCTTCTGACAGACGATAGACGGCGACCGCGTTGGTCGCGTCGTTGACGTGGGCGAAATTGAATCTCGTTTCCGCGGACAGCACCGCGGTCAGCCCGAACGCCGCCGCCTCGCCGGCGTCTATGTTGAATTCCCGGACAAACCTGCCTTCGCGGGTAAACTCCACGATTTCGCTCGGGTGAGCCGGGTCCGCATTCACCGCGTCGCCGTTGGCGGTGAGCAGGTGACCGTTCGGCGCGAAGCTGAGACCGAGAGGACCCCGCAGGTGTGGGTCGGCGAAGACCAGCGTGCCCTTGGTCACCGCGGAGCTGGCATGCCCGGCGTGCAGCACCGCAAAGATGGCGTTGTCATCGGTCGAGGCCACGTACAGAAGGTCCCTGCGGTCATCGAAGGCGAGGCCGGTGGGCCCGAGCACCAGGGCGGCGGCGTTCGGTTCGTGCTTGTAGCCTTTGGCGATCTGAGCCCGGTTCAGGACCGTCACGGTGGACGGCCCCACCCCGAGCTCGAGACGCGATACCGTGCCACTCAGTACATTGGCTACAAAGAGCAGCGCGTGATCGCCATCATCATCAAGGGTCAGGTCCCAGGGGCTGTCCAGGAACACGGGGTCGACCAGGGTGGTCACCAAGTGCCCGTTGCGATCGATGATCTGCAGTGACCCGTTCGCGATCGTGTTCACCGTGCCGTCGGTCGTCGGCACGTTGCCGACCAGGACGTAGCCGCGGCGCAGAACTCCAAGTGCAGTCGACAGTCCCGTGGGGCGGCTTCGAAAGAAGGTGGCGGCAGACCCGTTCTGCCCGACCGGCACCGAGGGCGTCACGGCGCCGTCCGGCGTGAACTTGATGACCGTGGTCCCCGTCCCCTGCAGGTTGCTGCTGGCATTGAAGTTGGACACGAGCACGTCCCCCGGCCGCAGCGCGCCCCCGCCGGGGAAATCCCTCGGCACGAATGCGACGCCATACGGATTGAGGTCGCCGTTGGCGGGAATGGTCGAGGAGATGAGGATCCTGGGGAGGAAGGGCCGGTCCTCGTCTGCATGCACAGTAAGGGCCGTCAAGGCACACAAGGCTGCCAGGGCGCTGCTGTAGGACCGGAGCATGGCCACTCGTGGTTTCATATTTTTTTCCTGTAGGCGTGAAGGTTGTCGGACGCGGGCACACGGCGTCCGCGGTGAACATGGATCCCGGGCGTGAGGTCGGTGCACGCCAGGCAGGCGCGGGGTTCTCCCGGGAACACCCTGCCGCACCCGGTGGCCGTTCCCCTCCACCGCCCTCGGGGCCGGGGGGATGCCCGCCGGAAATTCCGCACGAACCCACGCCCCGAGGGGCGGTGCAACCGATAGCTCGACCTGCCACTGGCGCTCGCCGGTAAGCACGGCGGTGTGTTAAACGATGTGCCGGTGGAAGCTGCGAGATGAGCAAGAGGCACGGCGCTATCGCCGGGTTTGCGCCAGCGGTGCTCGGGGTCCTGACACTCGCCGCCTGTGGCGGTGGCGGTAACGGTCAGAGCCCTCCGGCGCCGTCTACCTATACGGTTGGCGGTTCCGTCAGCGGACTTGCCGGCTCCGGGCTGGTGCTGCAGGAAAATTCCGGCCCGCAACTTGCCGTGCCGGCGTCCGGCTCTTTCACGTTTACCCAAGGTCTGAGCAGCGGCGCCGCCTACACGGTGACGGTCGCCGTGCAGCCCTCCGGCCCCCTCCAGAACTGCGTCGTCCAA
Source organism: Gammaproteobacteria bacterium (assembly GCA_019247195.1). Taxonomy (GTDB): domain Bacteria; phylum Pseudomonadota; class Gammaproteobacteria; order Steroidobacterales; family Steroidobacteraceae; genus 13-2-20CM-66-19. Next base: position 14,373 of record JAFAPI010000110.1, read on the forward strand.
AATGGCGCCGGCACCGTCGCCGGCAGCAACGTGACGAGCGTCGAGATCGACTGCGCTCCGGCGCAGTTCACGGCCCTCGCAAATCAGCCCCCGGAACCGGGCTATCTCACCCTGCTCCTGACCGACGGCACGGTGATGATGCAGTCCATCAGTGACGCCGGGGTCTTTTACAAGCTCACCCCGGATGCCTTCGGCAACTACCTCAAGGGGACGTGGCAGCGGCTCGCGAGCCCGCCGAGCGGCTATGCGCCGTACGCCGGGGCACAGGCGGTATTGGCAGATGGCCGTGTGCTCCTCGTCGGAGGGGAATACAACCAGAACCAGTACAGCCTGCCTTTTGCGCCCAGTGGTCTGACCAACATGTCCGCGGTGTACGACCCGCGCACCGATGCCTGGACCATGATCCCCGCGCCACCGGGGGTGGCCTACATTGGCGATGTCAGCTCCGCGATCTTCCCCGACGGCACCTTCGTCTTCGGGGACAAGCTCGGGCAGGACATGTGGCGCCTGGATCCCCTGACGCTCACCTGGACATCACTGCCGGCCGCCGGCAAGGCGGATGACTTCGCAGAGGAAGGCTGGACGTTGCTGCCCGACGGCAACATCCTCACCATCGACGTGGGCGCGCCGCGGCACGCGGAACACTACGATCCGGCCACGGGGCAGTGGTACAGCGACGGCCTCACGCCCGACCTGCTCAGCTCGCCCACGGGGACCCCGGGCGGCCTGACCTATGGTCCCGCGCCGCATGAAGTGGTCGGCGGGGTCAGCTATGGACCGGGTCCGCCCGGCACCTACTTTCCGCCCGGGGAGATCGGCCCGGCCATCCTCCTGCCGAATGGCACCGTGTTCGCGACCGGGGCCGCCAGCGGCGGCGCGGCGCACAGCGCCCTCTACACGCCCGGCCCGACTCCTGCAGATCCCGGCACGTTCACGGTCGGGCCGGATTTCGCGCCCGGGGATGACGCCGGGGACAGCAGCGCCGCACTGCTGCCTTCAGGGCACGTCCTGATCGCCACGCTCTCGGGCGTCTTTTACGAGTACGCAGGCGGGGCGCTCTCGGTCACGGGCGCACTGCCCAGTCAGATGGGCAACATTCAGTATTTCGTTCTGCCGCTGCCGAGTGGGCAGCTGCTCGTGACCGGAGGGCTCACGGGCGTGTACACCGGTACCGGCAGCGCGGATCCCGCCTGGGCGCCCACCATCAGCAGCGCCCCGGTGCTCATCAGCCGCGGCTCGACGTACACGGTCTCCGGCACTCAGTTCAATGGCCTCTCGCAGGCGGCGGCGTTCGGGGATGAACTGAGCGCCGCCACCAACTACCCGCTGGTGAGACTCACCAACCTCGCCTCGGGCCATGTCACTTACGCGCGCACGCATGGCCATAGCACCATGGGGGTGGCCACCCAGGGTCGCCCCGTATCCACCTCTTTCGACGTCCCGCCCAATACCGAAACCGGTCCGAGCTCGCTCGTCGTCGTCGCCAATGGCATTGCCTCGAGTGCGGTTACGCTGACGGTCAACTGAGTGCCGGCAGCGGACTGCGCGGATGACGCCCCGGCCGGTGCGGGGCTCAGCTGCCGGTCACGGCAGGCGCACGCTCTCGACCTGCCAGACGAAGAGACACACCGTGTGAAAGCGCAGCGATTCGTGGGTACGCGGGTCGCTCAGCTCCTGCTCGACGTACTCATCGATCGGACAATCGCACACACAGCAGCTCGCGCCGGTCGCCGCGCGCACGCGCATCTCGACATCGGGGACCGCGCGCGGCAACCGGCCCTGCGAGATCCGGGCCCGCACGTGATGGTGCAGCTCGTCAGTCGTTCTTGGACACGGATTGGGTGGCATGAGGTCCCCGCAGTTGGACGCACTCGAGCTGCCACGCCGCGTGGCACGCAAGATGGAACCAAAGGGTGCCCCCCTGGCTCATCTCGACCTCATAAAGCACGTCCTGCGGCTCGACCTCTGCGCCACACAGCGCACACGACTGCCCCTCGCCATGACCGGCGTACAGTTGCAGTGGCGCGAGGGACGGAAGCTCTCCTGCCGCGATCTTCTCTCTTGCTGCCGCCCTCAAGTCGCCGATGTCAGTCTTTCTCGAACCGCACGGCATAGTCAGAGCATAAGCCCAAGTCAGGAACGCAGGGTAGGGATCCCAACGGCATTAAGTCAAATGTTGACTGCAGCGGTATGACAGCGTGAGCGGGCGCGGCGGCGGTGGCGCCCGCCCCCACCACACAGCAGCGGCGATGCCAAGGCGGCGCCCGGACGCGGATCCGCCTCCGGCTGCAAACGTTGCGCTCAGCGGGACGCCGGGGGAAGGGGACGCGCTCCGGAGTCCGGACCCACCACGACTTGCGAGGCGCGCGTGGCGTCCGCATCCGGGATGAAGAGTTTGGCGATCGCCAGGGCCAGGCTATAGGGCTCCGGGTCATTGCGGTTCGTCAGCACGATGACGGTGAAGTGATGTCGGGGGTAGCGGATGATCACATTGCGAAACCCGAGGGTCTCGCCCGAGTGCCACACCGTCTGCCCTGTCAAGCGCCAGCCAAATCCATAGGCGACGTTGGGGTCGTCGGTGGCGGTGGCCGCCGACATCGCGAGCTGCAGCGATCCTCGGTCCAGCGGCCCGCCCCCATAGAGCGCCGCGTCCCATTTGGCGAGGTCCTCGACCGAGGAGTAGACGCCGCCGTCCCCCAGCACGGCGCTGGTCAGGCTCTGATCGGTGCGCTGCCAGGAGGTCCCGCCCTCGGCGCTGCGCACCTGGCTGTAACCGTAGGCACGGTTGCCGACTACCGATCTGCCGGCTTCGTAGGCCACCGAGCCCCGCATGCCGAGGGGAATGAAGAGACGCGTACGCAGGAAGCTCGCGAAGTCGGTTCCGGAGGCACGCGCGACGATGAGCGACAGCAGCGAGTAGCCCGTGTCACTGTAGCGGTACCGGGTGCCGGGCTCGAAATAGGTGTGCGGCTGGGCCTCGAGCAGGTGCAGGACGTCGCTGTCGTGCAAGGGCCGCGAGGTGCCTGGGGGGATGAGATCCTCATAGTCGATCAGCCCGCCCGTATGACTGAGGAGCTGGCGGATCGTCACGCGATCGACCGCGGCGGGGAGACTGGGAAGCCACCTGCGCACCGGATCGTCCAGCGACAGGCGATGCTCCGCGGCCAGCATCAGAATCGCGGCCGCGGTGAACTGCTTGGTCATCGAGGCCAGACGGTAGTTCGTGGCGGGCGAGGCACGGACGTGGCGCTCCAGGTCGGCGAGCCCATAGGCACGACGGAACACGGCCCGGCCCTGCCGCAGCACGAGCACCGAGGCGCCCGGAACTTCGCCCTGATACGGGTGCATGAGTGCATCGATCGCCCGGGCGGTGCTCGGCTCCGCGCCCAAAGCGGCCGGGCCCAGCAGCACACACAGGATGCCGATCGTGACACGCGACCGCGGGGCCAGCCGTCGCGCGGTGCGCGCGGCCGAAGACGGGCCCTGCGCCGTGGCGGGCTGCACGCCGACGCCGCCTGCGGCGGCTGATTTACCGGCCGCCACCCGCTCGCTACGCTGCACGTCGTGACGACGTGGCCGTAAGGCCGGACGTTCCACCGCGCCCCCTGCTCCTCTGACCTGTCCGGGATACTAGCGAAAGGCCCCGATGGCATCGAAGCGCGCAGCCAGTCCGGGTGTGGGTCCACCCATCGAGCCGATGCTGGCCAAGCTCGAAGACGAGCTGCCGCACGGCGCTTACCTCTATGAGCCCAAGTGGGACGGATTCCGGGCGCTGGTGTTCCGCGGCGCCGACGACCTCTATATCCAGAGCCGCGATGCGCGCCCCCTCGATCGCTATTTCCCCGAGCTGCACGCGGCACTCCTCGAGCGATTGCCCGCGGGCTGCGTCCTCGACGGGGAGATCGTGATCGCCACCGACCGCGGCCTGGACTTTGATGCGCTGCAGCTGCGCCTGCACCCCGCCGAGTCGCGCGTCGAGAAGCTTGCGCGCGAGACTCCTTCCGCATTTGTGGCCTTCGACCTGCTCGCCCTGCGGGACCGCAGTCTCATGGACGTGCCTCAGTCCGAGCGTCGCGCGGCCCTGGAGAAGCTGCTCGCGAAGGCGCGAACGCCGCTGTATCTGACGCCCGCCACCCGCGAGCGGCCGCTCGCACTGGACTGGCTGCACCGTTTCGAGGGCGCAGGGCTCGATGGCGTGATCGCCAAACCGGCAGCCGGGGTGTACCAGCCGGGCAAGCGCGCGATGATCAAGGTGAAGCACGCACGGCCGAGTGCGTGGTGGCCGGGTTTCGCTGGTATCGCAAGGCCCAGGCCGCCGTGGGCTCGCTGCTGCTCGGCCTCTACGACGCCGCGGGCGTGTTGCAGCACGTCGGCGTCACCTCCTCCTTCACCCTGGCGATGCGCGAACAGCTGGTGAAGGAGCTCGCGCCGCTGCGCCGTGACGCGATGCGTGAGCACCCCTGGCGCGAGTGGGCCGGGGCGGCCGCCGGGTCGAGCCGCATGCCCGGCGCCCACAGCCGCTGGAGCGCCGGCAAGGACCTGTCCTGGGAGCCGTTGCGCATCGAGCGGGTGTGCGAGGTGAAGTACGACCACATGCAGGGGGACCGTTTCCGGCATGCGGCCATCTTCCTGCGCTGGCGCGCAGACAAGCAGCCGCGGGACTGCCGTTACGACCAGCTGGCGGTCACCCGTCCCTACGAGCTCGAACGGATCTTCTCATCGGGGTCGAGCGCCTCCTGAGCCGGTCGCAGCGCGGCGGGGACGTGCTCGAGGTTGATGCGGATGCGCGTCCAGGTCGTGTAGCGCCCGCGCATCGCGTCCACCAGCACGTCGGCGGGCTCGAGGTGCGCCGCCGCCTGCGGGTGGCGCGCCTTCCAGCGCTCGAGCCCCGCGAGCGCGTCGGACTTGCGTCGCGCTCGCCCGACCTCGACGAGCGGCCGGCGTCGCTTGGAAGGCTGCACCCGGCGCGGCTCCGTCGCCTGCTTGCGGTAATGCGGGGGCCAAGGCGCATCCCCCAGCCCCTGCCGCTCGAAGAGCTCGAGCAGTCCCTCGAGTGATCCGGCGTGCCGGTCGATCGGCGCGTGTGGGTCACCCAGTCTCTCGAAGCGCGGTGGAACTGTGCGCAGGGTGAAGGCCGCGGGATCGCAGTCCGGTACCTCCTCCCAGGCGAGCGGCGTCGACACTCGCGCATCGGGCGTGGGCCGTACCGAGTACGCCGATGCGACCGTGCGGTCCTTGGCGTTCTGGTTGTAGTCCACGAAGACGCCATGGCGCTCTTCCTTCCACCAGGCGCTGGTGGCCAGCTGCGGCGCGCGCCGCTCAATCTCGCGCGCGAGTGCCAGCGCGGCGCGGCGCACCGCGTCGAAATCCCAGCGTCGCTCGAGGCGCACGCAGACGTGCATGCCGCGCGAGCCAGAGGTCTTGGGCCAGCCGACCAGCTTGAAATCCTGGAGCACCTCGCCGGCCAGGACGGCCACCTGCAACACCTGAGCCCAGGACACGCCGGGCACCGGATCGAGGTCGATGCGCAGCTCATCCGGGTGCTCCAGGTCCTCCGCGCGCACCGGGTGGGGATGCAGCTCCAGGCAGCCGAGGTTGGCGAGCCAGGCCAGGCCCGCGGCATCGCGCGGCACCACCTCCTCGGCCGCGCGACCGGAGGGGAAACGCAGCTGCGCCACCTCGAGCCAGCGGGGGCGGCTCGCAGGGGCCCGCTTCTGGTAGAAGTGTTCACCCTGAATCCCATCCGGATAGCGCACCAGCATGTTGGGTCGGCCCCCGGCGCCGCGCAGCGCGCCCTCGGCGACGCTCAGGTAGTAGCGCACCAGGTCGCGCTTGCGGTAGCCGGCCTGCGGGAACAGGACCTTGTCCGGGTTGGAGATCGTCAGCTGACGTCCGGCGACCTCGATGACTTCAGCGGGAGAACGTGTGGGCACGGGTGGGCAGAGGCAGAGGATGGGAGCACTCTAGCATCGGCGCAGCAGCGCCGGTCGGCCCGTGGCTTACGGCAGCGCCGGCTGACGGGCACGGTTCGCGGCGGACGCCGTGGACTGCCCGGCCACCGGCATCGTCCGGGCGCAGCGCAGATAGATCCATGCGCCGCGCAGCTCGTTGAGGAATCGCCGGCGCCCGGCGCGCGAGCGCAGGTAGAGGTGCCACCACCACTTGCGCAGCATGAAGAGCCGCGTGGCGCGACGCATCAGATGCTTGGCGTAGAAGGCGCCGCGGCCGACGTCGTAACCCGTATCGGTCGCCCGCGCGGCGGCGGCGCTGCGGCGTCCGTGGTGATGCCGCACGAGGAGGTGCGGCAGGTACGCCCCGCGGAAGCCCGCCCAAGACGCGCGGAAGACCAGGTCCGTGTCCTCGCCGGCGCACGTCGCGGCGCCCGCACCCAGGGCGACGTCGAAGGGTCCGATCACCTCCAGTGTCTTGCGGCGGAAGGCCATGTTCGCGCCGCAGATGGCACCGGCGGGAACGAACGAGCCGGGGGCATAAGCGGCGGGCGTCGTGGAGGTGCGCAGCGACACCGGCCGATCGCCGGGATCGTGCAGGATCAGCCGGCCGCCGCAGTAGTCCAGGTCCCCGGGCGCAAACGCCACGAGAAGGTCGTCCAGGAACGAGCCGACCGGATAGCAGTCATCATCCGTGAACGCCACGATCTCGCCCACCGCGAGCGTCAGGCCCTGATTGCGGGCCCGAGAGACGCCTTGGATGGGCTCGGAGGTCACCTCCACCCGGACGGCCGGTGTCGACTGCAGGGACTGCAGCCAGGGCAAGGTCCCATCGCTCGAGCCGTTGTCGACCACCACCAGCTGCCAGGGTTCGCGGCAGCGCAGCCGCAGAATGCAGTCCAGGGTGGCGCGCAGCTGCGCCAGCCGATCGCGGGTACAGACGATGAGCGTGAGGCGCTGGTGTGCCTGGGCTGTCATGGCCAGCTGAGAGCGTTGTTGTTCTTCACACGCTGATCGGCATTATGCGGCCTGCGGGCGGCACTGACCATCGCGGCGCGCGCGGCAGGCAAAGGAGCGCCGGCGCACGGCAGGTCCCTTATGACGTATCGTCGCCGGGCACACCAGCGGCCCACATCCATGCGCACACCTGAGTACGACTACGTCATCATCGGGGCCGGTTCGGCGGGTTGTGTACTCGCCGCCCGGTTGTCGGCGCGCACCGGAGTGCGGGTGCTCCTGCTCGAGGCCGGCGGCCGGGACCGCAATCCCTTCATTCACATGCCGGCGGGATTGGCCCGCCTGGTCGGCAACCGCCGCCTCGACTGGCGGTATCACACCGAGCCTGAGCCCGAGCTCGAGCAACGGCGCCTGTACTGGCCGCGCGGCCGGGTGCTCGGCGGCAGCAGCTCGATCAACGCGATGTGCTATGTGCGCGGTCACCCGCTCGACTACGACGAGTGGGGAGCGGCGACCTCGGGCGCCTGGCGCTTCGCCGCGGTCCTGCCGTACTTCCTCAAGGCGGAGGACCAGGCCCGGGGCGCGAGCAGGTGGCACGGCGTCGGCGGTCCCTTGGCCGTTACCGACCTGCGTTATCGCAATCCCCTGAGCGCGGTGTTTCTCGAGGCGGCCACCGCGTGCGGGCTCGCCCTCAACGATGATTTCAACGGGCCTCGCCAGGCAGGGGTTGGTTTCTACCAGGTCACGCAGCGCAACGGCCGCCGCTGCAGCGCTGCGAGCGGTTATCTTCGCCCCGCCCTGTCCCGAGCCAGCCTCACCGTCCGCACCGACTGCCTGGTCGAGCGCATCGTGTTCCAGGCGTCCCGTGCCACTGCGGTGCAGTACCTCGAGCAGGGCACGCGCACCCGTGCGCGCGCCACCCGCGAGGTTCTGCTGGCTGCCGGGGCGATCGGCTCGCCGCAGTTGTTACTGCGCTCAGGCGTGGGGCCGGCCGATGAGCTGCGCGCGCTCGATATCCCGGTCGTTGCTGACCTGGCGGAGGTGGGGGCCAACCTCCAGGATCACCTCGATTTCTGCACCCTGTACCAGAGCCGCGTTCCGGTCACCTACGACTTCAATCGCTGGCAGGAGCTGGCCGTCCTGCTGCGCTACCGCCTGACCCGCTCAGGGCCGGGGGCGAGCAACATCGCCGAGGCCGGGGGATTTCTCTCCAGTACCCGCGCGAGCGATGCGCGACCGGACATCCAGCTGCATTTCGTTCCGGCCCAGCTCGATGATCACGGCCGCAACCGCCTGCCCGGCCACGGTTTCACGCTGCATGCCTGCGTGCTGCGTCCCGGCAGTCGCGGCCGGGTGCGGCTGCGCTCGGCGCGCGCCGAGGATCCGCCGCGCATCGAGCCGCGCTACCTCAGCGATCCGCGTGACCTGCCCGTGCTGCTGGAGGGTATCCGGCGCTCGCGCGAGATCATCCACGCGCCTCCCTTCGCCGCTTTTCGCGGGGCGGAGGTCTTTCCGGGCGGAGATGTCCGGAGCGATGAGGAGCTGACTCGGGTCGTCCGGCGCAAGGCCGAGACTCTGTACCATCCGGCCGGCACCTGCCGCATGGGGAGCGATGCGCGCTCGGTGGTGGACGAGGCACTGCGTGTGCGGGGCGTCAGCGCGCTGCGCGTCATCGATGCCTCGGTCATGCCGCGCCTGATCGGCGGTAACACGCATGCGCCGACGACGATGATTGCCGAGAAGGCGGCGGACCTGCTCCCCTGATCTGCGGCGCCTTCAGGGGGCCACTATCCGCGCGTGACGGCGTGCCGTGACCGGCGACTGCACGCGCAATCCCCGCAGGGAGCCGGACGCAAGCGCCTGCACCCAGTCATCGCACAGGGCCACCGCCGTCGCGGCGTCGAAGCTGCGCGGATTGAGGCTGAGCTCCACCCACAGTCCGTCCATGAGCGCCGACAAACCAATGGCGGCGGCTTCGACGCGCAAGCCCTGCGCGTTGGGAAGGCCGGCCAGCAGGCGCTCGAGGGTGGCGCGGGCGCGCCCATAGGTGCGCTCGCGCACCGCGCGCATCGTCTTCGAGTGCGGCACCAGACTCCAGAACACGAGCCAGATGCGGAATACCGCCGGATCGATGGCTTCGGGTGTGAAGGAGCCGGTGAAATACCTATGCAGACGTTCGTATGGGTCGGCGCCCGCGGCAAAGGCGTGCTCGCTGTTCTGGGTCAGCAGCCGCATCGCGAGCGCTTCGTAGGCCTCGGCGAGCAGCGCGTCGATGCCGGAGAAGTGATGGGTGATCAGGCCCATCGACACGCCGGCCTCGGCACTGATGCGCCGTACCGACACGCCGTCGTGTCCATGCTTCTTCAGGCAGGCGAGCGTCGCGGCGATGAGCTCATCGCGGCGCAGCTCGGGCGCCTCGCGCCGAAACTTCGGCCCGCCGACGGCGCTAGACGGCTTCACCGGCGGCCAGGCGCAGGAAGCGCAGCCGGCTCTCCACGTCCTCCTTGTTCAGATAGACGCCAGCGAGGCGCCGGTAGCCGGTATAGGCATCCCGCGCGTGCAGCACCCGCCAGTTGTCAAAGAGCAGCACCGAGCCGGGCAGCAGCCGCCGCCGGTGCTGCAGCGTGACGTCGTTGCAGAGGCGGTTGAAGGTGGCGAGGGCACGGTAGAACGCCCGCTGCCGCTCGGGCGGGAGGATGAACGGGGCCCGGTCGTAGTTGTTGTAGCTGACCTGGATCAGCGTCCCCGAGTCATCCAGACGGAACAGCGGACGTCGCGCCATGAGATGGATGCCGCGGCTCGCGTCGATGTACTGCCCCGGAATCGCCACCTCGGTCAGGATGCGAAAATCCTCGGGAGCCTCGCGCTGCATGAGCTCGGCGATCCGGAAGCCATCGAGCAGCACGTTCTCCCCGCCGGTGCACTCGGCGGCCAGGCAATGGAACATCTGATACCCCGGCGCATCGAGGCTGTACGTGCCATCGGTGTGCGGCCCGATCGCGAGACTGGTGTAGGCGGTGTCCTTGTGCTCCATGTTGGCGGTGAAATCCCAGTAGCCGCCGAAGATGGTCACGCGCGTGTAGGCGATGCGTGCCGCCACCGCCTGCGTCGCCTCCGGTGTGCCCGGCACTCCCTCCACGAAGCAGAAGCCGAGGGAGGCCACCTGCTCGAGGAACTCCTTGACCGCCGCCTCCTCGTGCATGAAGGCTTGGTAAGGCACCGCCGGCAAACGCGCCGCCAGCTCATCGCGGTTCCAGGTGCGTCGCGCCACGGGCAGGACGTCGGGGTTTGGCCGCAGCAGCGAGAGGAAGCCGGCATCGAAGCGGCTGACCAGATCCCCTTCCGCCCAGTCGATGCGCAGGGCCTGACCCTCGTTCTCGAGCGCCACCGCGCGTGCGCGAATGTCGGCCGGGATGCTGAAGGTGTCGACCAGGCGCTGGCGGGTCTCGGGATGCTGACTCTGCGCGTCCTGACAATTGTCCCGCAGCCAAACGAGTGGCAGCACCGTCGGCGCACGGCCGTCCTTGAATTGGAGCTCGACGTCCGCGCCGCGGACGCGGGCCTGCTGCAGGGGTACCATCATGTCGACATCCTCACCGGTGGGTCTTATTATGCGAGCGCATAATAACGCCACATGGCCCGCCGCGGCAACCGCCTTGCCCCAGGGAAGCCGACTGCCCTCCTCAGCGCTCGGCCTTGCCGGCGACGTCGTTGATCCAGCTCAGGGCGGCCATGACGGTCGGAAAGCCGATGGTGCTGGTGGCCGCGATGACGGCGTGCCGCAGCTCCTCCACCGTCGCGCCGGCCGCCAGTGCGCGGCGGCTGTGACTGTGCACCGCGCCCTCGGAGCGGATCGCCGCGGCGGCAGCGAGCTGCACCAGGTGACACACCTTCTCCGCCAGCGGACCGGCGCCGGCGGCGGCCTTACCGACCGCATCGAGTGCGGCCATGTACTCTGGGTAGCGTTTGACCATGGACTCGTAGTTCTTGGGCATGCGGTTGTCACTCGACACGATCTGACTCCCTCGTTGCGGACGGCGTCCGCGCCATGACCTCGGTTGTGCCCGCATGCAGGATATCGAGGCGCCCGCCATTCTCCCAGCGGTGCGGCCCGGCACGGCATGAGGGATGGGTTCTCGGCGGCCCGTGCGACCCTGAATCTCACCCAGCCTCCGCGGGTATTCAATTTCGCTTAACACCGCCTCAGCAACCGTGTTTGCTGCCGCGGGCGCTGCGCCGAAGACTTTCGCGCACGGCACGGTCGCGGGAGGGCGGGTCATGAGGATGCTGGATTATCGGGTACAGGCGACGACGGCGGTCGAGGCGGATATCGGCTTTCTCGTGCCGCACGCCGGTCCGCTCTTTACCTACGGGCGCAACGCCCCGCCCGGGGCGCAGCCTGAGAACACCCGCTTCGAGCCACGCCGCGTGCTCATCGCCGATGCGCGCAGCTCGCCCCTCACCCTCGGCGCGAATGCCGTGACGTTCGGCCGGTGGCCCACGGTCGTGCGGGATTTCGCCGATGAGGCGGACCTGCGCAAGCGCTACTACGCGGAAGCCGCCGAGATCATCCGGGCGGAACTGCAGGCCGAGCGGGTGCTGGTGTTCGACCACAACGTCCGTCGCGGCGAAGCGCTGCCGATACAGCCTGAGCACTACGCCGAGGCGCGCCCGGTGCTGCACGCCCACGTGGATTACACCAGCACCTCGGCACCGATGCGCCTGCAGCGCGAGCTCGACCTCATGGCCGCTCATCAGGAATACCGCCGCCTGGTACAGGTCAATCTGTGGCGGCCGCTACGCGCGCCGCTGCGGGATGCGCCGCTCGCGGTGTGTGACGGCGCGAGCGTCGAGTCCGGGCAGCTGCGGCGGGTCGAGCTGCGTTACCCCGACCGGGTCGGCGAGATCTACTACCTGGAGTACGCGCCGCAGCAGCGCTGGTACTACGCCCCGGACATGGGCGTGGAGGAGGCGTGGCTCTTTAAGAATTATGACTCGGCCGCAGCACCGTGCCAACCCGGCCTCGCCCCGCACAGTGCCTTTTACGATCCGCGCTGGAAGCGGGTCACGCCGCGCGAGAGCATCGAGGTGCGGGCCTTCGCCCTGTTCGGGTGACTAGAGCTCGGTCAGCAGCTCGTCCGGGACCCAGCCGACGATGTGACCGATCGTCAGGTAGATCACGCGCCCGCTGCGGAAGTCGACCTCCTCGTCGTCACGGTCGTCCTGCGCCGGATCGAAGCGGCGAATGTTGCCGTCGCACAGGCTCAGCATGTACCCCACCGTGTGCAGTCCCTGGTTCGCGAGCGCATCCGCGGTGGAGAAGAAATCCGCGAAGGGGCGGTTGTGGATGGAGCAGATGTGGGTGTGATAGTCCGCCACCACTTCCGGACCGTAGAACTCGCCCAGATCCACCCCGAACGGCTTTTTCGAGGAGATCGGTGCCGTGGCCTCGTAACCCCCCGGCACCGCCCGCACCACCCCGCCACATTCGTAGCGCGGGTTGCAGGTCGCGGCGGCGTGCCGCAGACCGTCGATCGCCGCTTCATCGACGGTAGCAAAGACTCCGGTCAGAGCCAGCAGGCTGAGCATCTCGCCCCCCATGCCCACGAAGCGTGGCGCGCATGAGCGCTAGGAGGTATCAGCCTTCACGGAATGCGGCGGTGCGTCCCGGCCACACGTCGCACAATGGCGAAGCAGCCGCGCCGCCCGGCTGCTGCACCGGGTTCTGTGACGCCCGTCCCAGTGACAACTGAGACGCAGTTCTTGCGGCGGCAGGCCTCCTTGCCTGCCGCACGCTCGTTCTTAGCTCAGGGCTTAGGATCGCTCGCGGCGCGCTCGGACTTGGCGCGCGACTTCGCCAGATCGTAGTCGGCGTCGGCCTTGTCCTTGCAGGACTTCTGCGCCGAGCCGCTCAGCGCCTCGCACTGCGCCAGCGCAACCTTGTGGTTGCCCTCGGCAGCGGTGTCCTCGACCTTCTCGCCCTGCACGGCCGCGACGTGCTGCATGTCGCGCTCCTCGGAGCGGACGTCCTTGCGGGCATCAGCAATCTTCTCGTCTGCCTTGTGCTCCGCATCGCGCACATTCTCGGCCCGGTTCTGCTCGGCCGCGGCGGTGTCCTTGGCGACCTGTGACTCGTCCTTGGCGTGGTTGCAGCCGCCGAGCGCGAGAGCCAGCGCGGCCGCGAGTCCAATCGATGTCAGGGAAAACGCTTTCATAGGGGGATCCTGTTCGCTGTCAAAAAAAGGGCACTTCTAACTCACAAGCGTGACGTCATCCTGAGCGGTTGACTTGGGCGAAGTCTTGACGCGGCCCGGCCCCACGGCTATCGGAGGGGCGAGAGTGAAGGGGTAGGACGAGGTCTACCGGGTGTTATATGTGCCGGCTCAGTGAGTTAGCTGAGTTGGCGAGCGGGGCGGGCTAACCCGGTGGCTTGTCGGACGGCCGGCTGATGCGATCGAGGATGATCGCGAGCAGCACGATGACAATACCCGCCTCGAATCCGGTGCCGACCTGCACGGTGTTGAGTGCGCGCACCACCGGCACGCCCAGGCCTCCGGCCCCGACCAGGGCGGCGATCACCACCATGGACAGGCTGAGCATGATGCACTGGGTGATGCCGGCGAGGATCGTGGGTGCCGCCGCCGGCAGCTCGACCTTCCACAAGAGTTGGCTACGGGTGGCGCCAAAGGCTTCTCCCGCCTCGACCAGCGCGCGCGGCACGGAGGCGACGCCGAGTTGCGTGAGCCGGACCGGGGCCGGCAGGGCGAAGATCACCGTCGAGATCAGCCCGGGCACGACGCCGAGCCCGAACAGGACGAGCGTGGGGATCAGATAGACGAAGGTGGGCAGTGTCTGCATCAGGTCGAGGACCGGCCGCAGCGTGGCATAGAAGCGCGGGTGGCGCGCGGCTGCGATCCCGAGGGGTACCCCGATCAGGGTCGCCATGAAGGCGGCCACGAGCACGAGCGAGAGCGTCTCAAGGGTCGCGCTCCAGTAGCCCTGGTTCATGATGTAAAGCAGCGCGGCGATGACGAATAGGGTCGCCATGATCGAGCGGCGGAGGAACCAGGTCAGCGCGCCGATCGCCAGCAACAGCACGACCGTCGGCACCAGGAGCAGCAGTCGGTTCAGGCCATTGACCAGGCTGCGCAGCACGAGCGAGACCGCATCAAAGAATCCCGTGCCGTGCGTCTTCACGTAGGTCACGAGCTGCGCCATCGCCTCTCCGAGCGGGATCTTGTGCGCGGCGAGCCAGCCCTCGAGCTGAAAGTCGCGGCCCGGCCGGGCGGCGGCGTGTGCCGGCGCCGGCCGCCCGTCCCAGCGCAGGGCCCCGGCGACCCAGGCCGCCCGTACCGCGGGGTTCCTGGCCAGCCACTCGGCGGCGGCCACCTCCGGGAGCTGGTGGCCCTGCAGCATGGCGCGCATGACCTCGCTCTCGCCGGTGGTCGTGAACCTGAGGTTGCGCAGCAGCCGGGCCACGTTCGGACACAGCGCGGCGTAACCGGCGCGGGTGGTGGTGTAGACGGTCGCGCCGCCGAAATTGGGACCGAACACCGCATCGCCGCCCGAGAGGTAGCGCATGTCGAACATCAGGTTCATCGGATGCGGGTCCCAGGCGAGAAAGACGATCGGCGCGCGCGAGCGCACCGCGCGCTCGACCTGCGCGAGCATCCCCTGCTCGCTCGACTCGATGAGCCGGAAGTCGTGCAGCTGGAAGGCATCGTCGCGGATCATCTTCAGCACCAGGCGGTTGCCGTCGTTGCCGGGCTCGATGCCATAGATGGTGTGCGCGAGCGCCGGGGCGAAGCGGTGGATGTCGGCGAAGCTCTTCAGCCCCGCCGCGTAGGTATAGGCGGGGACCGCCAGGGTGTACTTGGCGCCGGTGAGGTTGGCGCCGAGCACTTCGATGGAATGATCCGCGAGATAGGGTTGGCGATCGGCGCTCTGCGCGGGCATCCAGTTGCCGAGAAACACGTCAATGTCGCCCCGCTTCATCGACTCGAAGGTCACCGGCACCGACAACAGCGTCACCTGCGGCTGGTAGCCCAGCTCGCGCAGCACCGTGCTGAAGAGCGCGGTGGTGGCGGTGACGTCGGTCCAGCCGACGTCCGAGAGTCGCACGGTCTGGCAGCGAGGATCCTCCGCGGCGGCGCGGGCCGAGGGCTGCGCGCTGGCAAGCGCCAGCGCGAGGAGCGCCAGCGCCGCGCGCGACACGGCGCGCCTAGGGCAAGCGCGGGAAGCGGGCCGCGGCTTCCAGATCATCGAGCGCCATGTAGTTACGAATGTACTGCTCGCTCGCCGGAAACTCCGGCTGGTAATCCCAGGCCACCCGTCGCCCCAGCGCGTGTGCCGCCGCCACCAGCCGCCGTCGCCGCTGGCTGGCGATGACCTCCGCGTGCAGGGCCGGCAGCGACCAGCGCTGCTGCGCCTCGGTGCGCCAGCTCGAGGGCGTAGCGGGCGCGGCAGAGGCGAGGTTCTCCAGCTCGTCCGGGTCGCGCGCCAGATCATAGAGCTGATCCGGGTCGGCCGGGCAATGGATGAACTTGTGATGTCCGCGGCGGATCATGACGATCGGCGCGATCGCGCCCTCGGCGAGGTATTCCCCGAGCACTTCGTCGTGGCCGCCGCGCCGCCCCAGATGCGGCACCAGGCTGCGCCCGTCGAGGTCGGGCCCGCACACCCGCGCCGAATCCGCGCCGGCCAGCTCCACCAGGGTGGGCAGCAGATCGATGAGGGAGACCGAGGCGTCCACCGTGCCGGGGGTGAAGTGGCCCGGGGCGTGGATCAGGAGCGGCACGCGGCAGGCGGGCTCGAAGAAATTCATCTTGTACCAGAGGCCCCGCTCCCCGAGCATCTCGCCATGATCGGCGATGACGAGCACGATCGTGTCCGAGGCCAGTCGGGCTTCCCCGAGCGCCGTCAGCAGCGCGCCGAACTGTTCATCCACGTAGGAGACCGCGCCATAGTAGGCGTGCCGTGCGGCGCGCACCTGCGCCTCTGACACCGGCTGCGCATCCAGGGCGCACACGTGGCGCAGGCGCTGCGAGTGCGGATCGGGGACGGCGGGAGGGGCGATGCGGGGCATGTCGATCTCGTCGTCCGCATAGCGATCCCAGTACTCGGCGCGGATCGCGAAGGGGTCGTGCGGGTGGGTGAGCGAGACCAGCATGCAGAAGGGCCGGCGGTCCCGGCCGCGCGCGATGTCGAACAGCGCCCGGCGCGCGCGAAAGACCACCTCGTCGTCAAAGTCCAGCTGGTTGCTGCGCAGGCACAGGCCGGCCTGCGTCACCGAGTCCAGGTTGTGATACCAGCTGGGCCGGGCCTCGAAGTTCAGCCAGTCCGGCGTCCAGCCGAAGTCCGCGGGATAGATGTCGGTGGTGAGCCGCTCCTCGAACCCGTGCAGCTGATCCGGCCCACAGAAGTGCATCTTGCCGCTGAGGAGCGTGCGGTAACCCGCGAGGCGCAGGTAATGCGCGAAGGTCGGGACCTGGGCGGGGAACTCGGCGGCGTTGTCGTAAGCCCCGATTGCCGAGGGAAGCCGACCTGCCATGAAGGAGAAGCGCGAAGGAGCGCAGAGCGGACTGTTGCAGTAGGCGGAGCGGAATACGACGCTGTGGTCGGCGAGCCGGTCGAGGTGAGGCGTGCGGGCGATGCGGTTGCCGTACGCCGGCAGGGCCGCCGCCCGCAGCTGATCCGCCATGAGAATCAGGAGATTAGGTCTAGCTCCCATGGGGTCGACCCCCCGGTCGCGCCCGCCTCAGGACGGCATCCTGACCCACGCGCGCGGCGGCGTGAAGGCGCGGCTGGCTCATGGGGGTATGATTTTAATTCATGGCAGCTCCATTCAGGCGCCTCCCGCCCGTCGGGGCGCTACTGGTCCTCGAGGCGGCGGGCCGGCACCTCAATTTCAGCCGCGCCGCCCTTGAGCTCGGGCTCACGCAATCCGCCGTCAGCCACGGCATCCGCGCCCTCGAGACCCGGCTCGGGGTGACACTCTTCAGGCGTCTGCACCGCGGCGTCGCATTGACCGCCGCCGGGGCGCAGCTGCTCGATGCCGCGAGCCAGGGACTGGGGATCCTGCAGGAGGCAGCCGCGGCGCTGCGCCGGCGCGGCGGCGCGAGCGTGCTGCGCGTATTGACTGATTTCGGCTTTGCCGCCTGGTGGCTCATGTCGCGCCTGGGCAGCTGGAGCGAGCGTGCGCCCGGCGTCGAGGTGCGCATCATTACCGCGCAGCACGTCCCCGACCTGCGCCAGGAGGATGCGGACATCGCGATCCTCTTTGGCTCAGGATCCTGGCCCGCGTGTCGGGCCGAGCGCTGGTTTCCCGAGACGGTCTATCCGGTGTGCAGCCCCGGCGTCGCCGCAGGTCTCGGGAGCGACCCGCAGGCGGCCCTGGGCAGCGCTCGACTGCTGCACGTGTCCGCGGCGGAACCGTGCGAGTGGCTCACCTGGCCGCGCTACCTCCAGGCGCGGCGCACGGCGCGCGCCCCGCGTACCCAGGATCTCAGCTTCGGCAACTACCAGCTGGTCCTGCAGGCGGCACTGCTCGGCCAGGGAGTCGCCCTCGGCTGGCGACCCCTGATCGACGAGCTCGTGCTCGCGGGCCAGATTCTCCGTCTGAGTGAGACCCCGCTGATGACCGACGCCGGCTACTACCTCGTCGAGCCTCTGCACCGCGCGCACCCGCCCGTGGTGGCGGACTTCCGCCGCTGGCTCCTGGCGCAGCGCGAGGAGTGCCTCGGGCGCTGGCCGCTCGGCCCTGCGGGCGCGTGACCCTAAGGGATGCGCAGCAGCAACTTGCCGAGGGAGCCGCCCCGCTCCTGCGCCTCGTGGGCGGCGACGATCTCCTCGAGCTCGAAGACCTGCGCGATGTTGTGCCTGAGGGTGTTCCCCTGCAGCGCCTGTGACACCCCGGCAATGGCGCGGCGCAGTTCGACCTCCGGGCTGAGATAGATCAGCAGACAGCGCAGGCGCAGGTCCTTGTAGAGGGCCGCCCCGAAGGGCAGCACCGGGCGCGGCTCCGCGTCGGAGGAGAAGGCCACGATGCTGCCGCCGGCGCGCAGGCACTCGAGGTCGCGGGTGAGATTGACGCCGAGGGCGACCTCGATGATGCGATCGACGGCGGCGCCGCCGAGCTGTGCCACGAGTTCGGCGGGTACATCGGCGTGGCGCTCGATGACCGCGTCGGCACCAGCGCTGAGCGCAATCTCGCGCTGCTTCGCGCCGCCGACGGTGGCCAGGACGCGGCGCGCACCGAGGCGGCGGGCGAACTGGATGGCGTAGAACCCGACCGCCCCACTGCCGCCCTGCACCAGCACGTTCTGGCCCTCGACGCCGCCGTCGCAGTCGAGCGCGCGGTAGGCGGTGAGCGCCGGGATGCCGAGGCAGGCGCCTTCGAGGAAAGACGTCGTCGGCGGCAACTCGACGGCACGCGCGGCCGGCACCACGGTGTACTGGGCGGCCGTGCCCTGCCAGCGCTGCCACTGCGACATGTAGAGCCAGACCCGTTCACCCTGCCGCCCCGGGCTCACTCCGGGGCCCGTGCCGATGATCTCTCCGGCGCCGTCCTGATGCGGGATGATGCGCGCGAAGGGCATGTCCAGGCCGCGGGCGCCGCCGCGGAACTTGACATCCGAAGGATTGACGGCCGAAGCGTGCACGCGCACCAGCACCTCCCCGGGGCCGGCCTGCGGCCGCGGCTGCTCGCCGAGCTGCAGCACCTTCGCGGCGGGGCCTTTGGCTTCGAACCAGGCGGCACGCATGCGGGCTCCCAATGCGGCGTGCGGGCAGAGCCGGCGCCGAACTACTCGGCCGCCTGCGGAAAGGGCGGAAGCTTGTCGATGTCGCCCGGATCGTGTTGCAGGATGACGCGCGCCTGCAGGTTGTGCGCGATCTGCTTGAAACGATCGAGCGAGGCGAGGGTCTCGCTGCGACTCGTATTCCACAGCGGCACCTGATCGTGGTCATAGCTCGCGGCGAAGTGCGCGAGATCGCCGCTCAGCAGCACGGCGCCCGTGCGCGGCAGCCGCACCAGCAGGCTGTGGTGACCGGGTGTGTGACCGGGCGTGGCGAGCATCACCACCGTGGCATCCCCGAACACATCCAGATCGCCCTCCGGGGTCTTCAGCCGCCCGCCCTCCCGCAACCAGTGAACGAACGGGGCACGCCACAGCTGCGCGTCCGCGGCGCTAAAGTCCGCCGGCGCGCCCGCGCCCTGCAGGGCCCGCCAGTCGCCGGCCCCGATGAGCAGCGTAGCCGCCGGAAAATCCTTCAGTTGCCCGGTATGGTCGGTGTGATAGTGGCTGATGCCGACGTAGGTGATCTGCTCGGGGCGCAATCGCAGCGCACGCAACAGCTCGAGCAGACTCGCCTTGCCGCTCTCGGGTTGGCCCGGCGGGTTACCGGTGTCCCACAGCAGGTACTCATCGCCGTGCCGGATGAGGTAGCAGCTGTAGGTGAGTCGCAACTGAGTGTGCGGATAGGCGAAGCTGTCGGAGAATGTCGAGACGTCCTCGGGGGCGGGGTCATCGCCGCAGGCCAGGCGGGTCAAGGAGATGGTGGGTGGAGGCGCGGCGGCCCCGAGCGCGGCACTGGCGAGCGCAGCGGCGGCAAGTACCCACGTCCTTTTGCCTGGCAT
>JAFAPI010000251.1 GCA_019247195.1 Gammaproteobacteria bacterium
CGACCGCCTCGGCCGGCGCGGTCACCAGCCACGCGCGCAGCGGGGAGGCCTCGGGCACGACGAGGGTGGCACCGTGTCGTTCCACGGCCGGGGGCGGCGCAGGCGGGGGCCGGCTCGCAAAAAGCCCGAAGCCGCGGGTGTAGAGCAGCACCAGCAGCAGCAAGCCCAGTACGGCGCCGCCGATCAGGAAGCGGCGGCCGCGCGGAGTGAGGGGATGAGCGTTGTTGGTCGGATCATTCATCGAACGCACCAGCGAATAGCGTGGAGCAGGGCTTAGCCTTCCATCTCTTCGGCGCAGTGGGGGGTCGTGCAGTCACCCTCCTCGATCTGCACCGTGCAGTGCTCCACCTGCAAGGCCTCGGCGAGTCGGTGGTGGATCGCGTCGAGCGCCGCGGCGTGCGAGATTCCGGGTGCAAGGTTGGCGTGCAGCGTCACGGTGGGGTGCTCGCCGGTCATCGACCACACGTGCACGTGATGCACGCCGGTCAGGCCCGGGACCTTGCCGAGCAGCACCGCGCGCACCTGACCCACCTCGAAGCGGCTCGGTACACTCTCGAGCAGCACATCCGCGGACTCGCGCAGCAGCGACCAGGCGGCACGCAGCACCAGGGCGGCCACGAAGAGCGACAACAGCGGGTCGGCGCGCAACCAACCTCCGTACAAGATCAGCGCGGCCGCACCACAGGCGGCGAGCGAGCCGAGCAGGTCGCTCAGGACGTGCGCGCGTGCGCCGCGCTCATTGAGCGATGCGGCGCCGCTTAGCACCAGGTACGCGCCGAGGTTGGCGACTCCGCCCAGGACGGCGATCAGCATCATCAGCGACCCGTCGACGGGGGGCGGTGCGCGCAAGCGCAGTACCGCCTGCCACGCGACCGCGGCGGTGAGCAGGAACAGCACCTGCGCGTTGACGAAGGCGGCCAGCGGCTGGTAGCGGCGATGCCCGTAGGTGCGGCGCCGGTCGGCCGGCCGCCGGCCCACGCGGATGGCGAACACCGCGAGCAGCAGGGAAGCGCAATCGGTGAGCATGTGGGCCGCTTCCGCGAGCAAGGCGATCGAGTTGGCGAGATACCCGCCGACGGCCTCCACGAGCGTGAACGTGCCGAGGATCGCGAGCGCCCGGAGCAGCCGCGACCCGGGTGCGGCGCGCGGAGTCGGTTCGCCGGCATGGTGATGGTGCGAGTGGTGCATGGATGATGCGACGGTCACCGGTGAAGCAGTAAATAGGCCCCCGGCTCCCGCGCGGGGCTTGGCGAGGGTATAGTTGAAACCCTGAAGTGACTTTAAGGTCAAGCGGATGGAGCTCAAACTGAAGATCGGTGAGCTGGCGCGCCGCAGCCAGTGCCAGACGGAGACCATCCGCTTCTACGAGCGCGAGGGGCTCCTGCCGGCGCCGTTGCGCACCGCCGGCAACTACCGGGTCTATGGCGCGCGCCACGTCGAGCGGCTCGCCTTCATCCGCAACTGTCGCGCGCTGGATATGACGCTGGATGAGATCAGGCAATTGTTGCGTTTACGTGACCTGCCGCAGGACAAGTGCGCGGCGGCGCACGCGCTGCTTGATGAGCACGTGGCACACGTGGGCGAGCGTATCAGCGAGCTGCAGCAGCTGGAGCGCCAGTTGCAAGCGCTGCGGCGGCAGTGCCAGCCGGCAGGCAGCGAACACGAATGCGCCATCCTCGATGAGCTCTCACAGCACGGCAGTGGCACTGGCACGCCGCGGCGGCCGCACGTGCGCGGCACGCACCGAAGCTGAGTGAGACGCACCTTGTCCGCGGGCCCGCACGCGGTCCCGCCCCGCAGCGCTGTGTCCTTGCGGGTGGCCGCGATGGCCGGCAGGCTGCTCTGCCTGCTCGCCGCGGCCGGGGCGGCGTGCGCCGGTGAGGATGACTCTCGCTGGCCACAGCTGCTGGCGGCTCAGTACACCTACATCCTGCAGCAGCAGAGCACGTTGCGCTCACCCTATCAGGGACCGCTCAGCCTCGATCCGCGCGGTGATACCCAGGCCACCCATACGGTGGGTTTCTATGGGGGGTGGGCACCCCTTAACGGAGCCGAGCTCTACCTGGATACTGAGAAGTTCATGGGAGCTGGGGTCAGTGGTGCGACCGGGCTCGCCGGACTCACCAACGGTGACGTCGTGCGCCAGGGGGTGGTGGGACTGAAAAAGCAGTTCTACATCGCACGCGCGTTTGCGCATTTCGTCTATCCACTCGGCGGGGAGCAGTTGCCGCTCGAGCGTGCGCAGGACCAGCTGCCCGGCGTGGTCGCCACCCGGCGCCTCGAGCTCAAGGCGGGCCGCATGGCGGTGAACGATGACTTCGACCGCAACCGCTACGCCGGCTCACCGCGTACTCAGTTCCTCAACTGGTCGCTCTGGGCGAACACGGCGTGGGACTTCGCGGCCAATACCCGGGGCTACACCGACGGCTTCATGCTGGCTTGGTTTGAGCTTCGCTGGGCGCTGCGCTTCGGCCTCTACCGCATGCCACTCTTCGCCAACGGTCAGACGCTCGAGACGCTGGCCAGAGCCAACAGCGCAGACCTGGAACTGACTCTCACGCCGGTGGCCGAGGGTCCCATCGTGCGCCTGCTGGCCTACCGCAACCGCGGCCGCATGGGCGACTACCGGGCCGCGCTGGAACGGGCCGCGATGCTCGGCGTGCTGCCGAACGTGGCGGCCGACGATCGCGACGGCCGCCACAAAACCGGATTCGGCCTGAATGCGGAACTGCCCGTGGCGGACGAGGGGGCCACTGGGTTGTTCCTGCGCCTCGGCGCCGACGACGGAGCCACGGAGAGCTTCATCTTCACCGAGGTGGACCGGCAGCTCAGCCTGGGTGCGCAGCTCGGGGGCATACGCTGGAGGCGCCCGGCGGATGTGTTCGGCGCGGGCCTGACGCTGCACGGGCTCGCCGGGGTGCACCGCGACTACCTGGCAGCCGGGGGTACCGGTTTTCTGTTAGGGGACGGCCGCCTCAATTATGCGCACGAGCAGATCCTCGAGACGTACTACCGCGCCCAGCTGTTCGATGCGGTGGGCTCTTTCAAGATCCGGCTGCAGCTCAGCCCCGATATCCAGTACGTCCGCAATCCCGGCTACAACGCGGACCGCGGGCCCGTCTGGTTCTACGGCGTTCGCCTGCACCTCGAATATTGAACGGCTCCGGCGGTCCTCAGCTGCGGTTCTCGTCGCGCCCGCGCTCGTGCGCGGGCCGTTTAGCGGCGCTCGGCTGACCGGGCTTGGCCGCGGGGCGCGCTGGCCCAGCCGCGCGTGCGACCGGCGGGTTGGTGCCGGCCGGGTGCGCCGCGGGGGGCGCATGCGGGGCCGCTGCCTGGCTCGCCACCGCAGGGTGCGGCGCGGAGGCGGCCGGGTGAATCGCCGGTGCCGGGCCTGCGGGGTGCTTGGCGGGGACGACGCCGGGGCCGCTGAAAGTCGCCGGATGGGTGGTCGCGGCCACTGTCGGGTGACCCCCGTTGGCCTTGGCGAACAGGTCCGGATTGCGGGCGGCTTCCTGCACGTGGTGCTGCTGCACTGCCGTGGGCGGCACGTGATTTTCGCGTTCGGCCATTCTCTCCTGCGGAGTCGGCGCGGCGGCAACGCCACCCGAGCCGCCGTTATAGCTGACGCGGTTGATCGTGGTGTTGTTCACGACCGTCTCATTGTAGGTGTTGTGCACCACGGTGACGTTCACGTTCGTGACCGAGGTGTTATAGGCGAAGGAGTTGCCGACCCAGCGGCCGCCGGCATAACCGACGCCGACATAGCCGAAACCGTAGTTGACTCCGCCGTAGAAGCCGACGTGCGGGCCCCAGTAGCCGACATGCCACACATAGACGCCGCCGGCCCAGCCCCAGTAGCCCGGCGTCCAGAGTACGCCGACGCGCGGTGGGGCGACCCAGGTGCCGGGCACCCAGTAGTATCCGCCGCCGCTCCACGCCCAGTAGCCCGGCGTCCAGATCCATCCCACCTCCGGGCAGGCCGGCTGTTCGTAGACCGGCAGGGGCGGGGGCGCCTCGTTGACCTGCACTACGGCAGCGGGGGCCACGTAGACCGGCGCCGGCGCCGCCACGCGGACCTGCGCGGTGCAGCCACCGAGCACGGCGGCGATACCCAGGACGAGGGGCACGGTGCGGAGCGTCTTATGACACAGGACGCGCGTAGCAGCGGACATAGTTCACCCTTTCTGCGAAACCCGGCACAGTGTAGGCGGCGCGCCGCCACGGATATCGGTGCGCCGTCACGATTCCGACACGTGTCATGTTGGTGGTGTCGGCTTTCAGCTGATAACGCAGCAGTGCCGCGCCGGTGCACGGCTCCTTCGTGGTGGCCGTGACTCTTATATATATAGGGATAGGTATGTACGGTCAGAGCTCGGCTCAGGCTAGGGACTCGGCGCGGGGCTACCGGGCTCTTCATCGGAGCGGCGTTGCGCCGCGGCGTCAGCCGCGCTGGCAGCACGTGGGTGATAAGAGGGAGCTGCCGAGAGGCTCGGTAGGAGTTCTCGCGCACGTGCAAGCAGGGTGCTTTCAACTCCGAGCGCAGGCATCGACCAGACACCCACGCCGGGGCGCCGAGGTCTCGATGGGGGGCGCGCCGCTCGTCATTCAAACGCGGCGCGTCAGGCGCAACGACGACGAATCGCTCAATGCCCGGGGCCGGACTCGAACCGGCACGGGGTTTCCCCCAAGGGATTTTCGTACCACTACAACTTTCGTTGCTGCGCGCCGTAGCCGCATTTGTGGTCTGGACTTTACCTTTGCCATGCCGCACGTGAGTCAACGGTTTAGGCAGGGGCCGTCAAGTCTCTACACTTTCCTTTTTGAGGCGCCGCGCGACGATCTAGGTACACCTGAACAGATCCGCGTGCCGTCCAACTCCTTACTCGAGAAGACTGTCGCTCACTCGGAAACGGAGAGGACGCCGGCCCAAGGCTTAGCTCGGTATTGCAGCCACCCCAACGTGATGCTGTTCCACCGACTTTGACCCCATTCACACCGGCCGTTTCCGAACCGGGTGCTCAACTTGCTTTAAGTCCCTTGCGTCTACCGATTTCGCCACCCGGGCTAGGGAAGCAAAAGTGACCGCCGGAGTTTACAAGAAATGCTGACCGGGCCAGCAGCGTGCGCATCTAGGTCGGACGAGTGTGCTGGGAATCTCCAGGGCGCTGCGCCGGCGACTGCAACCTCGTTCCTGGTGCCGAGCTGCGTTACGCGATAGACGCACTCCTCACGTGTGTCGGTGTGGACTTGAGTCCGCCGGCGGCACGGCGCCGGTCTTGCAGGCCCTGACCGTTGCCGCCCAGTGAGTGCCGCCTACGGTGCCGCCCCGGGGAAGGGTTCCTTTCGGGCGTCACCTCCCGCGCCCTGCGCGTCAGGCATCACGGTTTTACGGAAAAGCCATCCTGACGCGGATGTGCGACGGCTACGGTTGTGGCCATAAGGGCCTGAATTTGCGAGACTCGCGCGCGTCAAACAGGGGTCGGCTGTTAGGGATCGGCGGAGGCGGGGTGCCAGAGGGGCCACTGGAAGTGGAAGACCTGAGCGTGTGGCGTGGCGAGCGTCATGTGCTGCGCGGTATCGGATTTTCCGTCGCGGGTGGCCAAGGACTCAAACTGACCGGCCCCAATGGCGCAGGGAAAACCACGCTGCTGCGCAGCATCGCCGGACTGACTTACGCCGAACAGGGGCAGGTGCGTTGGCGCGGTGTGGACGTGCGGCGCGATTTACGCGCTTTTCATGCCAGCTCTGCCTACCTCGGGCACGAACCTCCGCTCAAGCCAGACCTCACGGCTCGTGAGAATCTGCGGTACTGGGTGGGCAACCGCCGCCGGGTCGCCTCGCGCGAGCTCGGCGCGGCATTGCAGCGGGTCGGCGTCGAGACCTGCGCGGAGCAGCCGGTGCGCACGCTCTCGGCCGGACAGCGCCGACGCGTGGCACTTGCCGGACTCACCCTTCTTGCGCTGCCGTTATGGCTGCTGGATGAGCCCACCACTCATCTAGATATGGACGGTCAGCAGTTGGTGGGGCAGCTGATCGCCGAGCAGCTTGCCCGCGGCGGGATCGCGCTGGCCGCCCTCCATCATCCGCTCCCCGGCACCTTAAGTGCGGTGCCCACGTTGGAGCTGGCGGCGTGAGCCACGGTGATGTCGAAGTGGCCGCGCTGACTCCCCCGATCGTCGCACGGTCTAGTGCCACGAGCGCACTCGGCGCCGCGGCGCTCGCCCTAGAGCGCGATCTTCTGCTCGCGTTTCGCCACCCCTCCCAGCTCGTGCAGCCCCTCGCGTTCTTCGCGATGGTCACCTTGCTCTTCCCGCTGGCGCTGTCACCGGAGCCCGCGCGGCTGCGCGAAGTGGCGCCGGGTGTGTTGTGGACGGCCGCGCTCCTCGCCTCCCTGTTGGCGCTCGAGTTTCTGTTCCGCGACGACGCCCACGATGGCACGCTCGAGCAGTACGCACTGTCGGGTCAGTCGCTCACCACGCTGCTGTTCGCGAAAATCGCCGCCCACTGGGTGCTGACTGGAGTACCGCTCACGCTGATGGCGCCCCTGGCCGCACTATCGCTGGGAGCCAGTCCCAGTGCCTTGCCCGGGATCTTCGCGGCGGTGCTGATCGGCAGCGTGACACTCAGCCTCATCGGTTCGATCGGCGCCGCGCTGACCCTGGGGATCAAGCGCAGCGGCGCACTGCTGTCGCTTCTCACGCTGCCGCTCGCGCTGCCCGTACTGATCTTCGGGGCGCGCGCCACGCAGCTCGCGATGAGCGGGGGCCCCGTGGTGGCGCCGCTCGAGCTGCTCGGCGCGCTGGCGGTGCTCGGGACTACACTCGCACCGCTGGCGGCCGCCGCCGCGGTCCGGATCAGCCTGGAGTGAGCCGCATGGCCTGGACGTGGTTCCACCGTCTCGCCTCCCCGCCCTACGTGTACGGGGTGGCCGGCCGTCTCAGCCCCTGGTTTGCCTGGCCGGCGGTGCTCCTGATCCTGGGGGGGCTGTACGGCGGACTCGTGCTCGCGCCCCCCGATTACCAGCAGGGCGATGGCTTTCGGATCATCTACGTGCACGCCCCGAGCGCGTGGATGTCACTCATGGTCTACACCACGATGGCCGGGGCGGCGGCCATCGGCCTGGTGTGGCGCATGAAGGTCGCGCACGCCGCGGCGGCAGCCTGCGCGCCGATCGGCGCCTCGTTCACCTTCGCCGCCCTCGTGACCGGGGCACTGTGGGGTGAGCCGATGTGGGGCACTTACTGGCAGTGGGACCCGCGCCTCACCTCGGAACTCATCCTGTTCTTTCTCTATCTGGGGTACATGGGCCTGCGCGCCGGCATCGAGGATCCGCAGCGTGCGGACCGGGCGAGCGCCTTGCTCGCTGTGGTCGGGGTGATCAATGTGCCCATCATTCACTACTCCGTGACCTGGTGGAACTCGCTACATCAGGCGCCGTCGGTGATGCGGCTGGGGAAACCAAGCATATCCCTCACGATGCTGCTGCCGCTGCTGGCGATGCTGCTCGGCTTCACGCTGCTGTTCATCGCGCTGTTGCTGGTGCGGCTGCGTGCGGAGGTGCTGCTACGCGAACGCAGCAGCAGTTGGACGCGGGAGGCTCTACTGACATGAGAGAGTTCCTGGACATGGGCGGATACGCGGCCTACGTCTGGCCGTCGTATGTGGTGACCATCGGCGTCATCGTGGTCAATGTGATCTGGGCACGCCGCTCGCTCGCGCGCGCGCGCCAGCTCGTCCGCCGCCGCGCGGCGGGGGAGGCCTCGTGACCCCCACCCGACGGCGGCGCCTGATCCTGGTGCTCGGCATCCTGCTGGGCGTTTCGGTCGCGGGCGCGCTGGCTCTCAACGCCTTCCGTCGCAACGTGACTTTCTTCTTCGATCCGACGCAGGTCGCGCGCGGGGAGGTCCCGGCCGGCCAGCGCTTCCGGCTCGGTGGCATGGTGACTGAGGGTAGCCTGCAGCGTGCGCCGGGCAGTCTGGAAGTGCACTTCCTGGTGACGGACTTCGCGCATGACGTACCGGTCACCTACACCGGCGTGCTGCCGGACCTGTTCCG
>JAFAPI010000003.1 GCA_019247195.1 Gammaproteobacteria bacterium
GGTCCGCTTGAACAGGAAGGCCTGATCGGCGAGGTCGAGCGGCGGCCCGTGGATCAGGTTGATCTCCATCTGCGCCGGACCGTCCTCGTGGATCAGGGTGTCGATCTCGATGTCCTGGTCCTCGCAGAACTGGTAGATGTCATCGAAGTACGGATCGAATTCGTTGACCGCTGCGATGCTGTAGGACTGGCGGCCCGGCTCGGCGCGGCCCGAGCGGCCGACCGGGGGCTTGAGCGGATAGTCGGCGTCGCGATTCTGCTCGACCAGGTAGAACTCGAGTTCCGGTGCCACCACCGGATCCCAGCCGCGCTGCGCGTAGAGCTCGAGGACATTACGCAGCACGTGGCGCGGGGCCATGGAGACCCGGCGCCCGTCGGCATAAAAGCAGTCGTGAATCACCTGCGCGGTCGGCTCCGCCGCCCACGGCACGCGGCGTACGGTCTTGGGGTCGGCCTTGAGGACGATGTCGATCTCGGCCGGGCTCATGGCCTCGCCGGTGTTGGGTGGGTAGTCGCCGGTCACGGTCTGCAGGAACACGCTCTCGGGCAGGCGCATGCCGCCGTCCTCGGCGAACTTCTCTGCCGGCATGATCTTGCCGCGGGCGATGCCCGCCATGTCCGGGATGATGGCCTCGACCTCGGAGATGCCATGGTCGCGGAAAAACTGCCGGATCTCGCTGACCGGGGCCGCGCCCCGCTTCACTCGCTCGGTGGTATTCATTTGCTGCTTGCGCGCGCGCGGCACGCCTCCCCAAAGGTCGCGAACAGTGCCCGCGAGAATGGATTCCTCATCACCTGCCACTCGGGGTGCCACTGCACCGCGAGGGCGAATTGCCCGACCGACTGCACCCGGAAGGCCTCGATCACCCCGTCGGGGGCCCGGGCCTCCACCGCCAGCCCCTCGCCCAGACGCTCGATCCCCTGGTGGTGCAGCGAATTCACCCGCACCTGCTCGGAGCCGCTCAGCGAGCGCAGCAACCCGCCGGGCTCGAGCGTCACCTCGTGCGCCGGCCCGTACTGCACCTCGAGCGGCTGCGAAACGTCGTCGCGGTGATCGAGATGTCCGGGCACCTCGTGCAGCTTCTGGTGGAGCGTGCCGCCGAAGGCGACGTTCATCTCCTGAAAGCCGCGGCAGATCCCCAGCACCGGTACTCCCGCGCTGATTGCGCGGCGGATCAGCGGCAGCGTGGTCGCATCGCGCGCCGGATCGTGCAGGGTCCCGGGATCGCTCGGCGCACCCTCGTAGTGATGCGGTTCCACGTTGGAGGGGCTGCCGGTGAAGACCAGCCCGTCCAGACGCGACACTAGCTCATCGAACCCGAGCTCCTCGGCCAGGGCCGGGATCAGCACGGGGACCCCGCCGGCCGCCTCGAGCACCGCGCGCGCGTACTTCTCCCCCACCATGTGAAAGGGGTGCGCGCCCACCATGCGGCGGTCGGCGGGCATGCCAATGAGCGGACGGCCGGAAGCCATGACTTGGAAGTGGGCGGCGTCGTTTAATAAATTAAACGCTCGCTGCCCCAGACTCTCCGATTGAGGGGCCTATTAGAGCACAGGTCCCGACCGGAAGCCTCGCCTTGCGTCACACGACATAACTGGGATAAAGGGCCCACAGGGCCCTGCAACCGGACCCCCAAGGGCCCCGTGGAATTTGCAGGCGACGCGCGCCACTGGCTATCCTCGCGCCCGGTCCGCCTCCTCAGGCATTTGAATATCCTAAACACCGCACCGCGTCCCATGGGCCTTACCGGTTACATCGACTCTTACTATGCGTCGTCGGCGGCGCAGGCACCGGAGCGGCCGGCCCTGGAGGGGGTTGCCGAGGCGGACGTGTGCGTGGTCGGCGGGGGCATAGCGGGCTGCTCGGCGGCGCTGCACCTGGCCGAGCGCGGCTACCGGGTCGCGCTGCTCGAGGAGCACCGCGTGGGTTGGGGGGCCTCCGGGCGCAGCGGGGCGCAAGCGATCCACGGCGTGGCCGCGGGACAGGTGAAGCTGGAGCGGCTGCTCGGTCCCGGGGACGCGCGCGCCGTGTGGGACATCTCGCTCGAGGGGCTCGCGCTAATGCGCGAGCTGATCCGGCGCTTTGACATCGCCTGCGACTGGGTGGACGGCTACCTGCTCTGCGCGGTCAAGCCGCGCCAGGTACGGGAGCTCGAGGCTGAGCTCGAAGAACTGCGCGAGCGCGATGCCTATGCGAGCGTCCGCTGGATACCGCGTGAGGAGCTGCGCACCCTGCTCGCGAGCGAGCGCTACTTGGCTGCGCTCTACGACTCCAACAGCGGCCACCTGCACCCGCTCAACTACACCCTCGGACTGGCGCGGGCGGCCGAGGCTTGCGGCGTGCGCATCTTCGAGGGTAGCCGCGCACTGAGTTTCGTGCCGGGCGAAAAGGTGCGCGTGACCACTCCGCGCGGCGAGGTGCGCGCCCGTTACCTCGTGCTGTGCGGCAACGTGTACCTCGGTGCGACCGCGCCAGCGCTGGCGCGCAAGATCATGGCAGTTGCCACCTACATCGTCGCGACCGCGCCGCTCGGCGCCGAGCGCGCGCGCGCCCTCGTGACCAACAACGCCGCCGTCTGCGACATGAACTGGGTGCTGGATTACTTCCGGCGCTCGGCCGATAACCGCCTGCTGTTCGGCGGGCGCGTCAACTACTCGGGATTGAAGTCCTTCGACGCGCCCGCGGCGACGCGCGCGCGCATGCTGCGCGTGTTTCCGCAGCTCGCCGACGTGCGGATCGACTATGCCTGGGGGGGCGAAGTGGACATTACCCTCAACCGCGCTCCGCATTTCGGTCGCCTCAGCCCGAACGTATTCTTCCTGCAGGGCTTTTCCGGGCACGGCATCGCCCTCACCGGCATCGCCGGCAAGCTCGTGGCGGAGGCGATCAGCGGCACCGCCGAGCGCTTCGATGTGTTCGCCAGGATTCCGCACGCCGACTTCCCCGGCGGCCACGCGCTGCGCCGTCCGGCGCTGGTGCTCGCGATGCTCTACTTCCGGCTGCGCGATCTGCTGTAAGGGCTGGCGTGGGCGCACCCCTGCACCAGTGTCACGTCCTGATCCTGACCGTGTGGGCGGCGTGGTGTCTCTACTGGCTCGGCGGCGCCTTCTTCGTCAAGCGCACGGCGCGGCGCGAGCCCTTCCTGTCGCGTCTGTCGCACATCGTGCCGGTAGCCTGCGGTGTGTGGCTCATCTTCGCCCCGCTCGGCTGGACGGGCTCGTGGGGTGAGCCCCGGCTCGTGCCGACGCTGCCGCGCTGCGTGGGAGCGCTGGTGCTGGTGGCGCTAGGGCTGCTATTCACCCTGTGGGCGCGCTGGCACCTCGGGCGCAACTGGAGCGCATCCGTCACGGCCAAGCGCGACCACGAACTCGTGCGCAGCGGGCCCTATGCCTGGGTCCGGCACCCCATCTACAGCGGGCTGTTGCTCGCACTCATGGGAGATGCGCTTGATGTCGGGGCGCCGCACGCCCTGCTCGGACTGCTGATCGTGTTCGCGGGCTTCACCCACAAGCTGCGCATCGAAGAGCGCGTCATGCGGCAACTCTTCGGCGCCGCGTATACCGACTACCGCAGCGCGGTGCCCGCGCTGGTGCCGCTCAGAGCCGCTCGGCGATCTGCACCGCGTTGAGGGCCGCACCCTTCAGCAGCTGATCTCCGGCCACGAACAGCGCGAGCGAGCGGCCACTCGGATCGCTCAGGTCCTGGCGGATCCGCCCGGCGAGGATCTCATCCTGCCCCGAGGCATCGCGCGGCATGGGGAAGTAGTTGCGCTCACGGTCATCCACCAGCCGCACCCCGGGGGCGCCGCCGATCAGGTCGCGGGCGGCGGCCACGCTGAGCGGTGCTGCGCACTCGAGGTTGAGCGCGATGGCATGGGCGCGCAGCACCGGTACGCGGACACAGGTGGCGGAGATACGCATCCCCGGGTCGGCGAAGATCTTGCGGATCTCCTGCATCACCTTGGTCTCCTCCTCGTTATAGCCGCTATCGGCGTCGACGCTCGTGTTGTGGCTGAATACGTTGAAGGCATAAGGGTGCGGCAGCACGCGCGGCGCGTAACTTTCCCCGTCGAGGAAGGCGCGCGTGGACGCGCGCAATTCCTCCATCGCCGCCGCGCCCGCGCCCGAGGCCGCCTGATAGGTGGTGATCTGCAGCCGCGTAATGCGGTTAGCCCGGTGCAGAGGCCACAGTGGTGTGATGGCGATGATTGCACAGCAGTTGGGATTGGCGATGATGCCGCGGTGCCCGCGGAGTGCCTCGGGGTTGATCTCGGGCACGACCAGCGGCACGTCCGGCTCCATGCGGAACGCGGAGGAGTTGTCGATGACCGTGGCCCCGGCGCGCACGGCGAGCGGCACGAAGCGACGCGAGGTGGCGCCGCCCGCGGAGAAGAGCGCGACGTCGACGCCGCGCAGGCCCTGTGCGGTGAGCTCCTCGACGCGCAGGGGCTCGCCGCGGAAGGGCAGCGTGGTTCCGGCCGAGCGCGCCGAGGCGAACAGCCGCAGCTGCCGCAGCGGGAAATTGCGCCGCTCGAGGCAGGCGATGAGCTCGCGCCCCACGGCGCCGGTGGCGCCCACGACCGCCGCCACCGGTGCGGCGCGCGAGGAAGACTCGGCCATGCAGGTTCACTCCGTCGGAGGCGGCTGACGCTAGCGCACCGCCCGTTGCGCTGTAAAGGAAGCGCGGCGCGCTACCGGCGCGGCGTAGCCGCGCCGGGCTGGCGCAGCTCGTAGCAGCGGTGGATACGCGCGTGTCGCGCGAAGTCCTGGGGCAGGACCGCCGGACCGAGCTCACGCACGGCGTAACGCGACGCGAGCGCGGAGTCGAGGCGGAAGCGCTGGGCATTGCTCGAGAACAGCAGCAGGCCCGCCGGTGCCAGCAATGTCATACAGGCCTCGATGAGCTCGACGTGGTCACGCTGCACGTCCAGCACCCCGCGCATGCGCTTGGAGTTCGAGAAGGTGGGTGGATCGAGGAAGATGAGGTCGAACCGTTCGGGCGCAGCGCTCGCTGCCGCCAGCCACTCGCGACAGTCCGCCTGCACGCGTTGCGCGCGTGCGTCTGCGAACCCGTTGGCCAGCAGGTTGCGCTGCGTCCAGTCGAGGTAGGTGCGCGACAGGTCGACGCTCACGCTGCGCAGCGCCCCCCCGGCATGCGCGTATACCGTCGCCGTGCCGGTGTAGGCGAACAGATTGAGGAAGGAGGCGCCTGGCGCCGCGGCGCGCAGCCGCGCGCGTGTCAGCCGGTGATCGAGGAACAGGCCCGTATCCAGATAGTCGGTGAAGTTGACCCAGAAGCGCAGCCCGCCCTCGGCGACGAGATGAAAGGCCCCGCTCGCGGCCTGCCGGGCGTACTGCTCGCCGCGGGGCAGGCGACGGCGGGTGCGCAGCGCAATCCGCTGCGTCGGCACGCCCGTCACCTGAGGCAGCACCGCGAGCGCCTCGGCGCGGCGCCGCCGCACCGCCTCGACGTCGATCTCCCTGGGTGCAGCGTACTCCTGCACGTACAGCCAGGTCTCTTCCGGCGCGAGCGTAGCGTAGCGGTCGACCGCGAAGGCGTACTCCGGCATATCGGCGTCATAAAGGCGGTAGCAGCTGATGCCCTCGCGTGCCGCCCAGGCGCCGAGGCGCTTTTGATTCTTGGCGAGGCGGTTGGCGAACATCTGCGCCCCTGGTGAGGCCGCGTGCGCCTCGGTGCCGCGCCCGAGGCGACCCGGCACGCGCTCACTGTCCGCGCCGACCTCGATGCGCAACAACCGGCACTCGATCGCCCCGTTCCACACGACATGGCTGCGCGCCGCGCGCAGTCCGAGCTCCCGCCCGTGCTCCGGCGCACCAAGCAGCAGCGCCGCCTTCCAGCCCGCGAAGCGCTCGCGCAGGACCCTGCCGAGCTCGCGCAGCAGACCCTGCGTGCGCTCCGCATCGCCGAGCCGCACCCCGTACGGCGGGTTGGTGCACAGCAGCCCCGTGGCCTCTCCCGCCTCCGGCTCCGCCGCCGACAGCGGCGCCACCCGCCACTCGAGCCACTCGGCGACGCCGGCGCTGGCGGCATTGGCGCGCGCGTTGGCGATGGCGCGGGCCTCGTGGTCCTGACCGCGCGCGACCACGCGGGCGGGACGTGCGGCGGCGCGCATCCGGGCCTCGGCGCACAGTCCCTGCCACAACTGCGAATCGTGGCCGCGCCAGCCGAGGAAGCCAAAGTACTCACGCCCCAGGGCCGGTGCCCGGTCGGCGGCCATCAGCGCCGCCTCGATGCAGAACGTCCCCGAGCCGCACAGCGGGTCGAGGAGCGCCGCGCCGGCCGCGTGCAGCTGCGGCCACTGGGCCCGCAACAGGATTCCGGCGGCGACGTTCTCCTTGAGCGGCGCCTCGCCTGCGGCGCTGCGGTAGCCGCGCCGGTGCAGGCTCTCGCCCGACAGATCGAGCGCGACAGTCAGACGCGTACCCTGGGAGTGCGCATGCACGTGCACGTCCGGCTGTTTCGGTGAGACATCCGGCCGGGTCCCGCTCGCCTCGCGCAGCGCATCCACGATGCCGTCCTTGAGCTTGAGTGCGCCGAACTGGGTATGGGTAATGCGCGGATGGCGCCCGCTGAAGCTGCAGGCGAGCGTCGCGCCGGGCGCGAGGTGCTGGGTCCAATCCAGCGCGCGCACCGCGGAGTAGAAGCCGGCGGCGTCGTCGGCCTCGAACTCCGCGAGCAGCAGATAAACGCGGTTCGCGAGGCGCGACCAGAGACAAGCGCGGTAGGCCATCTCCAGCGGTCCGCCGAACAGCACACCCGCACCGCGCTCGCGCACCGCGGGCGCGCCGAGCGCCGTCAGCTCGCGCGCCAGCAGGTCGGCGAAGCCGCGCGGCGCGCTGGCCAGGTAGCGCGCCGCATCGGCCTCAGGAGAGATCAAGCCAGGTGGTCTTCAGCTCGGTGTACTTCTCGAGGGCGTGCAGTGACTTGTCGCGGCCGATGCCGGACTGCTTGAACCCGCCGAAGGGCACGGTGATGTCATCGGCGTCGTAGCAGTTGATGTACACAGTGCCAGCGCGGATGGCGCGCGCCATGCGGTGTGCGGTCGTCACGTCGCGCGTCCACACCGCCGAGGCGAGGCCATAGACCACGTCGTTGGCAATCTCGACCGCCTCTTCGGGGGTCTTGAAGGTGATCACCGACAGCACCGGGCCGAAGATCTCCTCGCGCGCGATGGTCATGGCGGGACGCACGTCCTCGAACACGGTCGGCTCAATGAAGAACCCGCCGCTGTCCTCGCGCACCCGCCGCCCGCCGAAGCGCAGGTTGGCTCCGTCGCGCCGGCCCGAATCAATATAGCCGAGCACGCGCTTCATCTGAATCTCGTCCACGATCGCGCCGAGCTTCGTGCCCGGGTCGAGCGGGTCGCCGGGCTGCAGCTTCTTGCTGATCGTCTGCACCTTCTCGAGCATCGCGTCCTTGATGCCTTCCTGCAGCAGCAGGCGCGAGCCGGCCGAGCATACCTCCCCCTGGTTGATGAAGATGGCGTAGGCCGCGGCGCTGGCCGCCTTGTCGAGGTCGGGGTAGTCGGCGAGCACGATGTTGGGGGACTTCCCGCCGCACTCGAGCGAGACCCGCTTGAGATTCGACTGGCCCGCGTACTGCATGATGCTGCGGCCGGTGGCGGTCGAGCCGGTGAAGGCGATGCAGTCGACGTCCATGTGCAGCGCCAGCGCCTTGCCGGCGGTCTGCCCGAACCCCGGCACCACGTTCAGCACCCCCTCGGGGATGCCGGCCTCGACTGCGAGCTCCGCCACCTTGAGCGCGGTGAGGGGCGATTTCTCCGAGGGCTTGAGGACCATCGAGTTGCCGGCCGCGAGCACCGGCGCGATCTTCCACGCGGCCATGAGCAGCGGGTAATTCCACGGCACGATCGCGCCCACGACCCCGAGCGGCTCGCGGGTGATGGTGGCGAGGGCCGCCGCTCCGGTCGGCGCCACCTCGTCGTACACCTTGTCGATCGCCTCGGCGTACCACTGGATGCAGCGCGCCGCACCCGGCACGTCAACTTTCAGGCTGTCGCCGATCGGTTTGCCCATGTCGAGGGTCTCGAGCAGCGCCAGTTCCTCGGTGTGCTTGAGAATGAGGTCCGCGAAGCGGAACAGGGCGCGCTTGCGCTTGGCGGGGGCGAGATTGGCCCAGCTGCCCTTGCGGAACACCGCCCGTGCCGCCGCCACGGCGCGGTTGATGTCCTCTTCATCCCCGGAAGCCACCCGGGCCAGCAGCTTGCCGGTGGCCGGATTGAGCGAATCGAAGGTGCCGCCGGAAGCGGCGTCCACGTAGCGCCCGTTGACGAAGGCCTGGGTACGAAAGCTCAGCGAGCGGGCGCGCTCGTGCCAGGAAATTGCATCGGGTTTGTTCATGGGTGGCGAGCCCTCAGAAGGTCGGTGGGGTACGGGCACTGATGATCTCACACGCCTCGCGTCCGACGTTGCGGAAGCGGTGTGGGAGCTGGCTGGCAAAATAATAGGCCTCACCCGGTCCCAGCACCCGCGTCGCAGCGCCGACGGTGATCTCGATGCGACCGCGGATCACCACCCCGCCCTGCTCGCCGCGATGCGTGAGCATCTCCTCGGCGGTAGCGGCCCCGGCGGCGTAGCGCTCGTGCAGGAGCGTGAGCTGGCGTCCCGGACGCTGCGCAGCCACGAGACGCAGGGACACCGACTCGTCGCCCCGCTCGACCAGCTCTTCGCTGCTGAAGAACGCCTGCGGCGCGGCGCTCAGGTCCAGGGTGAAAAATTCCGCGAGCGACATGGGGATGCCGTCGAGGACCTTCGTTAATGAGCTGACGGAAGGGCTGACGCGGTTCTGCTCGATGAGCGAGATGAGACCATTCGTCACGCCGGCGCGGCGCGCGAGCTCGCGCTGGGAGAGAGCAAAGGTGGTGCGGACACTGCGCAGTCTGGCGCCGACATCGAGGCTCATACGTTTAATATCCTAGACGACAAGCGGCCAAATATTGCCCCGCTGGCCGCCTTTGTCCACTTTATTTATCATCCGCGCCCCGCCCCCGATTGCCCTGAGCCGTCATGTCGCACGCCAACACCCTGACCCGCGAGGACCTCGAGGCCCTCTGGTTGCCCTTTACCTCGAACCGCCAGTTCAAGGCCAGCCCGAGGCTTCTTGCCCGCGCGAGTGGCATGCATTACTGGACGCCGGACGGCCGGCAGATCCTCGACGCGGTGGCCGGACTTTGGTGCGTCAATGCCGGTCACGGGCGGCGCGAGATCACCCAGGCCGTGGCCGGACAGCTCGAGACCCTCGACTACGCGCCGCCGTTCCAGATGGGGCACCCACCGGCCTTCGTGCTCGCAAATGAGCTGGTCCGCATTGCGCCGGCGGGGCTGGATCACGTCTTCTTCACCAACTCGGGCTCTGAGTCGGTCGACACGGCGTTGAAGATCGCGCTGGCGTACCACCGCGCCCGCGGCGCTGGCACGCGCACCCGCCTGATCGGCCGCGAGCGTGCCTACCACGGCGTGGGCTTCGGCGGCATCTCGGTGGGCGGCATCCCGACGAACCGGCGGACCTGGTCGGCGAGCCTCGTGCCGGGAGTCGATCACCTGCCGCACACGCACGACCTGGAGCGCAACGCGTTCTCGCGCGGGGCGCCGGCGTACGGTGCCGAGCGCGCCGATGAGCTGGAGCGCCTCGTCGCGCTGCATGATGCCTCTAATATCGCTGCCGTCATCGTCGAGCCGATCGCCGGCTCGACCGGCGTCCTCGTCCCGCCGCGCGGCTACCTGCAGCGCCTGCGCGAGATCTGCACGCGCCACGGCATCCTGCTCATCTTCGATGAGGTGATCACCGGCTTCGGCCGCACCGGCGCGCCCTTCGCCGCGCAGGAGTTCGGCGTTCAGCCTGACATGATTACCCTGGCCAAGGGGCTCACCAACGGCTGCGTGCCCATGGGTGCGGTACTGGTGAGCAAGGCCGTCTACGAGGCCTTCATGCAGGGCCCGGAGGGGATCGAGCTCTTCCACGGCTATACCTACAGCGCCCATCCCAGCGCTTGCGCTGCCGGGCTCGCGAGCCTCGACATCTACCGCCGCGAGGGACTGCTCACGCGCGCCAAGTCACTCGCGCCGCAGTGGGAAGAGGCCGCGCACGGGCTGCGCGAGCTGCCCCACGTGCTCGATATTCGCAACTATGGGTTGATCCTCGGGCTCGAGCTGGCGGGTGAATCCGGGCGGCCCGGGGCGCGTGGCTTCGAGGTGTACCGCCGTTGCTTCGAGCGCGGCGTATTGGTGCGACAGAGCGGCGACATCATCGCCCTGTCGCCACCGCTCATCATCGAGCCGGCGCAGATCGAGCAAATCTTCGAAACGCTGCGCGCGGTGTTGCGCGAGCGCTGAGGGGCGCGCGGACGCACGCGCCCGCTTAGCTAGCCTGTCAGGCCTGCGAGCCGGGACGGCGCCGCATGCGCGACAGCGCCATCCACGCCAGCACGACGAGGACGATCGCGCTCCCGACCAGCATCTCCATCTCAGAGAGCGTGAAAGAGCTGGGGGTACGGCCGGCGGTTACGGTGATGGTTTCCACGACACACCTCGAGGCGGGAACGAGCGTGAGCACCTTGGCACCGGCATAGCCGCCGGGTGAAGCATCGCGTCGCGGATCTGCGACCGCCGTCAAGGCGGGAGCGAATTATGTCGGGTGCGGGGGGCTGCTAGCCGCGCGGTTCGAAGATCGCGTAGATCTTGGCGCAATCCTCCAGCACTTCCCAAGTGCCACTGAAGCCCGCCGGCACGATGAAGGCATCGCCCGCGGCAAAGGTGCTGCGCTGCCCGCTGTCACTCTCGATGACTACGCGACCGGCGGTCATGACGCACAGCTCGTGCTCGGTGTAACGCACGCGCCATTTGCCGCGGCTCGCGGCCCAGCGCCCGGCGAAGAACTGCTGGCTCGGGTCGGTGAAGAAATTGCGCACTTCGAGTTCCGGCTGACCGGCGAGCAACCGGTCCACGGGCGGCTGGGAGCTCTCGGACTCGACCGCGCCGTCGAGGCGCACGAGGGCGGGGCTGGTCATGACGGTACCGCACAGATGTTCACGCCAGGAAATTCTAGCGCGAAGCCGCGCCGCGGTCGTGTGACGCCGCGGCACGGGGGCGAGACCGGCGCCCTCACTCACGGCGTGCGACCTCAGCCTCCTGCGGCAGCTCCAGCTGCACGTCGACGCGGCGCTCGAGCGCGTAGGAGTCGAGGTCGCCGGCGGCTGTTTCCTCGCCGCACTCGGCGCCGTCGGCCTGGATGATGAGTCGCTCGCGGGCCAGTCCTCCCGCACTCAAGGCCGCGGCCACGTGTTCGGCACGCCGCAGCGACAGTGCGGCGTTGTACTCCTGCGTGCCCCGCGGGTCGGCGTGGCCGACCACGCGCACCACCGCCTCGGGCAGCGCGAGCGCGAGGCCACCGAGTCGGTCCAGTGAGGCACGCGCCGCGTCGCTGACGGCGTCCTCGTTGGTGCGGAATGACACCGTCAGGGCGAGCTGATCGGTGCGCTGCACCGCCAGCTGCAGTTGCTGCGCCTGAACGCGCGCCTGCGCCAGATTGCCGTCGAGCTCGCCCAACCGCGCCTGGAGTGCCGTACGTTCCCGCTCGCTGTGCGTGAGCTCATCCGCGAGACCCGCGGCGCGACGCTGCTGACGGTGCACATGGTCGCCGAGCAACGCCCCGCCCGCGGCGCCCACGATGGCCCCCACCGGGCCACCCGCGGCCGCACCGACGATCAGACCTGCCACCACGCCCACGTCGGACTGCCGGGAAGCCTGGCCGCTGCGCTCGGGAGTGCCGGCCTGCGTCACGACGGCGAGGCTCGCGGCCACGGCGACGCTGCACAGCGCACGGGAAACTTTCATGGCGTTCATCGCTGACTCCATCCTCGTGTAGGGAGTCGGGACCATCCCGCTCCTGATGTCAGTTCAGCGCACGCGGCAGCGACAGTGCGGGCGCAAAACCGCCACCGCGCGGATGCTTTGTGGCAAAAGATGGCGCGGCCGCGTCATATACTGAGTGCCTCGCGCAACGGAAAAGGACCTCATGAGCATCGGCGCCTCGCTTCGGGCGGCGTTCCTCGCCCTCCTCACGCTGCCGGCGGCGACGCGTGCCGCGACGGCCGAGGAGGGGGTATTGCGGGCCACGCTCGACAACGGGCTGCGGGTGGTGATCGTGCGCAATCCGCTGGCCCCAGTGGTCGCCACCTCGGTGAACTACCTCGCCGGCTCCGATGAGGCGCCGGCGGGCTTTCCGGGCACCGCCCACGCCGAGGAACACATGATGTTCCGCGGCAGTCCGGGCCTGAGCGCCGATCAGCTGGCCGACATCGGCAGCATCCTCGGCGGGGACTTCAACGCCAACACCCGCGAGGAAGTCACGCAGTACCTGTTCACGGTTCCGGCCGAGGACCTCGACATCGCACTGCACATCGAGGCGTTGCGCATGCGCGCGGTGCAGTCGACCCCGAGCGAATGGGAGCACGAGCGCGGTGCGATCGAACAGGAGGTGGCGCAGGATCTGTCCGAGCCGGGCTACCGCCTGTTCGAGCGGCTGCGGGCGCGCATGTTCGCCGGCACGCCCTACCAGTACGACGCGCTCGGCACGCGGCCGTCGTTCCAGAAGACCCGCGCGGCGCTGTTGAAGCGCTTCCACGACACCTGGTACGCCCCCAACAACGCGCTGCTGGTGATCGTCGGCAACGTCGATCCGGCGGCGACGCTGAGCGAGGTGAGACAGCTCTTCGCGGACATCCCGGCCAAGAAGCTGCCGCCCAAGCCCGCGGTGCGACTGCGTCCCGTCCGCCCCGAGACCTTCACCCTGGACACGA
>JAFAPI010000203.1 GCA_019247195.1 Gammaproteobacteria bacterium
TGCGCGAGCCCGGCGAAGTCCTCGCCGCCGAGGATGCGCTGGCGCAGCGCGGAGAGCTTCTGGCGCACCGTCGCATCGTCGGCGAGCTCGGTGGGCTTCATCAGGATGTGCCGCACGTGCACCTGGTCCTCGACCGCCTGCTGCGCGACGCCGCGCACCTCGTTCAGGCGGATGATGTGGAAGCCGGTGGGGGTGCGCACCGGCTCGCTGACCTCGCCGGGCTTGAGGCGCGCCACGATGTCGGTGAGGAAGGTCGGCAGCTCGCTGCCCTTGCGCCAGCCGAGCGCCCCGCCCTCGAACGCGGTCTGGCTGTTGGAGTAGGCCACCGCGAGCTTGGCGAAGTCCTCGCCCGCCTTGGCGCGCTGGTCGACCTCGGCGGCGCGGCGCGCCGCCGCGTCGAGCTGCGACTGGCTGGCATCCTCGCCCACCGCGATCAGGATGTGCGAGACGTTGTACTCGCTGCGCTCGGAGGGGAGCTTCGACTGCTTCTCGAGGAACTGGTCGATCTCGCGCGGCGTGACGCTGATGTGCTGCAGCACGTCACGCTGGCGCAGCAGCTGCAGGGTGATCTCGCGGCGGATCTCCTCGCGGTAGTTGGGGTAGTCGATGCCCTGCTTGGCGAGCGCCTCGGGCAGTTGCGACAGGGTCAGGTTGTTGCGCTTGGCGACGTCCTCGAGGGCGGCGTTCACGTTGTCATCCGAGACCTTCACCCCGGCGTGGCTCGCGCGCTGCACCTGGATCTCCTGCAGCACCAGCCGCTCGAGCACCTGCTGGCGCAGCACGTTCTGCGGCGGCAGCTCGAGCTTCTGCTCGTGCAGCCGCTCGCTCACCGCGGCGATCTCCGCCTCGAGGTCGCTGTTGAGCACCACCCCGTCGTTGACGATCGCGACCACGCGGTCGAGCAGCTCGCCGCGCGTGGCGAGCTCGCGCGTCTGGGCCTGCGCCAGGGAGGCGAGCAGGGTGCAGGCGAGGAGGGCGAGCGGGGCGCGGCCCGGGGGAATGAAGCGAGGCATGCGGTTCCTTACCTGTGTCCTACCAGACGTTGTGCAGCGCGCCGGGGGCACGCGTGTTGAGCGCATCCGGCGGGGTATAGCCGCGGATCTCCTCGGTGAGGAAGGCGTCCGACGCCGATCCGACACCCGCCAGCCCGGCGAGTTCCAGCTGCAGCCACAACCCGGTCTGGCTGGCCCGGAACTGGTGGCTGTTCACGAAGCGGCGCGCGCCGAAGCGGACCCGCCAGCAGCACGAGCGGTACTGGAAGCCGAGGAAGCGCTCCAGCTCCGTATTATCGCGCACCGAGTACACCTCGCGCAGGAAGACGTTCCAGGAGCGGCGGATCGGCCAGGTCCCGGACACCTCGACCTGGTCGAACCCCTGCAGGCCCTGCAGTCCGGGAAAGCTCTGGAAGCGCTGGTAGCGGTAGCCGAGGTTGACCACCGCATCCGGCGCGGCGCGGTACTGCAGGTTGAGCTGGGTGCGCTCGGAGCGCTGGCGCTGCGGATCCCACTGCACGCCGATGTCGGCGCCCCAGTTCTGGAAGGCGCTCAGCGCGAGCTGCGCGACGAAGTCCGAGCGCTGCCCGGTCGGCGGGGTCTCGAACGGCAGGGTCACGCGCGGGGTGGTGAAGTAGTAGGTCTGCCCGAAGGTGGCGGCGAGGAACTGCCGCCCGGCCCCGGCATCGAGCAGGCGGCTGGTGATGCCGACGCTCACCTGGTTGGCATCGCTCACGCGGTCGGCGCCGACGTAGCGGTTGGTGCGGAACAGCTCCACCGGGTTCAGATCCGGCAGCGCCGTGTCGAACACCGGCAGCTGCGACTGGTCCCGGTACGGCACGTACAGGTAGAGGATGCGCGGCTCGAGGGTCAGCCGCCGCTGGTTGCGCGAGCCAGACTCGCGCTCGAACAGCAGCCCGGTATCGAAGCTCGCGATCGGCAGGGTCCGCTCCGGGCGGCGCTCGATCTGCCCGGGCAGGGTCGACTGCAGCTGGTAGAAGGTGCCGCGCCAGGCGAGCGCCGGGCGCACGAAGTAGCCGGGGCCGGTCACGTCCACCAGCAGGCGCGGCATCAGATCCTCGCGCCAGCCGTTGGTGTCGGGCAGGTCGATCGAGCGGTGGAAGTCCACCACCTCGGCGTCGAGGCCGTAGCGCAGCATCACCGTCGAGCCGAGCGAGTAATCGGCCACGGTGACCAGGCGCGGCACGCGCGCGTAGGGGCGGTCCTGCGGCAGGATGTTGGCGATGTCGATGGTCTGGTACTGCTGCGCCTCGCCGTCCACGCGCCAGTGCTCGCTGCG
This sequence comes from Gammaproteobacteria bacterium, assembly GCA_019247195.1. Classification (GTDB taxonomy): domain Bacteria; phylum Pseudomonadota; class Gammaproteobacteria; order Steroidobacterales; family Steroidobacteraceae; genus 13-2-20CM-66-19. The sequence continues at coordinate 2,293 of JAFAPI010000203.1, forward strand.
GTAGGAGAGGGCCGCGCGGCGCTCGACGAAGGCGGTGCTGGCGCCCTCGATGCCCTGCGAGAAGTCCTCGAAGTAATGGGTGTCGCTCACGTTCTCGGCGTTCACCGTGAGGCGCACGTCGCGCGGCAGCTCGGCCACCTCGAGCAGCCGCACCCGCTCGCGCGCGGCGCCGAACGCCCCGTCGTGGGGCAGGTAGTTCCAGTCGAGCTCGCCGTGCTGTTGCGCGCTGAGGAAGCGCAGGTCTCCGCCCAGGTCCGGGCCGCGGCGCGTGTACTCCATCGGCTGGAAGGTGAAGTCCGCGTTCGGCGCGATGTTCCAGTAGTAGGGGACCGAGAGCTGCAGACCGCCGCTCGAGGTGTTGCCGATGCCCGGGAACAGGAAGCCGCTCTTGCGCTCGCTGCTCAGGGGGAAGGACACCCACGGCAGGTAGACGATCGGCACCCCCTTGAAGTCGATGCGCGCATCGCGCCCGGTCCCCACCTTGCTGCGGGTGTCGAGGACGATGTCGCGCGCGCGCAGCTGCCAGGAGTTGTCATTCACCGGGCAGGTGGTGAAGGTCACGTCGCTGAGCTCGAGCACCCCCAGCGGGGAGAGCCGCATCTCGCGTGCCGTGCCGCGCGCGGCGCGCTGCTTGAGGCTGAAGTGCGCGTCGTGGAAGGCCGCGCCGGCCTGGGACGAGTAGCTGCCGCCGGCGCCGCTCACCTGCAGCTGCGGATCGCTGTAGTCGATGTGGCCGGCGCTGCGCAGCGAGCGCTCGGCCTCGCTGTACTCGACCTCGCCGGCGTGGATGCTCCGGTCGCCCTGGGTCACCTCGACGTTGCCCTGCAGCGTCGCGCTGCCGTCCGCTCCCAACACCGCCTTGTCGCTCGCCACCTCGATCGGCGTGTCCGGCGGCAGGCGCGCCGGCGGGGTCAGCGCCGGCGCGCGCGCGGCCGGCGTCTGCGCTGCGTTCTGTGACGGACACGGCGGATCGGCGGCCCGTGCGGCGGGCAGGATGCTGCTGCACAGGGCCAGTGCGATCCAGGATGGGCTCGAACGCAACATGGGGGGCGGCATTATAATGGCGCGCCACCGCCAAGCAGACCGAAAAACCCCGCTCCCTCACATGGTTGGACAAGACGCGCGGCTCGCGCTGATCCACGATTGGCTGACGCGCGAGCTGCGGCTGCCGCTGACACAGGTGGCACCCGCCTCGAGCGACGCCAGCTTCCGGCGTTACTTCCGCGCCTTCTGCGGCGCGGCCACCTACATCGTCATGGATGCCCCGCCCGAGCGCGAGGACGTGCGCCCGTACCTCAAGGTCTCCGCGCTGCTCGAGCCCCTCGGCGTGCACGTGCCGCACGTGCACGCGGTCGAGGCGGGGCGCGGGCTGCTCTTGCTCGAGGACCTCGGCACCACGCTCTATCTTGAGCGACTGCGCGCCGGGGCCGATCCCGAGCCGCTCTACGCCGAGGCGCTCGGCGCGCTGCTGCGCATCCAGCTCGGCGGCGCCGCCGCCGCGGCCGAGCTGCCACCCTACGACGCCCACGAGCTGCAGCGCGAGATGCGCCTGATGCCGGAGTGGTTCCTGGGGCGCCACCTCGGACTCACGCTCGAGGATGCGGAGCAACGCCTGCTCGAGCGCACGTGCGCCTTCCTGGTGGACGCGGCGCTGGCGCAGCCCCAGGTGCTGGTGCACCGCGACTACCACTCGCGCAACCTCATGGTGCTGCCCGAGCGCGGCCCGGGCGTCATCGACTTCCAGGACGCGGTGCGCGGGGCCCTCGGCTACGACCTGGTGTCGCTGCTCAAGGACTGCTACATCAGCTGGCCGCGCGCGCGCATCGAGCACTGGCTGGCCGGTTACGGCGAGCGGCTGCGCGCCCACGGCATCGCGCGGGCCACGCCGGCGGAGCTCCTGCGCTGGGTGGACCTGTGCGGCGTGCAGCGGCACATCAAGGTGCTCGGCATCTTCTGCCGTCTCTGGTACCGCGACGGCAAGCCCGGCTACCTCGGGGACCTGCCGCGCACGCTCGGGTACGTGCGCGAGGCGTGCACCGCCTACCCCGAGCTCGCCGCCTTCGGCGCCTTTCTCGAGCGGCGCGTGGCGGGCGCGCTGCCCGCCGCCAACGCAGCGGCCGCGCAGCCGGCATGAAGGCGATGGTGCTCGCCGCCGGCCGCGGGGAGCGGATGCGCCCGCTCACGGACGCGACGCCGAAGCCGCTCGTGCCGGTCGGCGGCCGGCCGCTGATCGCCTGGCACCTCGCCGCGCTCGCGCGGGCCGGCGTGCGCGAGGTCGTCATCAACCTCTCCTGGCTCGGCGCGCAGCTGCGCGCGGCGCTCGGCGATGGCCGCGAGTTCGGCGTGCGGCTGCACTACTCGCAGGAGGGCCCGGTCCCGCTCGAGACCGGCGGCGGCATCTTCCGCGCGCTGCCGCTCCTGGGCTCACCGTTCCTGGTCGTGAACGGCGACATCTGGACCGACATCGATTTCGGGTCGCTCGCGCTCGAGCCTGACGCGGACGCACACCTGGTGCTCATTCCCAACCCGCCGCACCACCCGCGCGGGGACTTCGCGCTCGAGGGCGGCCAGGTCCTGCAGGCCGAGGCGGGCCGGGTCACCTATTCGGGCGTAGGCGTGTACCGGGCCGAGTTCTTCGCCGGCTGCGAGCCGGGGCGCTTCCCGCTCCTGCCGCTGCTCAACCGGGCCATCGCGGCGCGGCGGGTGCGCGGACAACTGCACCGCGGCGACTGGTGCGACGTGGGGACGCCCGAGCGCCTGGCGCGGCTCGAGGCGCGGCTGCGTGGGTTAGAATGAGCGCATGGCGCTCCGCGACATCCCCGTCGTCAGCGAGACCGCGCGCAGCGGCGAAAAATATGTCACCCCGCAGGGCTTCAGCGCGGTGCGCGATGGCATCCGCGCGCGCGGCGCTCCCTCGCCCTCGCCGCGCAAGCCGCCCTGGCTGAAGGCGCGTGCGCCCGCCGGCGCCGGCTACCAGCAGGTGCGGGCGCTGGTGAAGAGTCACCGCCTCGCCACCGTGTGCGAGGAGGCGAAGTGCCCCAACATCGGCGAGTGCTGGAATGCGGGTACCGCCACCCTGATGCTGCTCGGCTCGGTGTGCACGCGCGCCTGCCGCTTCTGCGCGGTGGACACCGGCAACCCGCACGGCTGGCTGGACCCCGCGGAGCCGCAGAATGCGGCGCGCACGGTGGAGCTGCTGGGGCTGCGCTACGTGGTCCTCACCTCGGTCGACCGCGACGACCTCGCCGACGGCGGCGCCGCGCACTACGCCGCCTGCGTGCGCGCCATCAAGGCGCGCTGCCCCGACACCGCGGTGGAGGCGCTCACGCCCGACTTCCGCGGCGTCGCGCACGACGTCGCCACGGTGGTCGACGCACCGATCGCGGTCTTCGCGCAGAACATCGAGACGGTGCGTCGCCTCACGCACCCGGTGCGCGACCCGCGCGCCGGCTACGAGCAGACCCTCGCGGTGCTCGCCCTCGCCAAGCAGCGTCGCCCCTCGCTCCTCACCAAGAGCAGCCTCATGCTCGGCCTCGGCGAGACCGACGCGGAGATCGAGGCGACCCTGCGCGACCTGCGCACGGCCGGGGTCGATCTGGTGACGCTCGGCCAGTACCTGCGTCCGACGCTCCATCACCTGCCGGTCGAGCGCTTCGTCGCGCCCGCTGAATTCGATGCCTACCGGCGCCGCGCGCTCGAGCTCGGCTTCACCGAGTGCGTCGCCGGTCCCCTGGTCCGCTCGAGCTATCGCGCGGAGCAGGCGCTCGCGCGCAACAACGCCGGGCTTTGCAACAGCGGCGCGGCACCGTGAGCGCGCTGCCGGCGGCCGCCCCCGCCGCGGCGCCCCCGCCGGTGCGGCTGAAGTGCCTGGGCTGCGTTCCCTACGAGCCCACCTGGCGTGCCATGCAGCGCTTCACCGCGGAGCGCGATGGGGCGAGCCCGGATGAGATCTGGTTCCTCGAGCATCCGCCGGTCTTCACCCTCGGGCTGAACGCGAGCCGCTCGCACCTCCTCGATCCGGGCGACATCCCGGTCGTGCAGGTCGACCGCGGCGGGCAGGTGACCTACCACGGTCCGGGCCAGCTCGTCGTCTATCCGCTCATCGACCTGCAGCGCGCGCGCCTGGGCGTGCGGGACTTCGTCACCGCGCTCGAGCGGGCGGTCATCGCGCTCGCGGCGGCTTCGGGCATCGCGGCCGCCTGCCGGCGCGGCGCGCCGGGGGTGTACGTGGCCGGGTGCAAGCTGGCGAGCGTCGGCGTGCGGGTGCGCCGCGGCGGCGCCTACCACGGGCTCGCCCTCAACGTGTCGCTCGACCTCGCGCCCTTCCGGCGCATCAATCCCTGCGGCTACGCCGGCCTTGCCATGACGCGTCTCGCCGACCTCGGGGGCCCGGCGACGGTGGCGGCGGCTGCGCAGGCGCTGACGCCGCATCTGCTGCGCGAGCTGCACCTCGAGGCGGCCGCGCCCGCGCCCGGCTGAGCCGGATGAGGCGGCGCGCCCTCGCTCTCGGGCTGCTCGCGCTCGCCCTCGGCGGCTGCGGCGGCGGACCGGAGGCGGGCAGGGTGACGCTGCTCAATGTCTCCTACGATCCGACGCGCGAGCTCTACGGCGAGTACAACGCGGCCTTCGCCCGGCAGTGGCGGCTGCGCACCGGGCAGCGGCTGCGCATCGACGAGTCCCACGGCGGCTCGGGCAGCCAGGCGCGCCACGTGATCGAGGGCGTGCAGGCGGATGTCGTGACGCTCGCCCTGGCGGCCGACATCGACGCCATCGCAGCCCGTGGACTGCTGCCGCGCACTTGGCAGGGAGAGCTGCCGGATAACAGCGCCCCCTACACCTCGACCGTGGTCTTCCTGGTGCGCGCCGGCAATCCCAAGCACATCCGCGACTGGCCCGACCTGGTGCGTCCCGACGTGGCGGTCATCACTCCCAACCCGAAGACCTCCGGCGGGGCGCGCTGGAACTACCTGGCCGCCTGGGCGTGGGCGCTCGCGCAGCCGCAGGGCGATGAGGCGCGGGCACGGGAGTTCCTGCGCCGCCTCTATCGCAACGTGCCGGTGCTCGACACGGGCGCGCGCGGGGCGACCAATACCTTCGTGCAGCGCGGGCTGGGGGACGTGCTCCTCGCCTGGGAGAACGAGGCGCGGCTCGCGCAGCGCGCGCTCGGCGAGGCGCACCTCGAGATCGTCCTGCCCTCGCTCAGCATCCTCGCCGAGCCGCCGGTCGCCGTCGTGGAGCGCACCGCGGCGCGGCACGGCACGCTCGCGGTGGCACGCGCCTACCTCGAGTATCTCTACAGCCCCGAGGGCCAGGAGATCATCGCGCGGCACTTCTTCCGGCCGCGCGATGCGGCGGTGGCGGCGCGGCACGCCGCCGAGTTCCCGCCGCTGCGGCTGGTAACGATCGCCGAGCTCGGCGGCTGGCCGGCGGTGCAGGCGAAGCACTTCAGCGAGGGAGGGGTGTTCGATGTGCTGACGGCCGAGGCGCGGTAGGAGGCGATCAGCGTTTGTTGTGCTTGCGATGGTTCTTCATGCAGATCTTCACCTGCCGCAGCGCCTGCGCCGGCCCCTTCACTCCCAGGATGCGGTACTTGCTGCCGTCGAGCCCGTGGTAGTTGACGAAGAACTGCGCGATCTCCTCCTCGAACTGCGAGCCGAGGTCGTCGATTCGCCTGACGTAGTTGAAGCTGTGGTTGCCGCTCTCGACGCACACCAGACGGTCGTTGCGCGTGGCCTTACCCTTCTTCTTATCCTCCTGCTCGCCCTCGATGATTCCGACCAGGCGGCAACTGAGGCGGCAGCCGACGAAGGCTGGCTCGTCCATCAGCACCAGCACGTCGAGCGGATCGCCGTCATCGGCGAGAGTGGAGGGCACGAACCCGAAGTCGTACGGGAAGGCCATGCCGGCCGGGAGTACCTTGCTCAGCTCGAACAGCCGTGCCTCCGGGTCAAAGTCGTATTTGTTGCGGCTGCCCTTGGGCGTCTCGACGATCACCACCAGCCGGTCGGCGTCGTCCTCCTCGAACGGGGGCAGCCGCCCGGGATTGGACAGGGAGTCGGTCGTGGTCATCTTCACCGCCGTACGAGCGCCAGCACGATGAGGATCAGAATGAGGAGCCCGATGCCGCCGCTCGGGTAGTAGCCCCAGCCGGTGCTGTAGGGCCAGGCCGGTAGGGCGCCGATGAGGAGCAGTATCAGAACGATGACCAGGATGGCTTGGGTCGACATGTTGGCTCCGGGGGAGGCGGCAGCGGTGCGCCGATCATTTGCGCGCCCGCCCCGCAGACACAAGCAACCCGCGCAACGGGGCACTGTCGTACTCCTCCTACATCCAACACCCGGCGCCGGACGGGATCACGTGCGGCGGTAGCCGGTGCGCTCCACCAGCGTCTTGATGATCAGCGTGAGCACGGCGAGGAGCGTGAGGAGCGAGGCCACCGCGAACGCGCCGACGAAGTTGTACTCGTTGAAGAGGATCTCGATGTGCAGCGGCATCGTGTCGGTGACGCCGCGGATGTGCCCGGACACCACCGACACCGCGCCGAACTCGCCCATGGCGCGCGCGTTGCAGAGGATCATGCCGTACACGAGCCCCCAGCGCACCTTCGGGAGGGTGACGCGGAAGAAGGTGAGCCAGCCGCCCGCGCCGAGGGTGATGGCGGCCTCCTCCTCCTCGTTGCCGAGCTGCTGCATGAGCGGGATCAGCTCGCGCGCCACGTACGGGAAAGTGACGAACATGGTGGCGAGCAGGATTCCGGGCAGGGCGAAGACGATGCTGAGGTCGTGCCGCTGCAGCCATACCCCGAACCAGCCCTGCAGCCCGAACAGGAGCACGAACACCATGCCGGCGATGACCGGGGAGACCGCGAGCGGCAGGTCGATGAGCGTGATCAGCACGCTCTTGCCGCGAAACTCGAACTTGCCGATCGCCCAGGCCGCGGCCAGCCCGAACACGGTGTTGACCGGCACCACCACCGCGGCGGTGAGGAGCGTCAGGCGGATCGCGGCGGCGGTGTCCGGGTCGGCGAAGCTGCGCAGGTAGGCGGCGAGGCCGTGCGACAGCGCCACCGCGAACACGGTGGCGAGCGGGGCGAGGAGCACCGCGGCGAGGAACACCAGCGAGGTGCCGATACACAGCAGGCGCACGAGCGCGTGCCACCACGTGTGCTGGCCGGGGCGCGGCCCCTCGTCCCAGCGCGTGCCACGCGCCGCGGGCGCCATCAGCGCGCCACCCGCGCCGCGCGGGCGCGACCCCAGCCCTGCAGCAGGTTGATCGTGAGCAGCACGAGGAAGGAGACGCTGAGCATCACCAGCCCGAGCGCCGCCGCACCGCCGTAGTCGAACTGCTCGAGGTGGATGACGATGAGGAGCGGGGTGATCTCGGTCTTCAGCGGCAGGTTGCCGGCGATGAAGATCACCGAGCCGTACTCGCCCACCGCGCGCGCGAAGGCGAGCGTGAAGCCGGTGAGGAGGGCGGGCAGCACGGTGGGCAGGATGATGCGCCGGAAGACCGTGAAGCGTCCGGCGCCGAGGGTCTCGGCGGCTTCCTCGAGCTCGCGCTGCACCTCGATGAGCGCCGGCTGCACGGTGCGCACCGCGAAGGGCAGGCTGATCAGTGTCAGGGCGAGGGTGATGCCGAGCCAGGTGTAGGCCACCTCGATGCCGAGCGGCGCCAGATAGCGGCCGATCCAGCCGTTGCGGGCGAAGACCGTGGTGAGCGCGATGCCCGACACCGCGGTCGGCAGCGCGAAGGGCATGTCGATCAGCGCATCGAGCAGCCGGCGCCCGGGAAAATCGTAGCGGGTGAGCGTCCAGGCCAGCACGAACCCGAACACGCTGTTGACCGAGGCCGCCAGGAGCGAGGCGCCGAAGGAGAGGCGATAAGAGCCGAGCGCGCGCGCGCTGAGCACGGTGCGCACGAAGGCCTCGAAGGACAGCGAGGTCGCGGCCAGCACCAGCGCCGCGAGCGGCAGCAGCACGATGACGCTCAGGAAGGCCGTGGTGAAGCCCAGCGTGAGCCCGAAGCCGGGCAGGATGCTTGGTTGGCGGAAGCTCATGCGGCCGCGCGGTAGATGACGAGCGTCGGCCACTCGCCGGCGAGCAGCGCCGAGCCGGCCGCCGCGAGGTCGGCGAGCTCACTGACGCCCAGGATCAGCATCTGCCCGGGGCCCTCGCCCAGTCGCTGCGCCAGCTCCGGCGCGGGCGGCGGGGCCGGGGCGGCGGCGGCCTCGACCGGCGGACGCAGGTAGATGGCCTCGGCGGTGACGTGGCGCAGTACGCTCGCGGCGACGGCGAGGGTGGCGCGGCGCGCCGTGGCTCCGAGCCAGTGGACCAGTACCCGCTGCGGGGCGCGCGCCGCCTGCGGCAGGAGGAGCACGTCCTTCGCCCCGCTGCGCAGCAGCCACTCGACGCGCGCCGCCGCATCGCTCGCCCCGCCGAGCACGGTCGTGCCGAAGAACTCCCCGTGCGGCGGGGGGCTCGCCGGCGCGCCGAGGCGTGGCTCGACGAGGGTGCCGATGTGCGTGCGCATCCGCCCGGCCAGCTCCACCAGCCACGGCTGCGCGGCGAGCTCTGCCGCGAGCGGAGCGCTGACGGCGCAGGCCGTGAAGCTCGACATAGGCGTCGGCAGGACGTGCACACGGCGCAGGCCCACCGCGAGGCGCTGGCCCGGCTGCACCACGAAGCCGCGCTGCTCGGGCTGGGGGCGCGTCACCTGCAGCGCCGCCGTCGCGCCGTCGCCGTAGACGCGCAGCGGCTCCGCCGCCGCGCTCGCGAGCCGCACCCGCAGCCGCTCCTGCGCGCCGGTGAAGGCGCTCTCCTCCACCGTCCCGTGGGCGAGGAACGAGCCGCTGAGGGCGCCGCGCTCGGCGGCGAGCTCCACCTCCTCGGGGCGCACCACGGCCACCACCTCGTTCTCCTCGAGCGCGGCGCTCCCCGGTGCCGGGGCCACGGTGGCCGCCCCCACGCGGAAGGCGGCGCCGCTGCGCCGGGCGAGCAGCAGGTTGGCGGCGCCCAGGAAGGTCGCGACGAAGCGCGTCGCGGGCCGCAGATAGAGCTCGTGCGGGTCGCCGACCTCGAGCAGCCGGCCGAGGTTCATGATGCCCATGCGATCGGCCATCGCGAACGCCTCGTCCTGGTCGTGGGTGACGAGCACGGTGGTGATACCGAGCTCGCGCTGTACCTGGCGGATCGTGCGCCGCAGCTCCTCGCGGATCTTGGCGTCCAGCGCGCCGAAGGGCTCATCGAGCAGCAGCACTTCGGGCTTGTGGGCGAGGGCGCGCGCGACCGCGACCCGCTGCTGCTGACCGCCGGAGAGCTGCGCCGGCAGGCGCTCGTCCAGGCCCTCGAGCGCGACCAGGCGCAGCAGCTCCTGGCGGCGGGCCCGCCGCGCGCGGGCGCGCATGCGCCGCACGCGCAGCGCGAACTCGATGTTGTCCGCCACCGTCATGTGGCGGAACAGCGCGTAGTGCTGGAACACCAGGCCCACGCCGCGCCGGCGCGCGGCGAGGTGGGTGACGTCGCGGCCGTGCAGCGCGATGCGCCCGGCGTCGACCGCGGTCAGGCCGGCGATCGCCCGCAGCAGCGTGCTCTTGCCGCTGCCGCTCGGACCGAGCAGCACGAAGAACTCGCCGTCGCCGATGTCGAGTGAGACCTCGTTGACCACCGGCACGCCGCCGTAGTGCTTGGTGACCTGCTCGAGGAGGATGGACATGACACGGATGCTACCGGCTGCGCCGGCCCGGTGTCAGGGGAGCGTTGGTCGGGTGCGCCTAACTTGCGGGCGCGACCTTACAACAGCAGCAACACCCCCGCGCACGCCCGCAGCTCCGCCACCAGCGCCTCGATCTGCCCGCGGCTCTGCGCGGCGAGACGGTAGGAGACGGCGAGGTAGTTGCCGTGGGCGCTGAGACGCTCGCTGACCGCGCGGCATTGGTGTCGGGGGCGTGCCGCAGCACGATGCGGTGCGCCCGCTGGCGGAACGTCTCATCCGGCCGGCCGAGCACCTTGAGCGGGTAGTCGGTCGGGAACTGAAGCCCGGTGGCGCTCACCAGGGGGTCCCGGCGAGGGCGCGCTTGTAGCCCTCCCACTCCGCGTGCACCCGCCGCCATACCGGCCCGGGCCGCCCGTCGCCCACCGGCGCCCCGTCGAGCATCGTCACCGGCTGCACCTCGCGCGTCGCGGCGGAGATCCAGATCTCATCGGCGCCGCGCAGCTGCGCCTCGCTCACCGCGGCGGTGCGCCAGCGGATGCCGGCGCGCTCGAGCAGCTCCTCGACGGCCGAGCGCGTGGTGCCGGGCAGGATGCGCCGCGAATTCGGCGGCACGTACACCGCGCCCTCGCGCACCACGTGCACCGAGGAGGCCGAGGCCTCGGTGAGCTCCCCGCCGCGCAGCAGGATGGTCTCGGCGGCGCCGGCCTCGACCGCCAGCTGGCGCAGCAGCACGTTGGCGAGCAGCGCGGTCGACTTGATGTCGCAGCGCGCCCAGCGGGTGTCGACCGCGGTCACGCAGGCGAGCCCGCGCGCCAGGACGTCCGCGGGCGTCACCGGCAGCGGGGCGCAGAAGGCGAACACGGTGCGCGGAATCTCGGGCAGCGGGGCGTGGTTGCGCCCGGCTTCCGCGCCGCGCGTCACCTGCCAGTAGACGTACTGCTCGCCGCCGCCGTTGTGCTCGATGAGGCCGCCGAGGATGGCGCGCCACTGCGCGGGCGTGTGCGGGTCCTCCATGGCGATGCCGGCGAGGCTGCGGGCGAGGCGCTGCTGGTGGGCCGCGAAACGGAACGGCCGCCCGCCGTAGACGGGCATCACCTCGTAGACCCCGTCGGCATAGAGAAAGCCGCGGTCGAGCGGCGAGACGCGCGCGTCCGCGAGCGGCAGGTAGGCCCCGTTCAGGTAGCAGACGGGCAGCGGCGCGGCCATCGGCTCAGTGGAACCACAGGGCGATGCCGTCCACCATGCGCGTCCAGATTCCGCCGCTCGGCACCGCCGCCTCCGGCACCAGCGGCGCGCGCGCCACGCTCGTGCCGCTCGCATCGAGCACGGTCAGCTCGCCGACGGGCCTTGCGGCGGCGAGCGGCGCGACGAGCGGCTCGCTCGTGAGGTGGGTGGCGGTCTTGAGGGTCCCGCCCTGGCCGCGGCCGACCGTGGCATAGACATCGGCCGGCACCGTGAGCGGGACGTACTCGCTGGCGGACTTGTAGACGCGCTCCTTGAGCACCGTCTCCTTTGCCGCCTTGACGCGCACGGTCTCGAAGAAGGTGTAGCCGTAGCCCAGCAGGGCCGCGCTCGCCTCCTCGCGCGCCTTGATGCTCGGTGCGCCCAGCACCACCGAGATCAGCCGCATGCCGCCGCGGTTGGCGGAGGTGGCGAGGCAGAACCCGGCGCTGTCGGTGTGCCCGGTCTTCAGGCCATCGACCGAGGGATCCTTGCCGAGCAGGCCATTGCGGTTGCCCTGGCGGATGTTGTTCCACATGAACTCGCGCAGGCTGAAGAGCGGGTAGAGGTCGGGGAACTCGCGGATGATCGCCGCCGACAGCGTCGCGATGTCGCGCGCGCTCACGTAGTGGTTGGGGGCGGGCAGGCCGTCGCTGTTCTCGAAGTGGCTGCCCTTCATCCCGAGCCGCGCCGCGTACTCGTTCATCATCTGCGCGAACGCGGCCTCGGTGCCGCCGACGCGCTCGGCGAGGGCGATGGTGGCGTCGTTGCCCGACTGCACGATCATGCCCTTGAGCAGGATGTCGACCGGCACCTGGGTACCGACCTGCACGAAGGTGCGCGAGCCCTCGGCGCGCCAGGCGTGCTCGCTCACGGTAACCATGTCGGTGAGCTTGAGGCGGTGCTCCTTCAGCGCCGTGAACACCACGTAGGCGGTCATCAGCTTGGTGAGCGAGGCCGGCTCGGCGCGCTCATCGGCGTGCGCCTGCGCGAGCACCCGGCCGCTGTTGTAATCGATGAGAAGGTAGGCGTGCGCATCCACCGTCGGCGGCGCGGGTATCGGGGCGGGCGCTGCGGTGGCGGTGCCGCCCGGCGCGGCGGCGAGCAGCAGCAGCAGAGCGAGGAGGGGTCGAGGCACCGGAGTCCTTTTCAGTGGCGATGAGGCGAGCGCATCTTAACCCAAGGGGCGCGGCGCGCCGCGCGCACTCAGTCGTTCGCGAGGCGCGCGTTGGCGATGCCGAGGCTGCTGAGGCGTGCCGCGAGCGCATCGTACTCGGCGACGCTCGTCACCGGCCCGAGCCGCACGCGGTAGAGGTGGCTGCCGCCGTTGAGCGGTGGCACCACGAAGGCGCTCGCCAGGCCCGCGGCGTGCAGCCGGTCGGTGAGACGCGCGGCGTGGTCCGCGGCGGCGAAGGCCCCCGCCTGCACGTAGAGCGCCGGCGGCGGGCTGGCGGCGCTGCGCGTGAGCTCATCGGGCACGCCGGGGGTGAGGGCCCGCACCTCCACCAGCGTCGTACCCTCGCGCACCATGTCGAGCTGCACGGCGGCGCTGTAGGAGAGGTCGATGAGGCGGTTGGCGACGAAGGGGCCGCGGTCGTTGACGCGCAGCACCACGCTGCGGCCGTTCTTGAGGTTGGTGACGCGCACCCAGGTCGGCAGCGGCAGTGTCTTGTGGGCCGCGCTCAGGCCGTACATGTCGTACGGCTCCCCGCTCGAGGTGCTGCCGCCGTGGAAGGACGGTCCGTACCAGGACGCGACGCCGCGCTCGCTGTAGCCCTCGGCCGCCGGCAGCACGAAGTAGCGGTGGCCGAGCACCTCGTAGAAGGGCGGGTTGCCGTGCGCGCTGCGCGGCTCGGCGCGCGGCACCGCCTCGGGGACCGAGGCGGCGGCGGGCGGGGCGGGAGGACCTGCGGATGGCGCGGGCGCCGCGTGCCGCGGCGCGAGCGAGCAGCCCGCCAGCGCCGCCGCGGCGGCGCTCAGGGCGAGGAGGGGCGCCCGGGCGCGCATCAGGGCGGGGTGGCGCGCAGCTGCGCGGCGATCGCCTGCGCCAGGTCGTGCACGGCCATGGCGTAGCGCGCGCTGGTGTTGTAGCGGGTGATCACATAGAAGTTATGGAAGCCGACGCGGTAGGCCGGCCCGTCCTTCTGCTCCGCCGACAGCAGCACCACCGGGGTCTCCGGCGGCAGCTCGAGGCTCACCTTCACGCCGCGCGCGGCGAGCGCCCCCAGGGTGTCGTTGAGCTTCACGTTGCGCGGCTCGATCTGGAAGTCCGGCTCGGGATCGAGGCTCGCCTCGGCGAGCACCGGCGTGCCCGCCTGCCAGCCGTTCTCCTTCAGGTAGTTCGCGACGCTCGCCAGGATGTCGTCCCAGTCGCCCCACAGGTCACGGCGGCGGTCGGTGTTCGCATCGACCGCGTAGCGGCGGTAGGCGGACGGCATGAACTGCGGCGCGCCCATCGCGCCGGCGTAGGAGCCGGTGACCGCGAGCGGGTCGAGGCGGTTCTCGCGCACCAGCAGCAGGAACTGCTCGAGCTCACCGCGGAAGTAGGCATGCCGCGCCGGGTAATCGAAGGCGAGGGTGGCGAGCGCATCGAGCACGCGGTAGCGGCCCGTGATGCGGCCGTACTTGGTCTCGACCCCGAGGATCGCCACCAGGTATTCCGGGGGCACCTGGTACTCCGCGGCGATGCGCTCGAGCGCCGCGCGGTGCTCCTGCCAGAAGGCGACGCCCTGGCTGATGCGCTCGGCGGTGACGAAGTGCTCGCGGTACTCCCACCACGGCGCGACCTTCTCGATCGGCCGGTTCATGATGTCGATGATCTGCGGCTGCGGCTGCGCGGCCTTGAGCAGCGCGCGCACCTCGCGGCGCGACAGCCCGTCGCGCCCCACCACCTCCTCGACGAAGGCGGCGACCTCGGGGCGCTTGAGGTCAAAGGCGCTCGCGCGCGCCGCCCCGGCCAGGGCGAGCGGCCCGGCGAGCGCCACGAACGGCAGCAGGCGCAGCAGTGCTCTCACTACGATCCGATGAGTTTGCGCCGTGAATACAGCGCCATGAGAATACCGAAGCCGGCGAGCAGGGTCACGACCGAGCTGCCGCCGTAGGAGACCAGCGGCAGCGGCACGCCGACCACCGGCAGCAGCCCGGTCACCATGCCGGCGTTGATGAACACGTAGACGAAGAAGGTGAGCGCCAGGCTGCCGGCGAGCAGGCGCGCGAACGTGTCCTGGGTCTGCGTGGCGAGGTAGACGGCGCGGCTCACCACGAACAGGTACAGCGACAGCAGCAAGAGCAGTCCGAGCAGCCCGAACTCCTCGCCGATCACCGCGAAGATGAAATCGGTCGAGCGCTCGGGCAGGAACTCCAGCTGCGCCTGGCTGCCGTTCATCCAGCCCTTGCCGAACACCCCGCCCGAGCCGATGGCGATCTGCGACTGGATGATGTGGTAGCCGGCCCCGAGCGGATCGGTCTGCGGGTTGAGGAAGGTGAGCACGCGCTTGCGCTGGTAATCGTGCATGAAGTTCCAGCCGAAGAAGGCCCCCACCGCCGCGAGCCCGAGCAGCCCCACCATCACCCGCGTGCGCAGCCCGCCGAGCACGATGACCAGCGCGCCCGCCGCGGCGATCAGCGCCGCCGTGCCGAGGTCGGGCTCGACCGCCACCAGCGCCACCGGCAGCAGGATGAGCCCGGCCAGCGCGCCGAGCGAGCCCCAGGAGGGAGGCAGCGGCCGCTCGTGCAGGTACCAGGCGCACATCATCGGCACCGCGAGCTTCATCAGCTCGGAGGGCTGGAAGCGGAAGAGCTTCAGATCGAGCCAGCGCTGCGCGCCGAGCCCGACGTGGCCGGCCGCGGCCACCACCAGCAGCAGCACGCAGCCGGCGAGGTACAGCCACGGGGTCGAGCGGCGCAGGAAGTTGGGGTTGACCTGGGCGAGCAACAGCATCGCGGCGGTGCCGAGCACGAAGCGCGCCGCCGTGCGCAGCACCGTCGAGAGGCTCTGCCCGGAGGCGCTGTAGAGCACCACCAGCCCGAAGGCGGCGATGAGCGCCAGGCCGATCACCAGCGGGCCGTCGATCTTCAGCGCGAACAGCACGCGCGCCGCGCCGGTCAGGGTGCGGCGCGTGCGCGAGCCGGAGGTGACTTCCTCGTAGATCATGAGCTCGGCTTCACCTTGCCGTCGCCATCGAGGAGGTAGGCATCGAGCACCTTGCGGGCGATCGGCGCCGCGGCGCTCGCGCCCGCCCCGCCATTCTCCTGCAGCACCGCGACCGCGATGCGCGGCGCGTCGGCCGGGGCGAAGGCGATGAACCAGGAATGATCGCGCAGCCGCTCGTTGATCTTGCTGGCGTTGTACTTCTCGGTGCGCGAGACGGTGTAGACCTGCGCCGTGCCGGTCTTGCCGGCGAATACGTACGGGGCGTGCAGCCCGACCGCGGCCGCGGTGCCGCGCTGGGTGACCCCGATCATGCCGTGCACGATGCGCTGCCAGTCCTCCGCCGACACACCCGGCACCTCGCCCTGCGAGACCGGCGCGAGCGGCTGCAGGGCGCCGCTGCGCGGGTCGCGGTGCGCCCGCACCAGGCGCGGCTGCCAGATGTGGCCGCGCGTGGCGAGGACGCTCGCGTAGTGCGCGAGCTCGAGCGGGGTGACGGTGAGATAGCCCTGGCCGATGCCGAAGCTCACCGTCTCGCCCGGGAACCAGATGCGGTCCGCGGGCCTGGCGAAGGTCTTCTGCTTCCAGTCGCGCGAGGGGAGTATGCCGGCCTTCTCGCCGCTGACGTCGATGCCGGTGAGCGCGCCGAAGCCGAACGGCGCCATGAAGGCGGAGATGCGGTCCACGCCGATCTCGTTGGCCAGGCCGTAGAAGTAGACGTCGCACGAGCGCGCGATCGCGTCGTCGAGGTTGACCGCGCCGTGGTGCTCGTTGTGGTACTCGCGGTAGATGAAGGAGCTGCCCGGCAGGTGGAAGGAGCCGGCGCAATAGCGGTGCGCCTCCGGGTCCACCACGTGGTAGGTGAGGCCGGCGAGGGCGATCACCGGCTTCACCGTCGAGCCGGGCGGGTACGTGCCGCGCAGCGCGCGGTTGAAGAGCGGCCGGTCGATGTCGCTCTGCAGCTGGTTGTACTCACCGGCGGTGATGCCGCGGCCAAACAGGGTCGGATCGAAGCCCGGCAGGCTCACCAGCGCGAGCACGTCGCCGTTGTTCGGGTCGAGCGCGACCACCGCGCCGCGGTGTCCGGCGAGCGCCGCCTCGGCCACCCGCTGGATCTTGAGGTCGATCGACAGCACCAGGTCCCCGCCCGCGGTGGGCGCCTTGGTGTGCAGCTCGGCGAGCAGCGCGCCCTGGCGCTCCACCGAGCGTCCCTGCGCGTTCACCAGCACCTCGCGGAAGCCGTTGACGCCGTGCAGCTCGTGCTCGTAGGCGCTCTCGACGCCGAGCTTGCCGATCAGCGCCGTGCCGGCGTAGCTGGCGCGATCGATGTGCTTCAGGTCCTGCTCGCTGATCGCACCGACGTAGCCGAGCGCGTGGACCGCCAGGGCGCCGTTGGGGTAGAAGCGCGTCTGGCGGGTCTTGATGTCCAGGCCGGGGAACTCGAAGCGCCGCACCGCGAAGCGCGCCACGTCCTCGTCCGACATGCGCAGCCGGATCGGCACGCTGTCGAAGCGGCGGCTCGACTCGATGGTGCGCTCGAGCTCGTCCACGTCGTCATCGCGCAGCAGGCCGAGCGCCACCAGCCGCGCGAGCGTGTCGCTCAGGTCCGGGACCTCCTCGGGCACCAGCTCGAGCTGGTAGGCGGGCTGGTTGCCGGCGATCACCTCGCCATGGCGGTCGAGGATCAGGCCGCGCGCCGCCGGGATCGGCTCGTTGCGCACGCGGTTGCCCTGCGACAGGTCGCTGTAATAGTCGTGGCGGGCCACCTGCAGCACGTAGAGCCGGACGATGAGTCCCAGGGTGGCGAGGGCCATGAGCGCGGCGCACACGATCGCGCGCTGGTCGAAGAGGCGCTGCTCGCGCCAGTGGTCCTTGATGCGCACCGCCGGCATGTCCTCAGTCCCTGCGAGTCGGCCGGCGCGGCGCGGTCACGCGCGCCGGCCCGCGCCGTAGGCAAGGATAGCCGCCGCGGGCGGCCAGATGAGTGCACCGGTCACGGTGTGCACCCAGCGCAGCGGGCTGGTCACGGGGTGGCCGGTCCAGCCATCGATCGCGAACAGCACCACCTCGTAGATGACGAGCGCGGCGCAGACGATGAGCGCCTGCTGGAACGAGGGCTTGGAGCGGATGCGCTGGTGCTCGCGCACCGCGATGTAGCTGATCAGGGCGAGCGCGAGCGCGTGCTCTCCCAGGACCGGCCCCTGGAAGACATCGAGCATCAGCCCGGCGAAGAAGCCGAAGGCGATGCCGCCGGTGCGCGGCGCGTTCACCGACCAGAAGAGGACGGTCAGCACCAGGAACGCCGGGCGCAGCACGTCGGCCCAGACCGGCAGCGGCAGCACCGTGAGGATGAGCGCCACGAGCGCGGAGAGCAGCAATCGCAGCCGCGAGTCGCCGCTCATGGGGTCCCCTGCGGCGCGCTCGTTGCGGCGGCAGGCGGCGCACCCGTCGCAGGTGCCGGGCCCGGGCCGGGCGGCGCCGCATGCTCGGCGGCCTGGGGCTGCAGCAGGGCGTTGCCCGCCTTCACTTCCCCGACCGCGTGCGGCGCGGGGATCACCGCGCTCGGGGCGGCGGGGTGGCCCTCCCTGAACCACACCAGCATCACCTCGGTGTCCATGTCGATGCGCGCCAGCGGGGCGGCACGCACCTGCGCGAGTGGCTGCACCGCGTCGCGGTGCACCTCGGTGACCCGCGCCACGGGATAGCCTTCCGGGAACACGCCGCCCAGGCCGGAGGTGACGAGCAGGTCGCCGCGCTGGATGTCCGCGTTCGCCGGCAGGTACGGCAGCGCGAGCGTGCTCGTGTCTCCCGCCCCGACGGCGAGGGTGGCGAGGCCGGTGCGCTCGATGCGTACCGGCACGGCGTGCTCGGGGTCGGTGATGAGGATGACCTCGGCGCTCCACGGGCCGACGTGGGTCGTCTGGCCGATGAGTCCGTGGTCATCGAGCACGGCCTGGCCGCGGAACACCCCGTTGGTCGCGCCGCGGTTGAGCAGCACCCGCTGGCGCAGGCCGTTCACCTGCACCGTGACGATCTCGGCGGCGAGCCAGCGCTCCGCGACCGGCGGCAACGCGGCCTTGAGGCCCCGCAGCGCCCCGTTCTCGCGCGCCAGTGCCTCGTAGCGCATCGTGCGCACCTCGAGGTCGCGCTGCTGGCTGCGCAGCTGGGCGTTCTCGGCCCGCAGCGCATCGCGGGTCTGGAAGACATCCGTGAGCCAGTGCCACGCCGCGGGCGGGGAGCTGACGGCGAGCTGGATGGGGTACGCGGCTGCCTGCAGCCCGTAGCGCACCCGCTCGAGGTAGTGCTGGCGCTGGTCGAGGTACATCGCGATGACCGCGAGCACTGCATAGAAAGTGAAGCTGAGACCCGCCGAGCCGCCGCGTCCCTGTAGCGGTCTCCTGCCTCCTGTGCCGAACGCGGCCACTTGGGTGCTGGGCGCTCCTTGCGCTATTCGAGACCGAAGTGCCCCGGTCCGAGTTCGTCCATGAGCTCGAGGATGCGGCCGCCGCCGCGGGCGACGCAGGTGAGTGGGTCGTCGGCCACGACCACCGGCAGGCCCGTCTCCTCGGTGAGGAGCTTGTCGATGTCGCGCAGCAGCGCGCCGCCGCCGGTGAGCACGATGCCGCGCTCGGCGACGTCGGCGCCGAGCTCGGGCGGGGTCTGCTCGAGCGCCTGCTTCACGGCGCTGACGATGCTCTGCAGCGGCTCCTGCAGCGCCTCGAGGATCTCGTTGCTGTTGAGGGTGAAGCTGCGCGGCACGCCCTCGGAGAGGTTGCGGCCCTTCACCGACAGCTCGCGCACCTGCTGGCCCGGGTAGGCCGAGCCGATCTCGATCTTGATGCGCTCGGCGGTGGCCTCGCCGATCAGGATGCCGTAGTTGCGCCGCACGTAGTTCATGATCGCGTCGTCGAAGCGATCACCGCCTATTCGCGCCGAGTTCGCGTACACGATGCCGTTGAGCGACAGCACGGCCACCTCGGACGTACCACCGCCGATGTCGAGCACCATGGAGCCGCGCGCCTCGTGCACCGGCAGGCCCGCCCCGACCGCGGCGGCCATCGGCTCACTCACGATCGCCACGTTACGCGCGCCGGCACCCTCGGCAGACTCCCGGATCGCGCGCCGCTCGACCTGCGTCGAGCCGAAGGGCACACACACGAGCACGCGCGGTGAGGGCTTGAGCATGCGATTGCCGTGCACTTTATTGATAAAGTACTGCAGCATCTTCTCGGTGTAGGTGAAGTCGGCGATGACGCC